>CAZGYQ010000021.1:6011-38782 GCA_964530695.1 uncultured Caulobacteraceae bacterium
TTCAAGCTCGCCCGGTCCCCTGGGTTCCGGGTTCGCGCTGCGCGCGCCCCGGAATGACTGAAAGTTAGATATGGCGGTGCACTCCACAGCAACAGAGATCGCGACGCTGATCGACATGGTCTCGCGCGAGCTCATCCTCGAACTCAAACGCCCCGTGCGCATCGCGGTGTCCGGCGCGCAAGGGTGCGGAAAAACCACCGCCTGCAAGGCGTTCGCGGCGGGCAATCCGCGCGTGGCGCACTTCTCGCTCGACGACATCTATCTCGCCACCGCGGAAAGGAAGGCGCTCGCCGCCAACGTCTCGCCGCTGTTCAAGGTGCGCGGGCCCCCGGGATCGCACGATCTCGAACTCGGCAAGCGCACGCTGGTGAAACTCAAGGACGCGCGCGCGCAAGACATGACGCCGCTGCCGCGCTTCGACAAGCTCGAAGACCGCCGCGTGCCGGCGAACGAATGGCCGGTGTTCAAGGGCACCGCGAACGTGGTGCTGGTAGACGGCTGGTGCATGGGCGCCACGCCCGAGCCCGCCGAAGCGCTCGAAATGCCGGTCAACGATCTCGAACTCGACGAGGACGAAAACGGCGCATGGCGCGCCTACGCCAACGCGCAGCTGGAAGGCGCCTACGCCGATTTCTTCGGCCGCTTCGATCTCTTCATCCACATCGCCGCGCCGTCCTTCGACGTCGTGCCGCACTGGCGGCTCGAGCAGGAGGCCAGCTTGCGCAAGCTCGCCATCGACGCCGTGCCGCCAGAGGTGAAGACCAACATCGCCCGCTTCGTGCAGTACTACGAGCGCATCACGCGCCACATGCTCGCCGGTGGACGGCGCGCGGAGTGGGTCGTGCGGCTGGGCGAGGATCGCACGATACTCGGGATCGATGGGCCGTCGTGACACGCGCGACAGAAGGGAGCGCGGGCCTTCAGGCCCGCAAACTTTCCCGCGACCTGGCGCGCCTGAAGGCGCGCGCTCCCGTCTACCGTGACGAAACGCAACGAAGCGCATAATCATCCGCCATGGCCGTCTACACCGATCTCTCCGACGAAGACCTCGCGGCCCTCATCGCCGCCTACGACCTCGGCCAGCCGCTGGCGCTGAAGGGCATTGCGGAGGGCGTGGAGAATTCGAACTTCCTGCTGGAGACGCAAGCCGGGCGCTTCATTCTCACCATCTTTGAAAAGCGCACCAAGCGCGCGGACCTGCCGTTCTTCATGGACGTGATGGAGCGGCTCGCGGCGAAGGGCGTGCCGGCGCCGCGTCCCATGCGCACGCGCAAGGGCGAACTGCTGAGCGACGTCCACGGCAAAGCGTGCGCGATCATCACGTTTCTCACCGGCGTGTCGCCAAAGCGGCCCAACGTCACGCAGTGCCGCGCCATCGGCGTGAAGCTCGCGGAGATGCATCTGGCGCTCCAGGATTTTCCGGGCGCGCGCGCGAATGCGCTTTCGGTGGACGCATGGGGGCCGCTGATACGGCCGCGCCGCGCGCTGGCGGAGCAATTGCGGCCCGGACTTGCCGATGCGGTGGAGGCCGACCTAGCCGTCGTCGAGAGATCATGGCCGCGCGGCTTGCCGCAAGGCGTCATCCACGCCGATCTTTTCCCCGACAACACGCTCTTCCTCGGCGACGCGGCGAAGGGCCTGATCGACTTCTATTTCGCGTGCGCCGACGCGCTCGCCTACGATCTCGCCGTGTGCCTCAACGCCTGGTGCTTCGAGCCGCGCGGCGCGTTCAATCTCACCAAAGGCCAGGCGCTGATCGGCGGCTACGAGAGCGTGCGCAAGCTGTCGACGCAAGAACGCGACGCGCTCCCCCTGCTCGCTCGCGGCGCGGCCTTGCGCTTCTTCGCCACCCGCCTCGCCGACTGGGCCGAAACGCCGCCCGGCGCGCTCGTGCGCCCGAAGGATCCACTGGAGTATGCCGACAAGCTCGGCTTCCATCGCAGCGCGAAGGGGGTTGGGGATTATGGGGGGTGAGAAGCGAGACCGGCCACCACGCCTTTGGCGTTCGCTGGCTGTGTCCGTCGCCATGGGCGCCGGGCTGGGCTTGATTGCGGCACTTATTTTTGCGCCGCCGCTATTTTCGTCGATGTCGAACCCCACCTGCTGCGACTTCGATCCAATTCCGCAGGGGTTCGATGCCGCCTTGAGCGCCGCGCCAGTCGCGACTGTTCTTGGAATGGGCGCTGGCCTGGCGTGGTGGATCGTTGCTCAGGCATCTCGACTGGTTGTGAAGCTAGTCAGAAAAATCGGCTAACGGACCTGCCAGTCTCGATATCAGCTAAGCAGGACCGCGCACCTCCCGGTGCGCAGCGGAGCGAACGACCGGACGCCGGCGTTTGAATTCAACAACGGATGCGCACCGGGAGGTGCGCGGTCCTGCTCTCCGACTACTGCACTTAATAGAATAAATTCTTCCGCCGCTCTTTCAGTCCTCGAACACCACGTCCGCGTAAATCTCCGCCATCGGCAGATCGATACCGAGGCCAGACAGCGGCAGCGCTTCGCTCAGACCTTCGATCTCGCGCGTGGTCCACGCATCGTTGGCAGCGCGGCTGTAGAGCCAGACACGGTGCGCCTCCTGATCGAGCAGCGCCACATGCTTCACCGTCGCCAGCCCCTGATACTCCTGCACCTTGGTGGAGCGGTCGAGGTTGGCCGTGCTTGGCGACAGGACTTCAAACACCACCGTCGGCGTCCTGGAGAACAGCCCCTTGGGGTCGCGCGGACCGCAATCGACGAGGACATCCGCCCGCCTGACCCGCCTGTCCTTCATAGTCTTGATGGCCTGATCGGCGGTACGCGGCGCGCAAGGGCCGCCGCGAAGGCGCGGGACGAGTGCGGCGATGAGGTTGACCACGATCTGGTCATGCCGGTCGGTCGTGCCCGTCATCATCTCGACGGGAAAACCGTCCACGAATTCCCACGTCTCATCGGCGCGCTCGGGCGCGAGGCACCAGTCCAGAAACTCGTCGGCGGTCATGCGCTGCATGGCGGCGTCAGTCATTCTCGTCTCCCAGCCGCCGCATATTACCTCATATTTCGGGCGCTCAATAGAGCAGATGTTTCCGCCGCTCGTTTACCCACGCCTGCTCGTCCGGCGCGGTGATGGCGTCGAGATCATCCGCCGTCGTCGCGGGATCATCCACCCACTCGCGCAGCAGCGGCCCACCGTTGATGACGTCGATGGCGAGCTTGCCGAGTTCGTACTCGTAGGGAAAATCGCGCCAGAGATCGTAGGCGGGATAGAGGCGCCGGATCGCCTTGAAGCCGAGCGCCTGCACGCGCCACGGCTTGAAAGCTTCGTGGTCATAGCTCGGATCTTCCACGTGGATCTGCACGCCGCTGCAGAGTTGCTTCACATGCTTGTGGAAGGTCGGCTCGAACCAGCAGTCGCGCAGGCGGCATCCGTTGAGCCATTGCGGCGCGAACGCGCGCATCTCTGCGATCACCGCGCGCGCGTCGATGTCCGGCGCGCCGAACAGTTCGAGCGGTCGCGTCGTGCCGCGTCCTTCCGAAAGCGTCGCGCCCTCGAGCATCACCGTGCCCGCATACGCGCGCGCCATGAACACGTTCGGCGCATTGGGGCTCGGGTTGATCCAGGTGCGTTCGCCGAGCGGCCAGCCGTAGCCGGGCGCCGCGTCGGGCTTCCAGCCTTCCATCTCGATGACGCGGTATTTCACCTTCAGCTTGAAGTGATCGATGAACCACAGGCCGAGTTCGCCGAGCGTCAGCCCGTGGCGCATCGGCATCGGCCCCGCGCCGACGAAGCTCTCCCACCCGCTGCGCAACGTGAGCCCTTCCACGGGCCGCCCCGCGGGATTGGGCCGGTCGAGCACCCAGACTTCCTTGCCGTCCTTCGCCGCCGCTTCGAGCATGTAGAGCAGCGTCGTGATGAACGTGTAGATGCGGCAGCCGAGATCCTGCATGTCGATCAGCACGACATCGAACGTGCCCATCATCTGGCCGGTGGGGCGCCTGCCCTCGCCGTAGAGACTGAACACCGGCACGCCGTGGACCGGATCGGTGAAATCGGCGCTTTCCACCATGTTGTCCTGCTTGTCGCCGCGCATGCCGTGCTGCGGGCCGAACGCGGCGGTGACGCGGATGTCCTTGCACGCGGCCAACGCATCGAGCGCGTGAGTGAGATCCTGCGTGACGGACGCCGGATGCGCGAGCAGCGCCACGCGCTTGCCGGCGAGCGGCGCGCGCAGGGCGGGATCGGCGAGGAGACGGTCGAGGCCGAATTTCATGGGATGTCCGTTGCAGTGATATCGAGAACAAAGCCGTCGGCGTGATGGAAGTCCGGCCGCCCCGGCGGATGCGTGAGCGCCCAGTAGGAGACGGCGCCGTCCGTTTCCTCGATCACCGCCGTGAGGCCGAGGCGGCCGGTGATTTCGTCCGGCACGTCGAGTTCGACGGAGAGTTCGAGGCGGTCTTCGGCCGCGCGCACCTCGATGCGCGGCGAACTGAAATTGTCGGCGTTGCGCATGCCGGCGCGATAGCCGTCGAAGCTGTAGGCCGCCCATTGCGTCGACGGCGCGAAATTGAACTCGTGATAGCCGGCGCCGTCGCTGACGAACGCCTCGAAGCAGGTGTGGCGCCAGAGTTCATCAGCGCGCTCGGGCGCCGCGACTGGCGCCAGCCGCAGCGCGCCGATGTCCCCACGCACCTCATAACGCAGCGCCAGCACGCCCGCGCGCGGTCGCGCAACCTCCACGTCGATGCCGGCCACCGCCGCGCAACGGGAGTCCGGGTGCAGTTTCAGGGCGTGGCGCATCGCTGCTTCCTGCTGGGACAAGGCTTAAGATTGCGTACAGCGTGTCGGGCGCGCGACCAACCGGGCGATGCCCCCTTTCCCTCGCCCGCGCCGCCTGCGCTATACGCGCTCCATGACACACCGAATCGAAATCTGGACGGACGGCGCCTGCAGCGGAAACCCCGGCCCGGGCGGCTGGGGCGCGGTCATGAAACTGCCCGACGGCGAAGTGGAGCTGTCGGGCGGCGAGAGCCCCACCACCAACAACCGCATGGAGCTCATGGGCGCGATTTCGGCGCTCGAATACCTGCCCGACGGCGCGGCCGCCACGCTGCACACCGACAGCCAGTACGTGAAGAACGGGCTGACGCAGTGGATCCACGGCTGGAAGAAGAACGGCTGGCGCACGGCCTCGCGGGAGCCGGTGAAGAACGTCGATCTCTGGCAGCGCCTCGATGCGGCGGCGGGCAAGCACAGGATCGAATGGAAATGGGTGCGCGGCCACAACGGCGACCCGATGAACGAGCGCGCCGATGGTCTCGCACGCGCGGCGATACGGGCTTTGCGTTAAGGTCCCTCGACGTCGTAGCCCTTCGCGCGCAGCAGCGCCGGCACGCCGCCCGGCCCGGTGAGATGCGCCGTGCCGACGGCGATGAAGACGCGCCCCTTGCCGGCCATCATGCGATCGATCTCCGCCGTCCACGCCGCGTTGCGCCTGTGGATGAGCGCATCCGCGACCTCCGGCCCCGCCTCGTCGATCTGCCGCTGCAGCAGCCTTCCCAGTTCGTCGACGCGCCCATTCGCCCACAGCCGGTCCATCTCGTCGGTGGTGTCGGCCTCCTCCTCGATCTGGCGCAGGGTGGCGAGGAGGAAGCGCTTTTCCGCCCCGGGCGGCAGGTCGGCGAAGATGTGCATCTGCAGCGCGGCGCTCTCGAAATACGCGGTCTTCTTGCCGCGGCGCGCGGCGTCGGCCTCGAGCGCCGTCTCGACGCCGGAATCGGGATCGGCCCCCTGCCTGGTCAGCAGCGCGAGCGACAGCTGCAGCGCCGCGATCCACGGCCGCGCCGGCTCGAGCGAGGCGGGCTCGACGCCCACGGACTTCGCGACGCGCGCGAAGCGGGCCTGCTCCTCGGCCGTGAGCAGCGACGACAGCGTCACCCCCGGCGGATTGGCGCCGAGCCGGCCCACGAGTTCGCCGATCTCCGCGGCGGCGGCCTCGTCGGTGCGCGCCTCGAACCAGACGACCTCTGCGGCGTTGAAGGCCGCATCGATGCGCGCCGTGCGCCACTGCACCCCGCGCGGCAGGACGTGGACCGTGCCCAGAAGCCAGATCTCGCTGTCGGCGTCGCTCAGGCGCCAGAGCGCCGGGCCGGACGACCGCGGCGCGCAGGCGGCCAGCAGCACGGTCGCGACGATGGCGGCGCAGAAAGTCGGGAGCTTCATCGCTCCACCATGCCGGGAGATTGCCCGCGCCGCCAGATTGCGCCGGCCCGCGCCCTCCGGTAGAAAGCGCCCCTTCCCGCACCCGTAGCTCAGCTGGATAGAGCGCTGCCCTCCGAAGGCAGAGGTCACAGGTTCGAATCCTGTCGGGTGCGCCATGAAATCAATGAGACGGCGCCGCGCCACTGGATCGGTCAGTTCGGCGCGGGCGCCGCGCCTTCGCCTGTCGCGCCTCGGTTCGCGCCAGCCGCCGGGCCGTCGTTCGCCGACGAGGCCGGCGAGATCGCGCAGCTGCGCCGCGAGAATGAGCGGCTGCGGATGGAGCGCGACATATTGAAAAAAGGCGGCGCTGATCCTGGGAGGTCAAAAGAGAGGCCTTCCGCATCATCGAAGATGACCTGCGCCTATTTTTTCCGGTCGCTGCCCTCTGCAACAGTCTCGGGGCGGAGAATAGGCTTGGAAGCCGCTATTCGCCGCGCTCATGGCCGGCTTGCCGGAAAGTCCCGCATCGAGCGTTGCTGCACGCCCATGGGCTTCGGGCGCGGTCGATCGCGAACGCCGAGCGCGCACCACCGACAGCGATCACACCCTGCCGGTCGCGCCCAATCTGCTGCAACGCAACTTCTCCGCGCCCGCGTCGAACGCGGTCTGGGTCGCCGACATCACTTGCGTGCACACTGCAGAGGGCTGGCTCCATCTCGCGGCGATCATGAATCTGTGCACCCGGAAAATCGCCGGCTGGGCGATGCGCGAGAGACTTGCACGCGGAGATCGTCATCGCCGCCAGGCTGATGGCGGTCCGCCGCCAGAGGCTGGGCCCCGGGGCACATCCATCGCGCGGATCGCGGCGTGCAACATGCTTGCGAAGCTTTCCGGATCGAGCTGGACAAGGTTGGCGCCGTGGCTTCCATGAGCCGCAGGGCGGTTACCCGCGACAATGCGGCCATGGAAAGCTTCTGGCGCACGCTCGGGACCGAGCGCGCCTGTCGAACAGAATGCGCCACGAAAGACGAGGCCCGCAGGGACATGTTCGCCTTCATCGAAGGCGTCTGCAATCCACACCGGCTTCACTCTGCACTCGGCGATATCTCACCTGCCGAGGCCGAGCGGCGGAACGCGTAGACCTCGCCGACTTTTTCGAGGGAGGATCACCGCCCGGGCCTCCACGTAGGGCGCCGCTTCATCTGCCCAGGTTCGCTGCGGCGCGCCGCAGCGCAGCGTCCCAATCGGGATTGTAGGTGGAGGTTCCAGAAGTGGCGCGCACCACGTCAGTCGCATAGACATTGGCGAAATCGAGCGGGATGCGCAGCGCCGCATCCACAACTTCGGTCATCGTGCCCACCTCCGCGCCTGTGGCGGCGAGCATCTCAAAGCAGAGCCGCGTGCGCGCGCCCCAGTCGAGCCACATGGCTGACGATGACGAGGTGGAAAACGACGCGCCTTTAAGGTTGTTCTGCCCCAGCCAATGGCCGAATCCCAAGGCGAAAGCCCCAACCTCCGCAAGCCGGCTCGGCTCATCGGGCAAGCCGGCGCGATTGAGCGTGATCAGCGTTGGCAAGGTAGGAAAGCGCGATTTCACGGCACTGATATAGGCCTCCAGGGCCGCCAGCCAGCGCTCACTGGTGTAAAGCGCGCCGTCGCTGGCCGGCGTTTGACGGAACACGTTGCGGAAGCCGGGATCGATTTCATCGATCGTGCCCAGGCGATAGGGATTCGTCTCCGCCCCGGGCGTAACGTCGATGAAGATCACATCGGGATTGGCATCGTAACGTGCCGCGACCGCGTCCAGGAACGCCATGGCGTGCTGCAGATAAACCGGATCCCAGAACAGCGGAATCTGGGTGTCGCTCAAAGCATGATAAGCGAACTTCGCCCCCGCGTCCCACACCCACTGCGGCGTCGGACGGGTTGCGGCGGGGTCAGGCCAATAGCCGCTGCTCGACCAGAGGATGCGCAGCGCCACCTTCTTGCCGGCATTGCGCCAGCGGGCGATGAAATCGTCCAGTTGCGCCCAGCGCAGATCGCCGCGCCCAGGCTCGAACTCGCTCCAATAGATTTGGAATAGAGCGCCCACGACCGAGGGATTGGCCAGCACCCGCGTTTCATCCTCATTGCCGAAATTTGCGTAGAACAAAACGCCGGCCTGCGGGCGCGCCGACGAGGGCGGCGGAGGTGGCGGTGGCGGTGGCGGTGGAGGCGGAGGTGGCGGTGGCGGTGGCGGTGGAGGCGCTCCTGAACCGCCGCCCCCGCCGCAGGCGGCCAAGGCGCCGGTCACGGCGGCCAACAACGCGCGTCGGCGGATTTGAGGATCGCTCATCGTGCGTGGCTCAGCGCAACACGTTTTCAAGGAACTCGGCCACAGCGTCTTGCGGCGGCGACGTCAGCCATTCTGGACCGCCGTGACCGGCGCCGGAGAGATCGCGGCGAATCGCGCAACGCCCAGCGGCGTCCATCGCAGCTTTCAAGAGATCGCTCTGACCTATCGGCACCGTGCAATCCATCGTGCCGTGCAGGATCATGATGGGCGGGGTGTTGGCGCCGACATATGTGATCGGGTTGGCCGCGCTCACCGCCGCCGAGCATGACGAATCGCCAACCGTGCAGCCGACCAACCTGCTCTCGGCCGAAGTAGCGGCGCTGTGGTTTGCTGCTCCGGGCGCACAACCCTGCGCCAGCAATTGGGAATCCATTTGCGAGAAATTGGTGGGACCATACCAATCCACGGCGGCCTGAACGGCGCTCGAAACGCCTGGGTTTCCCAACGACAAGTCTTCAAGCGCGGACACGCCTGCACTGGTAGCCGCCAATACCGCAAGGTGTCCGCCGGCTGAACTGCCGAAGGTCGCAAAACGGTCGGGACTGAGATTCAGTCGCCCTGCATTGGCGCGCAGGTATCGGATCGCGGCCTTCACATCATGGATCTGCGCCGGGAAGATCGCGCTTCCGCTCAACCGATAGTCGATCGAGGCGACGGCGAAGCCGCGGCACACCAACCGGAGCGCCTGGTTGACGTCGGCGCGGGATCCGCTTTGCCAGCCGCCCCCATGAATCCACACCACTGTCGGGAACGGTCCTGCGATGCTGGTCGGCCTGTAGAGATCCAGCATGTGATCGGCGCCGGAGGCGTAAGCCTCCGTCAGAGGCGATGTCGCCTCCACACAGTTTCGCGCACTTCCTGTGCCTGGGAAGATGTCCACGCCGGATTGCAGCGCGGGGCACGATGCGGGCGGCGGCAGCGGCGGAGGAGGAGGTGGCGGCGGCGGTGGCGATGGTGGCGATGGTGGTGGCGATGTAGATGGCGCTTCCGTACCGCCGCCGCCCCCGCACCCAGCCACAAGCGCGACGCAGGAAAGCAAGAGCGCGCGTCGGGACGGCGCCGCGCAGCGCGGCATGCGCGCGTTCACGAGGCCACGCCGACGACCAAGGTCCTCGCCGCGCTGATTTGCGGCAACGGTCCGGTCACGATTTGATTGGCGCGTTGAGTGATCGGCGAGGGGGGCAAGGGCGCTCCGCCGAGCGTCGCGGAAATAGCGGCAAGGCCCGAGAAAATCCCCTTCGACACCATGCGCGACGCCAGTGTTTCGCCGCCCGAGCCCCCGCCGCCAAAGGCGGCAAGCGCAAGTGCGGCCAGCCATACGCAAAGTGAACGCAACATTCGAGGCCTCCCTAGGGGCCTTGAACGAACGCGGCGGCTAATTCCGTCGCCCGAGCCCAGAAATATTACTTCGCCGCGGTCAGCATGCCTGACCTACGCCGCATCGCCATGTCGCCGCGCCGTACCACCGCGCGCGCCGAACCGCTAGCCAAAAATCCTGCGCCCATAAAGGGGATTCAGAAGCGCCCCGAGCGCTAGATTCCTTTCCTTGAAGGAGGAAATCATGGCGCGGCTCGATCTGAGCGGCAAGCAATGGGGTCTGATCAGGCCCATGCCGCAGAACTAGAGTATTCCGACGAAGTGGATCCCGGTTCGTCGGAAGAAAATGCGACCAACCAACAACCTGGAGCCCCGATCCGATCCCATCGGATCGGAAACGGCTCTAGCCGCGCGGCGTGGCGCGGGTGGACGACCGGCGCGTGCTGAAGGCGATATTCTTCATCCCGCGCACAGGTCCTCCGTGGCGCGATCTGCCGGAACGCTACGGCCCGTACACGGCCGCCTACAATCGCTGGGCGAAAGCCGCCGCACACGCTTGCCGTACGCTACGGCGGCCGGAAATTTTGCGGCATCTCGCCGTCGAGCAGCCGGTCCCGGTTCTTGGAAAAGACCGAAGCGTCCCACACCGGATCGTCCACGCCCAGACAAGCAAACCAGCGGAACAGGAGATCGTCTTCCATGCGCTCCACCAGCCGGCGCTGCGAGCGGATCGAGTGGAACGCCAGCAACAACATGGCGCGCAAAAGCATCTGCGGCGGGATCGAGGGTCGCCCGTCCGCACCGCGCATCACAAGTCCCCCGCCCGACGCGAAAGCATCAGCATTCGATCCAGTCGACACTGGCCTTTTTCAACAGCCAACCAAGCCCCAACCCGCGATGGCCGTGCTCCATGCGATCTCGCAATCCTCGCGGGGATCGCCGCCGCTCTGTTCCCTTCCACGGTGACGACTTCCGCGCCATGGCGTGCGCCAGACTGCCAGATCATCGCGAGAGCGCAGGCATGTCCCGCGGCGTCGCCGGCGCTGTATCCTCTGGATTCAGGCGGCGCGAAAAGACGAACGCCGAGCCGAGCACAAGCGCCATGCTCGCGAGCGAACAGACATAGGCGCCGTTGATGAAGAAGGTAAGCCAGTCAAGCTCAACCGCGCCGAAATTCCTGTACAGCAGCAGCCCGATTGAGCCCGCGTAGCCGCACGTGTCGGCGAGATAAATCAGGAAGCCGGCGGTGCCGACCTGCCGCGACGCCGCGATCAGGCGCTCGAACAGCACCGCGTTGAACGGCGTGTAGCAGACATAGAGCCCGGCGCCGATCGCGATCATCCACACGAGGCCGTCGAGTAGTCCCGCCTGGAATGCCAGCGTCGACAGGCCGATGGTCGCAGCGCCCGCGACCATCATGGCGTGGGTAATGAAGAACGCCGCGCGGTTGGAACGGATGAGCATCATCGCCGCGAGCGCCGCCAGTGCGACCAGCGCCACCGGCGCCTCGCTCACGCTGAACACGCCCGCTTCATCTTCGCGACCCATGGCGCGCCAGAGTTCCGCGGCAAAGTTGTCGCGAAAGTCGCGGAACGCAGTGAAGAGAACATAGGCGGCGATGAGCAGGGCAAGACCTCCTCCGAACTGTTGCAGGAAACGCCCGCGCGCCGCGCTGTCCATGGGCATGCGCCGCATGCGCAAGCTTTCATCCTGCGCCGATGGAGACGGCAGAAGCGTCAATCCCCATACCGAGAGCGCCAGCACCGGAAAGAAGAGAGCGCCGGTTGTCGCGGGCATCCAGTACTCCGATATGCCCCACGACCGCATCGTCCACGCGCCCACGCTCTTCACGACGCCCGACGACAGGATAAAACTTGCGCACAGGATCGCGCCCAGCAGTTCGGTCGTGCGACGGCCTTCAAGGTAGCTGAAGACAAGTCCCCAGATCAGGCCCAGAGGCAGACCGTTGAAGAAGAGCGCGACCACCTTGAACGGCGTCGGCGCCACCGCAAAGACGAGAAGCGACGCCCACGCCGCCAGGATCAGCCCGACAATCGTCGCGCCTCGACCCTTGCGACCGAGTTCGGCGATCACCTTGATGCCAATCGCTTTTGAGAGCGCATAGCCAAGCACCTGTGAAATCACGAGCGCAATCTTGAAGTTGAGTGCGACCGTCCACCCGTCCGGTGAATCGAAGGTAGCGGCCGTGAACGGCTTGCGGAACGCGTACATCGCGAAGTACGCGCTGAACGAAGCTGCGCCGCCCAGCAGGACGACGACGAGCGCATCGCGGCGCCGGTGTGCGAGATCTGTCACGGTCTGGTCCCGATGTTTCTAGAGCGGCAGAGGACTGAGATCCGCCAATTCCGCGGCGGCGTCGAAAAGCGCGCGCATGGCGACCGTGCGGCGCTTGTCGGCAATGCAAAGCAGATAGCCCATGAAGGTCGGCATCGGCACGGACGCGTCCACGGGCCGGTACGCAATACGTGGGTCAGGCGGACACTCTGACGAATAGAAGAGGCTCACGCCCAGTCCGAGCGCAATCGCCTCGCG
Organism: uncultured Caulobacteraceae bacterium; assembly: GCA_964530695.1. Taxonomy (GTDB): domain Bacteria; phylum Pseudomonadota; class Alphaproteobacteria; order Caulobacterales; family Aquidulcibacteraceae; genus VFBF01. The sequence continues at coordinate 18,395 of CAZGYQ010000021.1, forward strand.
GATCGCCTCACGGGTATGGAATTCTATGACCCGTCGCGGCGTCAGTCCCGTGACCTCGATGAGCCGCTCAATGGAAAGACGCGTGCGCGACGTCGCCTCGCGCAGGAGGAGCGATTCCTCGGCGAGATCTTCGATCATGACGCGGGCATTCGCCGCCAGCGGGTGCATGGCCGGCGCCGCCGCCGCGAGGCGGTCGTGATAGAGTGGGAGATAGTCGAGCGCGTTGTCGCCGGGAGGGTCGCTGCCGATCGCGGCGTCGATATGCCCGTCGCGCAACCATTGCACCACCTCCGCCGCGTTGCCGATCCGAACGCTCATCGGTCCGTCTGGATTGTGTTCGGCGAACTTCGCCACGAGTCTCGCCGCGTATACCGGTGAATCGGATCCGAGCCTGATCATGGACAGCTTGCCCTCGATGCCGGCGTTCATCATCGTTTCCACCTCGTCGGAAATCGCGAAAAGGCGTCCCGTGAGCGCATGCAGGCGCCGTCCCGCTTCGGTGAGCTGGAGCGGCTGCTTCCTCCCGTCGAAAAGAGCGACACGATGGCGAATTTCAAGCGCGCGAATCTGCTGGGACAAGGTCGGTTGGGCCACGCCCAGCCGGCGCGCGGCGCGACTGATGCTGCCTTCCTGCGCGACAACATGAAAAGAGCGCAAGTGCTGATGGTTTACCCGCATCGCGCCCTGCTGTCCCGACTGAGCCCCAGACGAACATGCTTCTGAAGAAACAATGACAAGGAAACGACGGTCTCGCGAAACTTCAACGACATCCGGCATGACCTGCCTATGTCCGGCATAGGAAGGCCGCGCTGGAAAGACGTCGTTCCCCGTGGGAGGAGCCTTGAACATATACGCCTGCGGTGAGCGCACGGCGCAGTTGATGGGGTATCAACATGGGAATCAAATACAATGCGATGTTCGGGGCATCGCTTCTGTCGTTGTTCGGCGCATGCGCGGCCCATGCGCAAGAAGCGCCCGAGACGTCCGCCGAGGAGCTTGTTGTTGTCGGCGAACGGGTTGCGCGGGGCAACTCGGTCGTCGGCGCCGACCAGATCGCAGCCCTGCCGGCGGCGCAAAACGTCGTCGACGCGATCCGACTCGTTCCCGGCGTTCTGGTCCGTGGTTCGGACTCGTTCAACAACGATCCCTGGTCCTACGCGATCAACATTCGTGGCTTTGAAGTCAACTTGCGGAACTCGAAGATCGGCCAGACGCTGGACGGCGTGCCGCTTTTCAACGCGTCCTACTACCTGGGCGGCGCACCGGCGCAGAAGTTCATCCTGTCTGAAGACGTTTCGCGCATTCAGGTGAACCAGGGTACGGCGGACGTCGGTTCACCGGCGGCGGCGGCGCTTGGCGGCACGATCGCCTACCACAGCCGCGATCCTGGAGAAGAAAACGGCGGCCTCGTTCGCGCCACGTTCGGCAGCTTCAACAGCACGCGTTTCTTCGGCCGTTACGATACGGGCGAAATGTTTGGCAACACGCGTGCGTTCGTGTCGGTCGCCAATCTCGAAGCTCCGCTCTGGCCCCACAATGGCTCGACGCCGGCGGCGATCGAGCAGTTCGCACTCGCTGGCAAGTCGGTCAGCGAGTTTGGTCCCCTGACCCTCACGCTGTACGGGTCGTTCAACGACAGCGATGACGATCCCATCATCGAATCCACGCGCGCCTTCATCAACAATACCGGCTTCAATGAGGACGGGTCCACCGCGACGTTCAACACCGCCGATGCGGCCGCCAACGAATACTGGGCCGATGAATGGGCGGCGGTCCGGGAGAACACGCTCGGCTACGCCAAGGTTGAAGTTGAACTCAACGACGCGGTGTCGTTCGACATAACCCCGTACTTCCAGCGCAACGAAGGTGTCGGCGAATTTCTGCCGCCCGCGATCCGGCCGCGCTTCATCAACGTGGGCGGCGTCAACCGTCAGGTCCAGTTCGGCGGCGTCGAAGTATCCTCCAGCGCCCGGGCCACCCGCGTCAACGCCGGCGGCTTTGGCGTTCAACCGTACAGCATCGCGGGCGGCGTCGCGACCGAGCGCACCTACATCGCGCTCGATGGAACCACCACCGTGCGGTCTTCCGATTGCTTCAACACCGACAACAGCCTGCGCCTGAACGCAGCCGGTTTGCCGCTGTGCTCATCGGCCCAATCGTACCGGACCAGCCTTTACTACCACAAACGCCTTGGCTTCGTGGCGAACGGCCGCGCCGAGATCGGCAATCACACGGTGCGCGTCGGCGCCTGGTACGAGAACCTCGACCGTGATTTTGGGCGCGCCTGGCGCGCCTATTCCGACATCCGTCAGGGCCCGGTCGGCGTTGGCGGCATCTACCGCCGCGACTTCGAACAGAACTTCAAGACCGATCTGTGGAAGTTCTACATCGCCGACGACTGGAACGTGACAGACCGCCTGCTCGTCAGCGTCGGCCTCCAGCACTACCTGGTGGACATCGAAGGCACATCGGTGGAAGCGCCGTCCAGCGCATCGGTCCTGAACCAGTTCGACGCCGCTGGCGTGCAGGTTTCGACCCGCCGTCTCAAGGCTGACAGCGACTCGAACGAACTGCTGCCGTCCATCGGCTTCGTCTACGATCTCAACGACCAGTTGCAGGTTTTCGGCGGCTATTCGAAGAACTTCGGCGCCATCGGCGACTGGGCGCTTGAAAAGACAGGCACAGACCTTTCCAGCCTGTCTCCGGAAGTTTCGTCAAACTTCGACGGCGGCCTGCGTTTCCGCGGCGATCGCGTCCGCGGCGGCCTCACGGCCTACTTCAACGACTATCAGGAGCCGATCGTGTTCCTGACGAACGACTTCGCGGTCGGCACGCCAGGAATCAACTACAGCGCGGGCACTGGCGGCACCTATTTCAACATCAAGGGCGGAATTGAAACCAAGGGTGTCGAAGGCAGCCTTGAATTCGACGTCACCGAGGCATTGACCGCCTATGTCGCCGCGTCGTTCGTCAGCGCCGAGTACACCAGCGCGTTCCGCGCCGCGAGCTATGGCGGCAACGCGCTGACGGTCCCGGCCGGAGCGACGGTGGCGGGCACGCCGGATGTCATCCTGTCGGGCGCGCTCAGCTATGAGAGAGGTCCGTTCTCGGCCCGCCTCAGCGCCCGCCACATCGGCGAGGCGCCGGGCGACGCGGCGAACACCGCTGCGTTGTTTGTTCCGTCATACACGCTGGCGGATCTCTCGGCGCGCTACCGCGTCGAACTCGGGGAAGGCAGCTTCGGCTCCTTCGTCGAGCTTGGACTGGCCGTAAACAACCTCACGGACGAACGCTATATCGGCGGCGTCCTGGACGAGTTCACGCAGCGCTACACCGTCGGCTCGCCGCGGACGGCGTCCTTCACCTTGTCCATGGGTTTCTAAGGCCCGTCGATGTCCCGGGCCGGCGTGAGCGCCGGTCCGGGTTTTGCCCCACACAGATGCAATGATGCTTCACGACGTCGTATTTTCCGAACGCGACCGCGGCGGCGGCCTTCGGCATCAAAGGCCCGGGCTTCTCTGACATGGACGGCCTGTTGAGCAAACTCGCCGTGCGCGAGCGAAGAGAAGCGGCAACACGCGCGGAAGCGGCGATCTCCGTCCTCGCCGGCTCTAGCGGCGACGAAACCTACGGTGAAGGCGTCACCCTGCGGGCGCACGCATTGCAGTGCGCCGCGCTGGCCAGCCAGACCGGTCTCGGCGCGTCGATGACGGCGTCCGCGTTGCTGCATGACATCGGCTGGGCGCTGGGCGGCGCACATGAAGTCACCGGCGCTGACTGGGTCGAGCTCCGGTTCGGAGCATCCATCGCGCGGCCGATCCGCGCCCACGTTTGCGCCAAGCGCTACCTCGCGACACGCGACCCGGGATACCTCACGGTGCTTTCCGCCGCTTCGCGCGAGACGCTCATCATGCAAGGCGGTCCGATGAACGAGGTCGAAGCGCGTGCGTTTGAAACGTCTCCGGGCGCCCCGGACGCATTGGCGTTGCGACGCATCGACGATCGGGCCAAGGATGCAGCCGCGGAAACCGCTCCGCTCGAAGCCTATCGCGGGCTTCTCGTGGAATTCGCGACAGTGGCGCTGCGAATGGAGGGAATGTGATCTACCATCTTGCTGTCGTAGGCGCCGGCATTGTCGGCCTCGGACACGCCCTCGCCGCGGTGCGGCGGGGACTATCGGTCGTCGTGATCGAACGCGATGCACGCCCGATCGGGGCCTCCATCCGCAATTTCGGATTTGTCACCGTGACCGGCCAGCGGCGGGGCGAGACATGGGCGCGCGCAAAGCGTTCCGCCGAAGTATGGCAGGAAGTCGCGTCGCGCGCCGGCATAGCCGTTGAACACAGCGGGCTACTGGTGTTGGCGCGCCGTCCCGAAGCCGCCGCGGTGATCGAGGCGTTCGCCGCCACCGAGATGGGCGAAGACTGCGCGTTGCTTGCCGGATCCGCGGTGCGCAACCAATACCCCGATCTCAATCCCCACTCCTTGAGCGCGGCGCTCTGGAGTCCCCACGAGCGGCGCGTTGAAAGCCGACTTGCCATTCCCGCCCTGATCCAATGGCTGGAATCCCGGGGTGTCGAGTTCCGGTTCTCGACGGCGGTGCACGGCGTGAGCGCCCCGGAGGTCTCCACCTCGCGCGGGTCGGTGCGCGCCGAGGCTATCGCGGTGTGCCCCGGAGACGATCTCTCGACGCTCTATCCCGAGACGATTGCGAAGTACGCCGTGACGCGCTGCGTGCTGCAGATGCTGCGTCTCGAATCGCCGGGATTCCGGCTGCCGGGATCGATCATGTCGGATCTCAGCCTCGTGCGGTATCGCGGCTATGCGGACCTGCCTGAAAGCGCGCCCCTTCTGGACCGACTGGACAAGGAGCAACCCCGCGAACTCGAGCACGGCATTCACCTTATCGCGGTTCAGAGCGCCGATGGCTCGCTCGTGGTCGGCGACAGTCACCACTACGGCGCCGCGCCCGACCCGTTCGCCGCGAGCGAGATTGAAGATCTCATGCTCCGGGAAGCGCAAGCCGCGGTGGGCGCGGCGCCGCCCGTCCGCGAGCGCTGGATCGGAACCTATTCTTCGGCTGCACAGGACATGTTCCGCGCAGCGCCGGAACCTCGTGTTCGCCTCGTCATGGTGACGAGCGGCACCGGCGCCTCCACCGCCTTCGCGATCGCTGAAGAAACGCTCCTGGAACTCTTTGGACCAAGTCCGGAAAGGCCGCTCCCTTGAAATGCACCGCAGTGATATTCGACTGGGCGGGAACCATGGTCGATTTCGGTTCCCGCGCGCCGGTGGAGGCGATGCGACATGCGTTCGAGGCCGAGGGCGCGCCCGTCACCGAAGCGGAGGTGCGTGCGGGCATGGGCCTGGCGAAACGCGACCATGTGATCTTCATGCTCAAGACGCCGCGCGTGGCGGACGCCTGGCGCGCGCTTCACGGCGCACAGGCCACAGAGGCCGACATTGACCGCATCTTTGAGAACCTGGGCCCGCTGATGCGTGACGCAGGCGCGGCCCACAGCACGCTTGTGCCCGGAGTTGCAGGCGTGTTCGAACAGCTGATCGCCGCAGGCGTGCGCGTGGGTTCGACGACCGGATACACACGCGAAATGATGGCGCCGATCATCGTGGCCGCCCAGGCGCAAGGCTACGCGCCGGAGGTCGTTGTCTGCGCGGGGGAGACATCGATCGGCCGGCCATCCCCATTCATGATCTGGAAAGCGCTCGCCGATCTGGGTGTCTGGCCCGCAAACGCTGCGGTGAAAGTCGACGATGCGCCGGTCGGAATCGCCGAGGGCAAGAACGCCGGCTGCTTTACCGTCGGCGTGGCGGCGAGCGGAAACGCCGTCGGCCTGGACCACCGCGCCTATCTGGCGCTCGACCAATCCGAGCGGCTGAACCGCCTCGCCGCAGCGCGCGCCGAGCTTTTCGCGGCCGGCGCCGACGTGGTCATCGACACCGTGGTCGACCTGCCGGCGGAGCTTCGCGCCCGAGGCAAACTCTAGAGTATTTTCCGACGAAGTGGATCCCGGTTCGTCGGAAGAAAATGCGACCAATCAACAACCTGGAGCCGTCTCCGATCCGATGGAACCGGATCGGAAGCGGCTCCGGGAACTCACGCCCCCAGATCCGCATTGCAGTGCGTACGATCGCCGAGGCGGGATTGGTGGCGCGCGGAGCGCGCCGGTGCGCAACCGCATGGCTTGTGCGGTCCTGACCGCGCCCGCCCCTGGGCCGACCCGCCTGACCTGCTTTCCGGAAACCAAAATTGAGCGCGGCCGGAAGAAGCGGGGCATGTCAATTGCCGATAACTCTCGACGGCAGGCGGATCGCCAAGAGTACCAGACCCGCGATCGTCATGAGAAGAGCAAGCGCGGTCACGACGACCAGAAGTGGGTGGTTGAAGTTCTCGCGCTCGCTGTAGTCCATGATGTGAAGCATCCACATCACATCGAAGGTGCGCCAGAGGTCTGAGCGGCGCCCCGCCACGCGCCCCGTACTGGCGTCGACGTAGACAGAGAGCCTGTCACGGTCGGCGAAATCGATCCGCCAGACCGGCAACGCGCCGCGATACTCAAGCGGCGGGTTCGATTCGATCAAACGTGCCGCCGCGACAGGCACATGACCGACGATTGCCGCTTCCGCGACTTCCCGTGCGAGATCTTCGTCGATCGGCGACATGCGCCCGCCGCTTCGCGCATCGAACAGCGCCTTCGTCTTGTCGGCCGCTTCGACGGCGTATGCGACGCGACCGCCCACCATCTCAAGCGTAAGTCGTTGCACCGGCGCGTCCGCCGCCGCCATCACCGATTCCGGCGCCATGAGCGGCCCGCGCGAAGCGAGATCCGCGGGCGCGGTCTGCGCCAAGCGGTGTTCGCTGCGAACACGCTCGATGGGCTGGCTCACCATGAAGAGTCCGCTCACCATCCAGGCCAGCACCTGAAGCCCCACCAACAGGCTCAACCACAGGTGGATGTCAGCGATCCAGCGCCTCCAGTTCATTCGAAGCGTCATGTGGCGATCTCACGCGCCACATCGCCGATCTGCCCGGGAAATCCCACCACCATGGTCTGAATCATGGCTCTCACGTGCAATGGCGCGGTGTGGGTCGAGCCCGCGTTGAACGGAGGATGAGGGTCATACTCGCACATCAGCTGCACGCCCTCGGCATAGGTGCGGTCACGCATCTCGGCGAGCATCTGAAGTCCGAAGTCGAGGCCCGCGGTGACGCCCGCGCCGGTTACGCGGTTGCGGTCCTTCACGACACGCGCGTCGACCGGCGTCGCGCCGAATTCCTTGAGCGAACCGAGCGCGGCCCAGTGGGATGTCGCCCGATACCCACGCAGCAAGCCCGCCGCGCCAAGGATGAGAGACCCTGTGCAGACGGACGTCACATAGGTCGCCCGGGAGCCGCGATCCGCCATGAAGGCGCGCGTCTCCTCATCCCGCATGGCGGCGAGCGCGCCGTCGGTTCCACCGGGCGCGAAAAGCACCGAAAGATCCTTGGGAACCTCATCGAAAGTGGCTGTCGGGATCATCGTGACGCCGGTATCGCTGGTGATCGGATCCCGGGTCTTCGCCACCAGGTGCACCTTGGCGCCCATGAGCGATGCGAACATGTACTGCGGCCCGATGAGATCCAGGATCGTCATGCGCGGGTAGCAGAGCATGGCGATCTGATTGTCCTGCGTCCAGGAGGCCGGCATGTCGCGCATGTCGTGAACGACGGGCCCTTGTTCCGGCGTCGAAACGCCGGACGAGGCGTTGGGCCGCGCGCGCGAACACGCCGACGCTGCGAAGGGCGCAAGCAAGGCGGCTACCAAGGCGGCTCTGCGATCCATGTCTGTCATCGTCTTCTCCTCAGAATTCCGCCCGCAAGGTCGGGCATGCTGATCTCTGCGGGGTCGGAATGACCACGGCGCGCGCCAGATACTGGTAGGGCTCGTGCCCCAGCTCGCCGGCAAGATTGACGATCGAGCTGGAAAGCGGCGCGGGTCCAAGATCCCAGGAGGCCTGCGCGTCGAACTGGGCGATGTCGTCTGGCGCACCAGTGGAGCGCGAGGACGGCGAGCAGCGCCTCCCCGCCCAGGAAGACTGCGGCGGGCCAGGCCTTCATGGCGATCATGACAGCGCCCGAGGTCATCGCCGGCGCGAGCAGGCCCACGCAGGTGAAAGCCAGGCCGTGCCGGCTCATCGTCCGATTTGGCGCGACACGCGCGTCAAACCAGATGTGCTCGCGGTCGGGGGCTCTCATGAGCGCTCCCGACGGACGGACAAGCGGCGTAGAAGCGCAGGTAGGGAGTTGGCGACGCGCTGGAGCGCTGTCGCCGCGCGCGGCTGCGCCATGCGCCAGGCGCGCCCGCCGATCGCGCGCGCGTGCGCCGCGGCGGCTGGTGTGAGCACGAAAGCAAAGCCCAGCAGGAACCCGAAGCCCGCCCCGCCGGGACCGCGGAGCACGAAGCCCGTCAGCGTGGCCAGGGCGATATTCGCACATTGCCAGAAGAGGAGCGCGCCAGAATGGGCGCGCGCTTTGTCAGGAAAACTCGACATGAAATCTCACAGACGATCTCGCGGCGGCGCACGGCGCACGCCTGCTCAGCGACGGGTGTCCGCCGCAGCTTGTTGGGATCAGACTGTGAGTGGGGGACCTGTGGACCAGGGCGGCGGCGCGGCGAGGCCGCGGCCGGGCGCCGCGCGCACGACCAAAATCGATGCGACTTCAAATGGTCGGAGTTCCACGAACGGCGCTGTAGCGACTTCCGGCGTCGCGAGCAGCGCGACGGACGCGAACATGCACGGCGCGTCGTGACCCGATGAGCCGTCCGGCGCGGACGGGCCGGGTGGCTTGTCGCCGTCGACGACCGCTCCCGTTTCAAGATTGATGAAAGCCGCGACGGCGCCCTGATCCGAGCAGAGTGTGAGGCCGATGAAGTCGCCGCGACCGGCGGGCGCGACCATGAACCCGGCCGGCACGAGCGCGCGCACGACCATCGCCATCAGCGCGAACGCTGCGAGCGTCCGGAAAATCCCGGACCGACGGTAACGCATGCCCCTCAACATCGCTCCCTTATGGCTTGTTTCCTGGACACTTCGCCTGCGGCCGCATGTCGCGACCCTGTTTCGCGGCTCAAGATGAACGTCCTCCGGGCGTCGTTGGACTTCGACGCCCCCCTTTCCTCTCACTCTTCCCGGCCCGGGGCGCAGAATCAGAAACCTCTGGCCAATTCCGATCCGGGTTCCGGAAAGCAGGTCGCCATCGCGCTCGTCGAGACCGCGAGAGGCATGCGCACGTCAACGGCGCGGGCGTCGCGGAAATTTCGGACAAGGATGCGACGCGGCAGCGCGCGTCGTGCGATCCGGAACCGTCCGCCCGTCGCCAGCGGAATCCATCGGCCCGCGTCACTCAAATGTGTTTACGCAACGGCAGCATTCCAAAGTTTGTCGCCGACGCGATGCATGATGCTATATCCCGCGTCGAACCGCTGCACGCGGACGCGCCCTTCTGGTCCGCCCCCCGGTTTGACCGACGAACCACCGCGAAAACACAACAGGACCCGGCATGACGATCGCACCGCGCACTCCCGTCCTCATCGGCGTTGGGCAAGTCGTCGATCACTGGGACGGCGCAGACGCCGCCAGGGCGCCGAGCCCGCTCACGCTTTGCCGCGACGCCGCGCGCAATGCGCTCAGGGACACCGGCGCGGAAGGCAAGATCGCCGAACTGATCGATGTACTTGCGGTGGTCCGCACCAACCTGGATTCCGTCGCGGGCGTGAAGGCGCCCTTCCCACAGTGCGCGAACCCGCCGCGCGCGCTGGCCGCCGAACTCGGACTGAATGTGCGCCGCGCCATCTACTCGCACGTGGGCGGCGATCAGCCCCAGGTTCTGGTGAACGAGTTCGCGGAAGCCATTTTTTCCGGCGACGCCAAGGCGGTGCTGCTTGCCGGCGCGGAAGCGATCGCGGCGATGAAGGTCGCCGCGCGGACGCGCACGCGTCTGGACTGGACGCATCCTGCTTCCGGCGACCTGGAGGATCGTGGTCTCGGCAAACGCCTGCTGTCCGATTACGAGATCGCCAACGGACTCGGCTTTCCGACACAGACCTATCCGATCTTCGAACACGCGTTGCGAACGCGGCTCGGCCTCGATCGCGACGCCTATCGCCAGATGATCTCCGATCTCTGGGCGGGCTTTTCAAAGGTGGCGGCGGCGAACCCCTATGCGCAGTTCCCGAAGGCGCGCGACGCGGCCTTTCTCGAAACTGCATCCGCGGAAAACTACGCGGTCGCCGACCCGTATCTCAAATGGCATGTGGCGCAGGATGCGGTGAACCAGGGCGCCGCGCTTGTCCTCACGTCGGTCGAGCAGGCGCGCGCCGCCGGGGTCGATCCCTCGAAGTGGGTGTATCTGCACGGGTACGCGCAGGCGGGCGACGCGTACGTCACCGAGAGGCCCGACCTCTCGCGCTCGCGGGCGATGGAGCTTGTGCTCGGGCGTGCGCTGAAGTCCGCGGGCAAATCAGTCGCCGAGATGGCGGACATCGATCTCTACAGCTGCTTTCCCTGCGCGGTGCTCATCGCCGCCGAAGCGCTGGGCGTCGACTGGCGCAAACGGGAGCTGACCGTCACCGGCGGCCTGCCCTTCTTCGGCGGCGCCGGGAACAACTACTCGATGCACGCGATCGCAACGATCGTGGAGCGTTTGCGCGAAAAGCCCGGCGCATTCGGGCTTGTCCTCGCCAACGGCGGCTTTCTGTCGAAGGAGGCAGCGGGCGTGTATTCGACGACGCCGGTGGAAAACTGGAAGGCGGTGTCGAGCGCCGATCTGCAGGCGAAGATCGACAAGGCGCCGGGCCCCGCACTTCTCGCCCAGTCGACGGAGGTCACGATCGAATCCTTCACCGTGACCTACCAGAAAGGCGCGCCGCAGCGTGGCTACGTCGTTGCGCGCACCGCCGAGGGGCGCATCCTTGCACGCGCGGAAACCGGACACAGGGCGACGCTAGAGGCGCTCGCGCAGGACGATCCGATCGGCAGGACCATCTCGGTCCGCAGCGAAGCCGGCGTGAACTACATCGTCGCTGCGGAAAGGATCGGCGCGCAGGCCAAGGGTGCGTTCATGGCGCGGACCTTCCGGCACGTGGAGGTCGCGCGTCATGATCACGTGCTGGAAGTCATTCTCAACCGGCCGGACCAGATGAACGCGCTGCACAGCGCTGCGCATTTCGAGCTGCACGAGATCTGGGACGAGTTCGAACGCGACGGCGATCTCTGGGTCGCCATCGTCACCGGCGCGGGTGAACGCGCGTTCTGCAGCGGCAACGACCTGAAGGCGACGGCCAAGGGCGCTGACATGACCATGCCCGCTTCGGGTTTCGCGGGGCTGTGCAGCCGCTTCAACCGCGAGAAGCCGATCATCGCCGCCGTCAACGGCGTGGCGATGGGCGGCGGGCTTGAAATCGTTCTCGCGTGCGATCTCGCGGTCGCCGACGAAAAGGCCCGCTTCGCCTTGCCGGAAGTGAAGGTGGGGCTTTTCGCTGCGGCGGGCGGCGTGCAACGCCTGACGCGCCAGGTCGGGCGCAAGGCGGCCACGGAACTCATCCTCACCGGGCGTCACTTTCCCGCCGACGAGGCGCTCGCGCTCGGCGTCGTGAACGCGGTCACGCCCGCGGGCGGCGCGCGCGCGAAAGCGTTCGAACTCGCCGGGGCGATCCTCGCGAACTCGCCGTCCGCCGTGCGCGCCTCCAAGCAGGCGCTCAACAAGCTCGAAGAGATCGAAAACCTCGCAGCTGCCATGAAGGCCAATGACGCGATCTTCGGACGGCTCATGCGCACGCAGGATTTCAGGGAAGGCGTCACCGCCTTCGCCGAAAAACGCGCGCCGCGCTGGACGAATTCCTGAACCAGGGCGGCGCCCGGTCAGACGGTCGCCGGGCCTAGCCATCGCCGCACCGGCGGAACGCGCCGCAGGATCGCCCATTCGAGGATCCCGGTAAGCGGGACAATCCTTGCGCTGGTCAAGCGTATCCGTCGCGCGGTCGGCCTTCGTCCGCGATGGTGCGGACCGGATGCAACGGTCCGGGCGCTTCTGGTCGCGGGATACAGGCCTTTCGTCGCGCCCAGTCCGTGATCGCCGGAAAACTCGCACCCTTCATCGCTGAGCGCGTTCCAGCGTCCGTGACGCCCTCTTGAATTCCTTCAATCGCCCGCCACACGGCGGCGCTACAAGTGAGGAACAGGTCATGCGCGCACGCGCCAATTCCAACACGCCCCCCGTTGCTCCCCTCGCCCACGATGCCGCCGGCGCTTCAGGCCGGACTTCGGGCCGCACCATGCTCTTCCTGACCGCCGCGCTCGCGAGCGTCTTTTCGGGATCCGCGCTCGCCCAGGACGCCGCGACGACAGCGCCGCCGCCGGAAGACGAGACCATCGTCGTCACGGGATCGCGCATCCCGCGCCCCGGCTTCACGTCCAACAGCCCCATCGCGACGATCAACAGCGAAGAACTCGAACTGACGATGCCGGTGGACGTCGAGCAGGCGCTGCGCGCGATGCCGCAGTTTCTCTCCGGCAACAGCTCCAACCTCAACAACGGGTCTTCCGGCACATCGACCGTCGATCTCAGGGGCCTGACGACGCCGCGCACGCTTGTCCTCGTGGACGGCAAACGGATCGTCGGCTTCGATCCGAACGGGCTCGTCGACGTGACAGCAATCCCCGTGTCCATGCTCGAACGCGTTGACATCGTTACCGGCGGCGCCTCGGCAGTCTACGGGTCCGACGCCATGTCTGGGGTCGTTAACTTCATCCTCAAGGATGACTTCCACGGCGCCCAGTTCGACGCCGACTACTCGGTGACCGACCATCAGGACGGCCGGCGCAACGCCTATGGCGTCACCCTCGGCGCCGAACTCGACAACGGCCGCGGCAACGTCGCGCTCTACATCGGCCACCTCGATCAGGACCAGGTGAACCAGGACGCGCGCAGCTACGGCGCGGTCGCTCTCGATTCCGGCACCGGCGCGGCGGGCGGAAGTTCGAACAGCATTCCGACGGTCATCGACTCCGGCGGCGGCCAGGTGCAGGTGAGCCCCACGTCGGCGACGGGATTTTCGAATTCCATCATCCCCTTCAACTTCAACCCGCAAAACCTCTATCAGGGTCCGCAAAATCGCTGGCAGGGGCTCGCGCTCGCCCGATATAAAGTCAACGATTTCGTGGAGGCGTACGGGCGCTTCATCTTTTCCTCGTCGACGACCGCTCCCGCGCTCGCGTCCACGGCGACATTCGGCTTCTCATTCGAAGTCCCGGTGGACAATCCCTTCCTGTCCGCCGCCCAGTCGACCTTTCTCGCGGGAGACAATGCAGTCGCGCCATGCACGGTCGGGACATCGCAATGCGTGCAGGTAGGCGTGCGTCGCCGCATGCTCGAACTCGGGCCGCGTCAGTATGAATTTGACTACGACACCTACCAGGCGCTCGCCGGCCTGCGCGGCTCCCTTTCGGGGGCGCTCGAGGGATGGTCGTGGGACCTTTCATACGCGCACGGCGAAAACAGCCTGAAGCGTCAGCAACGCAATGACATCGACGCCAACCGGGTGCAGCAGGCGCTGTTTGCGACCAACGCCACGACCTGCGTCGACGCCTCCAACGGCTGCGCGCCGCTCAATCTGTTCGACCCCTCCACGCCGATCTCGGCGGCCGCGCTCGCGTTCATCCGCCTCGATCTGCAAGTGCAGTCGCTGACCACGCAGGACTACGTGATCGGCAACGTGACCGGCAACCTCGGCGCGCTCCGGAGCCCGCTCGCCCAATCGCCCATCGATGTTTCGTTCGGCGCCGAACACCGGCGCGAGACGTCGGATTTCCGCCCCGACGCGGCGTCTGCGAGCGGCGTTTCACCCGGCTTCGGCCAGACCTTGCCCGTCTCCGGCGATTACGACGTCGACGAATACTACGGCGAAGCCCTTGTGCCGCTGGTCGAGAACGCACCCTTCGCGCGCGCGCTCAATCTCGAGCTGGGCTACCGCGTGTCCGACTATTCGTCATCCGGCGAGGTCGACAGCTACAAGTACGGCCTCGAATGGCGTCCCTTGGAGGAGTTGCGCTTCAGGGGGATGTTCCAGCGCGCCGTCCGGGCGGCGAACCTCGCCGAACTCTTCACGCCGCTCACGCCGGGAACCGGCAACCTGACGGTCGATCCCTGCGCGCTGACGCCGCTCTCGTCCGGGCCGCTCTACACGCTGTGTCTCGCGACGGGCGCGCCGGCGGCGCGTCTCAACGCCGGCACGGTGCCGGGTCCGATCTCCGGACAGATCAACAATTTCGTCGGCGGCAGCACAACGCTCGATCCGGAAAAATCCGACACCGTGACGTTCGGTTTTGTCGCCGAGCCGTCGTTCCTCGAAGGCCTTTCTCTCACCCTCGACTACTACGACATCAAGATCGAGGATGCGATTGCGTTGCGTCCCGCCTCGGACATTCTCGCCGGATGCTACAGCGCCGCGCGCAACCCCACGGCGAACCCCGCGGTCGCGGACTGTCTGTTGATCCGTCGCAACACGCTGTCGGGCGATCTGAGCGGCGATCTCCAGTTCGGCGTCGTGCAGGCGTTCCAGAACATCGCCGAGATCGAAACCTCCGGCATCGACCTCGGGGTGCGATACCGGCTCGATCTTGAGGCGCTGGGGCACCCGGGTTGGGGAGATGTCACGTTCAGCTTCGAGGGCACGCACGTGTTCGACGCGGACTACACGCCAAGCCCCTCCAGCGCGACGATCTCTTGCGCGGGCAAATACGGCCAGGTGTGCGGCCTTCCGTCCACGGCCACCGGATCGGTGGGCGGTCCAAACCCCGAGGATCGCTGGGTGCAGCGCACGACGTGGACTGTGGGGCCATTCGACCTGTCCTACCGCTGGCGCCACCTGAGCGAGGTGTCGCTCGACGCGGGCACCGGCGGAATCCTCGCCGCCTACTCGAAGATCGAAGCCTACGACTACATCGACCTCGCCTTCGGCTGGGACGTCACCAAGGCGCTCCAGATCAACGCAAGCGTCTCCAACGTGCTCGACAAGGATCCCCCGATCGTCGGCAAC
Organism: uncultured Caulobacteraceae bacterium; assembly: GCA_964530695.1. Lineage (GTDB taxonomy): Bacteria > Pseudomonadota > Alphaproteobacteria > Caulobacterales > Aquidulcibacteraceae > VFBF01. The sequence goes on from CAZGYQ010000021.1 coordinate 33,490, forward strand.
GATACCGGGTCGACGACCTTCAACAGCGGCAACACCTATCCCGGCACCTACGATGTTCTGGGACGGGTCTTCACGGTGGGCGCAACGGCGCGGTTCTGAACCGGCGATCCCGCATGCACCGACGTGCATGCGGGATCGACGCCATCGCGGTTTCACCCGCCCCTCGCGCCCGCGGGCTGAGTATACTGGGCCCGAGGGTCTGAAGTTGCGACGAACCGGCGCCCCGGCGCGACGAATGGTGCAGTCGCCGCGATCAGGGGCGGTATAGTGGCCAGAGTAGGTCCCGGTCAGGAAGGCTCCCGCCAAGGCCGCGGCGAGGGAGACAAGGTGAACGACGCAACAGTTCCGGCGTCCCGCTCAGGAGGCCCGTGGCCATCCGCCCTGCGGCCAGGGCTTTCGCTGATCGCCATCTTCTGGCTGGGCTATTTCGTTCAGGCCAGCGCATGGGCGGCCATGGATCCCGAGGCTCCGCACCTTGTTCTCCTGCTGCGACGGCTCGTCTGCGTGCTCATCGGCGCGGCGACCACGACCGTCGCCCACCTGGCCACAGTCGGAATTGGCGGCTCCCTGAGAAAGCGCTCCATCGTGGCGGGCGTGGGCGCGATGGCGGGATGGCTCATCTTCTGCGCGAGCAGCGTCGTCATCTTCTACGTGATCGATCCCGTGTCGCCGGACGTGAATCTTCGTGAGGCGCTCCTCACCTATCTGCTGCAGTTCGCGTGGGTGTATGCAGCCTGGCTCAGCGCCTACCTCGCCATGCACGCGCTTGTGGATCTCGCGCGCGAACGCGAGCGCACCGCCGCGGCGCACCTGATGGCGCAGGAGGCGCAGCTCAACATGCTGCGCTACCAGCTCCATCCGCATTTCCTGTTCAACACGCTGAACGCCATTTCATCGCTGGTGCTCGACCGCCGCAATGACGAAGCGGAGACCATGCTGCTGCGGCTCTCGCGCTTCCTGCGCCATACCGTGGACGCAGACTCCTCGCACATGTCGACGCTCGGCGTCGAAATGGCGGTGCAGCGCGAATACCTCCAGATCGAAAAGGCCCGCTTCGGCGAGCGGCTGACCGTTTCCTGCGACGTGCCGGAGGACCTGCGCGACTGTCTCGCGCCGAGCCTCCTGCTCCACCCCATCGTGGAAAACGCGATCAAACACGCGGTCGCGCAATCGGACCGCGCCGCGCGGCTCTGGATCGGCGCGCAGTCCCTTGGCGATCGCCTCCTGCTTTTCGTCGAGGACGACGGCCCGGGCCTTGCGGGCGCAGTCTGCCGCGAAGGGATCGGCTGGCGCAACACGCGCGAGCGGCTGGACACGCTCTATGGCCCGCGCGCGACGATGCGGGTCGCTGCAGGACGAGCCGGCGGGGTCCGCATCGAACTCGAGTTGCCGCTGGAGCGCGCGCCATGAGCAGGCTTTCGGTCCTTGTGGTCGATGACGAACCGCTCGCACGCCGGCGCCTGCAGCTGGCGCTTGCGGAGATGAAGGATGTGCATTGCGCGGGCGCCGCGGGAGACGGCGAGGAAGCCTTGCGGCTCATCGGCGCCCTTTCCCCCGACGTCGTCCTGCTGGACGTCAAGATGCCGCTTCTCGACGGATTTGAGGTCGTGCGTTCGCTGGACAGTCGCGGCCCAGAATTCATTTTTGTCACCGCCTACGACCACTTCGCCGTCCGCGCATTCGATGCACGCGCGATCGACTATCTCCTGAAGCCGGTCGAGTTCGATCGCCTCGCGCTGGCGCTCGACCGGGCCCGCAGCGCCCGGTCGTCGCGCGAGGCGCATGTCCGGGTGCAGGAGCTGACGGAAGTGATGGAAATACTGCGTCATGACGCCCGCGCGCCGATGCAGAAGCGATACGAACGGGAGTTCTGGCTCAAGGACCGCGGGCAGTGGCTGCGCGTGCCGGTGGACACGATCGACTGGATCGAGGCCGAACGCGACTACATGCGCCTGCATTGCGGCGCCAGAAGCCACCTCATGCGCATCACGATGAGCAGTCTCGAGGCGATGCTCGATCCCGCCGAATGGCTGCGGATACATCGTTCCGTGCTGGTGCGCAGGAGCCGCGTGACCGCACTGCGACGCACCCAGACCGGCGGCCTCATGCTGCGCGCATCGAGCGGCGTCGAGATGCCCGTGGGCCGCGCCTACATGCAGACCGTCATGCGCCAGATGCACCCTTCCAGCCGCGTCGTCGACGATTGACACAGCGCTGGCGGCGGTGCGCCGAAAATGATGCGCGACGTTTCGGGCGCCGCGCATCAGGGGTTTCGGATTGGACGTTTCACAACGTCTGCATCCTCGATAGCGAGCCCTGCCTTGTCCGCACGTCCGATGCGACCGGATGCGCGCACAATGAGACCGGCGCGAATGGTGCGCTACGAGCATCATGTCGGCGTGGACGAAACCGGCGGCGCGCCGCCAGGATCCGCCCGGAGGTGCGCCTGGAAACCGCGGGCGTTTTCGCTAGCCTGCCAGGGGTGCATCCGTTCGTCCGGCGATTCCTGAAGCGGCATGTCGAGCACCACGCTCAGCCCGCCTTCGGGGGATCTGGCGAACGCGATCGTGGCCGCGCCGGCGAAAGCCGCGTCAAGGCGCTCGCGCGTATTGCGCAATCCAAGATGCGCCCCGGCGCCGGGGTCCCTCGTGAGTCCGGGGCCGGAATCGTCGACGCTCAGACGCAGCCTGTCGCCGCACCGGGCGCCGCGAAGCGCGATCGTTCCGCCGCCCGTCGCGGGGGCGACTGCATATTTCACGGCGTTTTCGACGAGCGGCTGCAGGATCAGCGAGGGCACGAGCGCATGCTCCAGCGCCTCCGGCACGTCCCAGATCAGCTGCAGACGATCCCCGAACCGGGCCTGCTCGATTTCCAGATAGAGCTTCTGCACCTGCAGCTCCTCGCCGAGCGGAGCGAGCTGTTGGGGGTCTATGTCGATCGTGTGCCGCAGGAAGCGCGACAGCCGTAGAATCATCGTTTCCGCATCGATGTTGCGCCCATCAAGCACCAGCGTCGATATGGCGTTCAGGGTGTTGAACAGGAAATGCGGATTGAGCTGATAGCGCAACATCCGCACGTGGGCGTCGAGCGCCGCCGACTGGACTTCCGCGAGCTCCTGCGCCTGGCGGCGGACCCGGAACGCGTATTCCTGGGCAAAGTAGTAACCCGCCCACATGATGATGAGCCAGCCGAACTGGAGCGCATATTCGGCAAAGCTCGACCGGTTGACATCGGCGCCGGCCATTGCGGCGAAGTGCAGTTCAATGCGCCGCATCGGCTCCATGGCTGCAAGGCTCAGCGCAAGTCCGAGCGCGAGACGACGGAGCAACGGCCATGTTTCAAATCTTGAAAGAACCAGGTGGATCGCGGTCGTCGCGAGCGCGCCCGCGCCGGCGATGGCGGCGCGGCTCGGCATGAAGCTCCAGGCGTATTCGGGTTTCACCTGGATGGCCGCGATCGTGCGCATGGCGAATACCGCCGTCCAGAAGCAGATCTGGAAGATGGCGAAGCTGCGCAGCCGCTCCTCGAGGAGGAGCACGCGGGGCGCCTTGGGCGGTCGGGACTGGCGCATGCGCGGGACTTTCTCCACACGGCAGGCTAGTGCGCGCGCGAGGTTCGCGTCCTGTCGTTCGTCGCGCGGGGAGCGCCGCTCGTCGAAATAACCGTCCGGTTGCGGGCGGTTCGGGGCCGGTCGTCCCGTTCCGCACCGCCCGGCGCCGTGCTCTGCCGCGCCGGACATGCTTAACGCGCCGCTCATGATGGTTGCCGCGCGGAAATGAATTCATCCGTACAATTTACTGAAAAGACACGTAAAAATCCGTCACGGCCTAATTCGTCAACGGCTCGGCAACGCCCTTGGCCGATTGTCGGGTTCCAGAACAAGATCAAGGGGAAGACATGGCCGTGGCCGCAAAACGCGCCCTCGCGTCCCGTACCGCCAAGGCGCCGATCACCGCGATCGCGTCGGGCAAGGGCGGCGTCGGGAAGACCTGGCTTTCGGTCTCGCTGGCCTGCGCCTTCGGGCGGACGAACCGGCGCGCGCTCCTTGTCGATTGCGACATCGGCCTCGCCAACGTCGACGTGCAGCTGGGCGTGCGTCCGGAGGCCGATCTCTCCTCGGTCATGCGCGGCTGGCTCGAGCTCGATGCGGCGGTGACGCCGATCCTCGGCGGGCCGGGACGTCCCGGCGGCTTCGACCTCCTGCCCGGCCACTCGGGATCGGGCGCGCTCGCTGGCCTCAAGCTCGAGGAGGTGCACCGCATCGCCCAGGGGATCGCCACGCTCGCGCCGCTCTATGACCGCATCATTCTCGATTGCGCGGCGGGCGTGGACGCCAACGTCATGCGCTTTGCGCGGGCGGCGGACCGGGTTGTCATCGTGACGACGGAAGATCCGACGGCGCTGACCGATGCTTACGCCTTTCTGAAACTCCTGCGCCTCGCGCAGCCGACGGCGCAGCCGTGGGTCATCGTCAACCTTGCGGATACGCGCGCTTCGGGGCGTCGCGTCTATGAGCAGCTGGCGAAAGCGGCGGAGAGTTATCTCGGCATCCGGCCGCCGCTGGCGGGCGTGATCTGCCGCGATCCGCGCGTGGGCGATTCCATCCGCGCGCAGACCCCGCTGTGCGTGCGCCATCCCCAGAGCCAGGCGTTCGAGGACGTGCTGCGGATCGCCGAAGCGCTCTCCGAGTAGGGTAAAATGCCAAAAAGCTAAATGCCAGACGGTCTGTAAGCCGGGTTCTGTACGCTTGCGCGCGACGATCATTCCTCTGGACCGCGCATTGCTGCGCGGTTCTCGCGACCTACCCGGATGCGGTCCGCGACAGACCTTCTCCCGAAAGAGATGCATCCCTATTCGGTCTTGCTCCCGGCGGGGCTTGCCGTGCCCCCTTCCTTGCGGTCGGGGCGGTGGGCTCTTACCCCACCGTTTCACCATCGCCTCCCACCGAAGTGAGATCGGCAGACTGTTCTCTGTGGCGCTATCCCTGAAAGAGGCCCTTGGAGGCCTCCCCCGGCGGGCGTTACCCGCCGCCGTGTCGACGTGGAGCCCGGACTTTCCTCCCGTGCTTCCTTTCGGAAATTGCACGCGCGATCGTCCGACCGTCTGGCTCTGTCCATATAGGTCAAGCGCGCCGCCTGCGCCATGGCCGCGCCGGACGACCGGACTAGGACCGCGCGTCTTCGGACGCGCATGGGCGGGCGGCGCCAGACTCCGGGGAATCTCGCGTGGGATGAAAGTGCGGATGCGCGTCTGAAGACGCGCGGTCCTGTCGACGGGGCTTGTCATGAGGTGT
>CAZGYQ010000022.1:0-37540 GCA_964530695.1 uncultured Caulobacteraceae bacterium
CTCCACCGATCCGCAGCCTGCTGCGGATCGGCACAATTTGAGCTGAAATCGGGCAAGCCCGATTTCAGGCGCTCGGCCATCCCTCTCCCGCCTGCGGGAGAGGGAAATCACTTCGCAATCACCGTCATCCCGCCCATGTACGGCACGAGCGCCTCCGGCACGGTCACGCTCCCATCTGCGTTCTGGTAATTCTCCAGCACCGCCACGAGCGTGCGGCCGACGGCCAGCCCCGAGCCGTTCAGCGTATGCACGAACTCAGTGCCCTTCTGGCCGTCTCGACGGAAACGCGCATCCATGCGGCGCGCCTGGAAATCCCCGCAGTTCGAGCACGAGCTGATCTCGCGATATTTGCCCTGGCTCGGCAGCCAGACTTCGAGGTCGTAGGTCTTCTTCGCCGAAAAGCCCATGTCGCCGGTGCACAGCGCCATGGTGCGGAACGGCAGGCCGAGACGCTTCAGCACTTCTTCCGCGCACCCCGTCATGCGCTCGTGCTCGGCGTCGCTGTCTTCGGGTTTGCAGATCGACACCATCTCCACTTTCCGGAACTGGTGCATGCGGATCATGCCGCGCGTGTCGCGCCCGGCGCTGCCCGCTTCCGAGCGGAAGCACGGCGTGTCCGCCGTCATGCGGATGGGCGTGGCGAGATCGGCCTCGGCGAGGATCTGCTCGCGATAGAGATTGGTGAGCGAAACTTCGGCGGTGGGGATGAGGAAGTGTCGCACCTGTCCCGCCAGATCAGCATCAATCTTGGCATGCCAAGCCATGAACCCCTCATGCTGGCGAATCGACACATCGAGAAAACTCTCCGAGTACTCAAGGAGAGGGCCCAACCAAGACGTCTCAAAGCCTTTAGCCTTGGCGATGTCGTAGGCGTCAGTGAAAACTGCAACCAACGTATCCGCACGCTGCGAAAGCCCAATGAATTGATCGCTGGCGGCATCGAGCATTTGCTTGATCCGCAACGCGCCTCCGCCAGTGCTGAAAAGATCCTCCTCGAACTTCGGTAGCTGCCCTGTCCCATATAGCGCGTTGTCCCGCACCAACAACGGCGGGCTCACTTCCTGATAGCCGTGCGTTTCGGTCTGCAAGTCGATCATGAACGCCGCGAGCGCGCGTTCGAGCCGCGCGAGCTTGCCCTTCAGCGCCACGAAGCGCGCGCCGCTCATGCGGGCGGCGGCCTCGAAATCCATCATGCCGAGCGCTTCGCCGATGGCGACGTGATCCTGCGGCCGGTTGAGCTGCTGGCCCGGCGTGCGCGTCGGCGGGTCCCAGCGGCGCACCTCGATGTTGCCCTCTTCGTCCTTGCCGTCGGGCGCGTCGGGCGCGGGCGTGTTGGGCAGCGATTCCAGAATGCCGCGCAGCGCTCCCGCGACCGTCTCTTCCTCGGCGGACGCGGTTTCGATGACGCCCTTCAGCCGCGCGACCTCTTCCATCAAACGCGCGGCTTCCGCGTCGTCCTTCTTCGCCTTCGCCGCGCCGATGGCTTTCGACGCCGTGTTGCGCCCCGCTTCGGCGTCCTGGCGTTGCGTCTGCAGCGCACGCGCCTTCACGTCGAGCGCGAGGATCGAGGCGATCTGCGCGCGCTGCTCGTCCGACAGCGAACGCCGGTGCATCGCCTTGGCCCAGCCCTCGAAATCCTCGCGGATCGCTCTGATGTCGTGCATTTCTCTTCGTCCTTACACTCAGTCATTCCGGACGCGCCGGAGGCGCGATCCGGAACCCAGGGGACCGGGCTCGCTTGAACCCCTGGGTTCCGGGTTCGCGCTGCGCGCGCCCCGGAATGACGGTGTCTAGTGGCAGATAGTGATCAGAAAACTCAAGGCGCCAAGAGTCACGGCGCCGGCGCGCTCGAAGGGGCGCCGGCGGCCCGCGATCGCGACTTCTCGATGAGCCAGACAAGCCAGATCGAGACCTCGTAGAGGAGGTAGACCGGCACGGCCATGATGGTCATCGACAGGACGTCCGGCGGCGTCACGAGCGCCGAGAACGCCGCGATCCCCACCACCGCATAACGCCGACCCTTGCGCAGCATCGATGCCGTGACCGCGCCCACGCGCGCCAGCAGCGTCAACACCACCGGCACCTGGAACACCGCCCCGAACGCGAGCGCGAGCGTCGTCACAAGGCCCAGATACTCGTCCACCTTCGGCAGGTATTTCACCCGCACCGGCCCCGTGAGCTGCTCCTGCTTCAGCGCGAATTCGAGCGCGAACGGCAGCGCCACATAGAACACGAACGCGCACCCCAGCAGGAACATCACGGGCGCGGCGATCAGGAACGGCGCCACCGCGGCCCGCTCGTTCTTGTAGAGGCCCGGCGCCACGAAGGCGTAGCCCTGATAGGAAATCACCGGGAACGCCGCGATGATCGCCGCGAAGAGCGCCACCTTCACCTGCACCGCAAAGAAGCCCATGGCGCCCGTGTTCACGAGATCGATCCCGGCCTTCGCCGCCTCCGGACCGCGCACTGCGCTCACCGCCGCGATGAAGGGTTCGGTGAGGAAGAGAAAAATCTGCTTGGAGAAGAAGAACGCGGCGACGAAGCACACGAGCAGCGCCGCGCACGCGATCCACAGCCGGTCGCGCAGTTCGGTGAGGTGCGAGAGCAGCGGCGCGCGGCTCGCCTCGATGTCGTCGGGCGTTTCGGCGGCGCTCATGTGGAAACCCGCGCCGGTTCGGGCGCGACCGGAGCGCCGGCGCCCTCGCCGGCGTCGGGGGTGCGTTCGTCTGCGACGTCTCCTGTTTCAACAGCGGCCGCCGGCGGGGGCGCCGGCGCTCCGGGCGCGGGCAGCGGCTCGAGCACGCGCATCTGCTCCATCTCGGCGTCGGAGAATATCTGGCCGCGCCGCAGCGCCTCCACTTCCTTTTTCAGCTCGTCGAGCTCGGCCTGGCGGGCGAGTTCGTCGAAGCCCGTGCGGAACTCGGCGGCGAGCCCGCGCAGGCGCGCCATCTGCCGGCCGAGCTTGCGCAGCATCAGCGGCAGGTCCTTCGGGCCGACCACGAGCAACGCGATCACGCCGAGGACGAGAACTTCGGAAAAGCCGAGACCGGGCAGCATGGCCGCTCAGAATCCTCTCAGGCGCCGGTGCGCTCGTCGTCCTTGCGGGCGGTCTGGTCGCGCAGCTGCGCCGGCGGCGCGTCGGCTGGCGGCGGCGTCTCGGATTCACCCAACCCCTTCTTGAAGCCGCGGATGCCCTTGCCGAGGTCTTCCATCAGATTGGAGATTTTCCCCGGGCGGCCGAACAGCAGGAACGCAAGCGCGAGAACGATGAGCAGCGGGATCAGACCGGGCATATGCATTGCCGCGACACTCCAAAAAACCTGACGAATCCGGGCGGCTACTCTTCTTCGCCGCCGGCGTAATCCACGTAGAAGGCGCCATCGCCGGCTTCGAGGGGGTCCTCGTCCGCCGCCAACGCGCCGGAAGACAGCGCGCCATCCGGCCGCGGCACATCGAACGCGGCCTCGACCCGCGGGTCGATGAGCCCGGCAGCCTTCAAATCGTCCTTGCCCGGAAGCGCGTCAAGCGACACGAGGCCAAAGTGACTGAGGAAACCCTCGGTTGTCCCGAATGTGAGGGGCTTGCCGGGGCTGCGGCGGCGGCCCCGCGGGCGCACCCAGCCGATCTCCAGCAGCAGGTCGAGGGAGCCCCGGCTCAGCGATACGCCGCGAATGTCCTCGATCTCGGCGCGGGTGACCGGCTGGTGATAGGCGATGACCGCCAGCGTCTCCATGGCGGCCTTCGGCAGCCGCTTCGGCGCGGCGCGGGTTTCGGCGAACAGATGCGCCAGATCCTTCGCGGACTGGAAGCGCCACGCGCCGCCGGCCTCGACGAGTTCGACGCCGCGCCCCGCATAGGTCCGTTTCAGGCCCATCAGCACGGCGGCCACGTCCGTGCCCGGCGGCATGCGCTCGGCAAGGGCGGCCGCCGTCATGGGCTCTCCGCCCGCAAACAGGAGCGCCTCGGCGATCCGCGCGGCCTCGTGCAGCGGGCCGATCGCGGCGCCCCCTACACAACCTACGTCGTTGGCGCTTTCGGGCGGGGTGAAGGCGTCCTCGACGCGCATGATCGGATCGGCCGCGGGCTTCGGCGGGCGGCTCATGACGCCTCGCCTTCGTGGGGCCGGCGACGGCGCAGATAGAGCGGCGCGTACTGGTCGTCCTGGCGCGCCTCCAGCTTCTGGTCACGCACCAGTTCAAGCGATGCGCCGAAGAGGCTCGCCACATAGGACTGCGGCTCCGGCGCCTCGGGGCCCCGCTCGCGCCGCGGCTGCAGCGCGCCGATGGGGCGCCAGTCGTCGAGGCCCTCAAGCATTTCTTCCAGCCGGTGGCGTGCGGCCTCCAACGTGTAGACACGGCGCGGCACGACGCGGTGGTCGATGCGGATGCGCCGCGCGCGGCCTGCCGTATACGCCGACAGCATGTCGTGCAGGCTGGCGGTCCATTGCAGCTCGCGCGTGACGGCGATGGGCTGCGGCGCCCAGTTGAGGAACACGTCGCGGTCGAGCTGCGCCAGCGCGCCGAGCTTCGCAGCGGCGGCCTTGGCCTCCGCGAGGCGCTGGAGCTTCAAGGTGAGGTGCGCGGCGATCGCTTCCGGATCGGGCTCGTCGACGGGCCGCTCGGGCTTCGGCAGCAGCAGGCGCGACTTCAGCAGCGTGAGCCACGCGGCCATCACGAGATATTCGGCGGCGAGATCGATGCGCGCGCGCGCCGCTTCGATGAAGGCCAGATACTGGTCCACCAGCGGCGCCAGCGCGATCTGCGCGAGATCGACCTTCTGGTGGCGCGCCAGATCCAGCAGGACGTGCAGCGGCCCCTCGAACCCGTCGAGGTCGAGCACGAGCGTTTCGCCCGCATCCGCCTCCTCGGCGGCCTCGAATGTGACTGCGTCTTCGCTCACTTGCCTATTCTTGGCGTCCGTTCCGGCGCCCAACCGGGCTACTTGCCGACGACGAGGCACTCCTGGCCCAGCGATTTCACCTGGCCGCAGAACTGCGCCGCGTCCGCCCGGCTGGCGAAATACCCGGCGCGGACACGGAAGTATATCCCGCGTTCCCCCAGGTCGGCCTGCTGGACGTCCTTGCGGGCGGGCCCGAACAACGCGGGCGAGCGGCGGGAAAACCGCGTCCAGGCGGCGTCGGCGGCGTCGGCGGACCTGAGCGAGGCGATCTGGGCGAGGAACGGCCCGTCCGCTGCGATCCGGGGCGAAATGGCGGCGGCAGCCGGCCGCGGGGCGGCGATCTCAGCCTCCTCGGCGGCGGCGCGGACCCTGGCTGGCGCGCGCGGGACGGGCGGCTTGCCGGCTAGCGCCTGATCGATCTCGGCGGTCGCGGGCTCTTCCGTGGCGTCGCCGACATACTGTGTCTTGAAGGCGCTGGAGTCCGCCTCGATCACCGGCGCGTCGACGCCCTGCGGCGCGCCGCCTGTGAAGCTCCAGATCAGGTAGGTGATCGTCGCCACGACGATCAGCGCGATGGCGAACGTCGGATAGCTGGAGCCGCCTTTCGGTTCGTCCCGCCTCGGCGGGGCGCGGCGCACGCGCTCACGCGGAAACTCGATGGCCCCGTCCGCCTCGGGGGGCGCATAAACGCGACGCTGTGCGTGAGCCATCCCGGCCTCCGATCCAATGCGAATCAGGATGGCCGCGGGTCGTTAGGAATTGGTTTATGGCGCCTCGGCCGGGCCGGTTCAGCGCAGCTTGGCGATGCCGATCCCGTCGGCCTTTGCGCGGTCCTTGATGGACTCCTCGCTGCGCGTCAGCGCCTTGGAGATCGCCTTCAGCGACATGCCCTTCTTGGCCAGCATGTGCAGCTTCTGCAGTTCGTCATGCGTCCACGGCTGTTTGTGACGTTCAAAGCGTTCGGACATGGCGTTCGTTCTCCTATGCCCAGCGTTCGAGATTGAACAGGCGGCGGTGTTCTTCCACGGCGTAGGCGTCGGTCATGCCGGCGATGTAGTCGCAGACGACGCGGGCGGTTTCCGGCGTCCCCGCCTTGCCGGCGCGGTCGCGCCATTTGTCGGGCAGCGTTTCCGGCTCCGCGAGGAACAGCGTGAACAGCTCCTTCAGGATGCGCTTGGCCTGGCTGCGCATGCGCGCGACCTTGTAGTGGCGGTACATCTTGGCCATCAGGAAGCGCTTCAACGTCGCCTCGTGCTCGCCCATTTCCGGTGAGAACGCTACGATTGCTTCCGGCAAGTTGCGCACGTCCTCTGCGCACTGCGGCTTGTGTTTAGCCGCGCGTCGTTTCGTTTCTTTAACGAGATCGAGAATGCGCGCGCCGATGAGCCGGCGCACCGCCTCGCCCGCCCAGCGCGTCTGGTCGATGTCGGGAAATTCCGCGCGCACCTTCTGGAACATCGCGCCGACGAACGGGAGCTCATAGAGCTCCTCGATCTCGAACAGACCCGCGCGCAGGCCGTCGTCGATGTCGTGGTTGTTGTAGGCGATGTCGTCGGCGAGCGCCGCCACCTGTCCCTCGGGTCCCGACCACTGGTGCAGTTCAAGCTCGTGCTCGCGGGCGTATTCGCGGATTGCGAGCGGCAGGTCGGCGAGTTTGCGTTTCGCCGTGATCAGCGGGCCGTTGTGCTTCACGACGCCTTCCAGCGTCTCCCACGTGAGGTTGAGCCCGTTCCAGCGCGGATAGCGCGCTTCAAGCTTGGTCAGCACGCGCAGCGTCTGCGCGTTGTGGTCGAAGCCCTCAAAGGGCTTCATGCAGTCGTCGAGTTCATCTTCCCCGGAGTGCCCGAACGGCGGATGGCCGAGGTCGTGCGCGAGCGCGACAGTCTCGGCGAGATCCTCGTCAAGGCCCAGCATGCGCGCCACGGAGCGCGCGATCTGCGCCACTTCGAGGGAGTGCGTGAGGCGGGTGCGGAAGTGGTCGCCCTCATGGGCGATGAAGACCTGGGTCTTCTGCTTCAGGCGGCGGAAGGCGGAAGCGTGGATGATCCGGTCGCGGTCCCTCTGGAACGGGCTGCGCGACGGGCTCTCAGGCTCCGGGTGCAGCCGCCCGCGCGAGCGCGTGGGGTCGGTGGCCCACGGCGCGGGCCCGACCGTCCACCATGCCTTGCCGCTTGCTTCGCCGCTCACCCGCTTCTCCTTGGCTTCGCCAACCTCCATATAGGTGTTCGTACCGATGACGAATAAGCTGCACCGTCATTCCGGACGCGCCGGAGGCGCGATCCGGAACCCAGGGGACCGGGCGCGCTTGAACCCCTGGGTTCCGGCTCTCCGCTTCGCTCCGGCCGGAATGACTGAGCAAAAGGATTAACCTGTGACGGACCTCACCCTCTCATCCGCCGCCGCCGCCCGCATCAACGCCATCTCGGACGGCGGGGGCCTGCGCGTGGCCGTCGAGGGCGGGGGGTGCTCGGGCTTTTCCTACGAGATCGACATCGTGCCCGGCCCCGACGCCGAGGACATCGTCGTCGAGCGCGACGGCGCGCGGCTCTTCGTGGATCCCGTCTCCATCGCCTTCCTGAAGGGCTCGGAGGTGGACTGGGTGGAGGAGATCATCGGCTCGAGCTTCAAGGTCCGGAACCCGAACGCGAAGTCGAGCTGCGGGTGCGGGGTGAGCTTTTCGGTGTGACTTGACCTTCCCCTCCGGCCGCGCGCTAGCACTGGCGCACACGGAGGCCCGCCATGGACGTCGACACAGCGATCAGATCCCGCATCTCCACGCGCGTGTTCAAGCCGGACCCGCTGCCGGAGAAGCTCGTGCGCGAGATCCTCGACGTGGCGCGCTGGGCGCCGTCGGGCGGCAATGTTCAGCCCTGGAAGGTGATCTGCGTCAGCGGCGCTGAACGCGACAAGGTGATCGAACTCGCGCGTGCGGCCGCGCAGGCCAATCCCGCCGGCGAGGTCGGCGACTATCCGATCTATCCCGAAGAGCTCTGGGAGCCCCACCGCTCGTGGCGCTACAAGGTCGGCGAGGACATGTATGCGCTGCTCGGCATTCCGCGCGAGGACAAGATGGCGCGCTTCGCCCATCTCGCGCGCAACATGGAGTTCTTCGGCGCGCCGGTGGCGCTCTTCTTCATCATCGACAAGCGCATGGGCCACGGGCAGTGGGCGCACATGGGCATGTTCATGCAGTCCGTCGCGCTCGCGTGCGAGGCGCGCGGCGTCGCCACCTGCATGCAGGAATTCTGGGCCCGCTCCCGAGAGACGCTGAAGAAGCACTTCGCGCTGCCGGACACGGAAATGATCTATTGCGGCATGGCGCTGGGCTACGCGGATCCGTCGGCGAAGGTGAACACGCTGCGTTCGGATCGCGCGGAGGTGGATGAGTTCGCGGCGTTCAAGGGATTCTAGAGGGGAGCGCGGGCCTTCAGGCCCGCACAGGTCTCCGAAGAAAATGCGGGCCTGAAGGCCCGCGCTCCCTGCTACTTTCGCGGCCCGCGTCCGAAATCAAGCACGCCGTCCTCGCTCACGTCGACGATCGCGAAGAAAACACCCAGCAGCAGGAGCCAGCCGAGCGGCGCGAGGATCGCAGGTCCCGCCCAGTGCTCAACGCCCTGCCGGTGCAGCGCCCACGCATACGCCGTCGCGCCGACGCAGGCGAAGGGCAGCGTCCACGCGGCGAACACGGCGATGGCGTAGAGGCGCTTCGACTGCCACCACGCCTGCCCGTCGGCGGTCATGAGCTTTCCCGCCCGGCGCACGGCCGCGTAGGCAAGGAAGAGGTTGAACGCGGTGAAGGCGGCGAGAAAGACGGTCATGGCGGCGAGCCTAGCACGGTGGGGCGCGCAAGTGGTCAGATTCCGTCGCCGTAGGAGCTCAGCACGGCCTCGTCGAGGAGCTGGTCCATCTTCTTCGACGGCGATTCTTCGCAACAAACCCCGCCCACCGGCTTGGCGGGCACGCCCGCGACCGTGCAGCGCGCCGGTACGTCGGTCAGCACAACGGAACCCGCCGCGATCCGCGCCTCGTCGCCCACCGTGATGTTGCCGAGCACTTTCGCGCCGGCGCTGATCAGCACGCCGCGCCCGATCTTGGGGTGGCGGTCGCCCTTTTCCTTGCCCGTGCCGCCGAGCGTCACCGAATGCAGCATGGAGACATCGTCGCCCACGACCGCCGTCTCGCCGATGACGATGCCGTGCGCGTGGTCGATGAAGACCCCCGAGCCGATCTTCGCGGCGGGATGGATGTCCACCGAGAAAAGCTCGCTGATGCGGCTTTGAAGATAGAAGGCCAACTCCTCGCGCTCATGGCGCCAGAGCCAGTTGGAAATCCGATAGGCCTGCAGGCCCGCATAACCTTTATAATAGAGGAACGGCTGCAGGTAGGTGCGGCACGCGGGATCGCGCTCGCGCACGACGCGCATGTCGCGCTCGGCCTGGCGTGCGATTTCAGGTTCGGCGAGATACGCCTCCTGCGCGACTTCACGCAGATGAAGCGGGTTCATGTCCCCGCCGCCGAGCTTGGAGGCGAGGTGATACGACAGCGCATCCTCGATGCGCTCGTGGTGCAGGATCGTGGCGTGGAGCAGGCTCGCCAGCAGCGGCTCCTCGGCGGCGGCCTGCATGGATTCCACCCGCAACTGGGACCACACGCCGCCGGAGTTCTCCAGCGAGCGCGGCGCGGATACGGCGCGGGTCTGTGTGTCTGCCATTGCGCGCTCTCCGATCGCCTATTTCCCAAGCATGGCCGCGGCGAGGCCTGCATCGATTTCGCCCGTCGACGCCATGTGGTGCGCCCTGAGAACAGTCGCAACCGTCATGGCGTCCGTGATCCGTCCGGCCGCCACATCCGCAAGGACTTCGCGGAACGGGACCAGGCGGTTACGCAGGATCTCCACCGGCTCCGGCGCATGCACGCCGGGGGAGAGCCCGGTGGCAAGATAGCATATCGCCTGCTCGTCGGTGACCGAATTGGACAAGTCCATCTTAACTATGGGCTCAAGACGCAAGGCGCGCACGCCCGCCTCCTCCTCCAGTTCGCGGCGCGCGCAGTCGAGCGGCTCTTCCCCCGCCTCGCAGCCCCCTTCCGGCATCTCCCAAGAGTATCGCCCGAGCGGCACGCGCCACTGGCCGACAAGATGCACATGCCCCTCATCGGTGATGGGCAACACGCCGACGGCGAGCTTTTTGAAGCGCACGATGCCGTAGATGCGCTGCTGCCCCGCGGGATCAATCACCTCCTGCTCGACGAGCTTGAGCCACGGATTTTCAAAGGCGGTGGAGGCGGCGAGGAAGATCCAGGGATTGTGTTCGGTCATGTGGTGTTATTCGCACGGCGCGAGGCGACGGCAAGGGCCGAGCGGTCCAACGCGGTTGAGGGACTGGCGACGGCATGAAACAACACACCGCCATGAAGATCGAAACCGAACGGCTGATCCTGCGTCCCCCGGTGCGTGAAGATTTCGACGCATGGGCGATGATGGAAGAAGACGAGAGCGTGAAAGCGAACACCGGCTCCGTGCAGGACCGCCGGGAGAGCTGGAGCCAGCTTCTCGCGATGGCGGGGCACTGGACCATCGTCGGCTGGGGCGCGCTGTGCGCGGTCGAGAAGTCCACGGGCCGCTTCATAGGCCGCTTTGGCCCGTCGCGCCCATTCGGATGGCCGTGCATCGAAGTCGGCTGGATGTTGTTGCCGGAATTTCAGGGAAAGGGCTACGCGCTCGAAGGCGCCGCCGCCGCAATGGACTTCGTATTCTTCGAACTGAAGGTACCGCGAGTCATCCACACCATCCGCCCTGCGAACATCGCATCGCGGAAGCTGGCCGAAAAACTCGGATCGAAAAATCTCGGCCCGATCCCCTTGCCGCCGCCGTATCAGGACATCCCAAACGACGAGTGGTCGCAGACGGCGGAGGAATGGCGCCTGAACCGGGTGCGACTTGGCCGAACGGGAGGACACGCATGATGCCCCTCGATCCCTTCTCCCGGCCGCTTGTTCCGCCGCGCACATTCGATCGGCTCGAGATCGGCGAGCGTTTTCCGTGTCCCGCGCGCACGCTGACGGACGCGCACTTCACGGCGTTCCAGGCGCTTTCCGGCGACAATCATCCGATCCACTACGACCGCGAATACTGCCGCGCGCAGGGCCATCCCGATCTCCTTGCGCACGGGCTGCAGGTGCTCTGCCTGACGGCGGCGGGCGCAGGGCTCTTCCCGCATGTGATCGCCGAGAAGCTCGTCGGCTTCACAGAGGTGCATGCGAAATTCCTGAAGGGCGTCTTTCCCGGCGACACGCTCTATCCTCTGCTCGAAATCACCGAACTGAAGCGCCAGAGCACCACCGGCGTCGTGACGATGCGGGCCACGGTCGAGAACCAGAAGGGCGAGATCGTGCTCGAAGGCAGCCACGCGTATCTTGTGCGGCTCTAGCCAGGCTTGCGCCCGGCGGCGGCTCGCGCCATGAGGCGGTCATGTGCATTGATCCCGCACTCGTCCCCGCTGCGCCGCGCGAGAACGAGCCGACCGCCCTCCCGCACCCTTCGCTAGACACGCTGAAGCTGATGGCCGCGCGCCGTTCGCCCAAGCCCTTCCATCTCGCCGAGCCCGCGCCCAGCGCGGCGCAGCTCGATGCGATCCTGCGGCTGGCCGCGCGCACGCCAGATCACGGCAAGCTCAATCCCTGGCGCTTCATCGTGTTTGAGGGCGAGGCGCGCCATCGCGCGGGCGATGCGCTCGCCGCCGTCATGACCAGGCAAGGTGAGGTATCAGAGGAAACGATCAAGGCGACACGCGAAAGCCTTGCGCGCGCGCCGATGGTGATCGCCGTGGTCTCCACCGCGAAGCCGCACGTGAAGATACCGGAATGGGAGCAGGTGCTGTCGGCGGGCGCGGTCAGCTACGGGCTCATCCTCGCAGCACACGCCTTCGGGTTCGGCGCGGTCTGGCTCACGGGCTGGCCGACCTACGATGCTGGCGCACGCACGGCGCTTGGCCTCAAGGATGACGAGAAGCTCGCCGCGCTCATCCACATTGGCACGCAGACTGAATCACAGCCGGAGCGGACGCGACCGGAGATGGCCGCGATCGTCACACGTTTCTAGCGACCCGCGAAGATCAACACGCCGTCTTCAAGCCGGTTCACGACCTCCGCGATTAGCGGTGTCTCGACGACGAAGCATCCGAATGACCGCCCCGGCTTGCCGTGCGTGCGCCGCCAGTCGGTATCCATGTAAGGCGCGGAATGCAGCACCACTGCGCGCTCTTCTGCGTTCGAGTTGCGCGCCGGATCGAGCCCGCGCAGGCGCAGCGAGAGCCCGTGCGCGCCCATGTAGCGACGCAGCGCGATATAGGGGCCAAGCGAGGAGGCGTTCGAGCCAGGATCATTCGAGAAGAAATTCGGCACACCGACGTGGGCGGGATCGGATCCCCTGCCGTGAGCCGTCAGATACGCGCTCACAGCGCCCGTCGTCAGATCGACGACAAAGAAGCGCGGCCTGTCTGAAGGGCGGGAGAAGTCGACGACGGCGATCCGGTCGCGGCGGGCCTCCGCGTGATCGCGCCACGCTTGCAGCGCCTGGGTGAGCAGTTCGCCGCGCACCGCGCCCTGGGGATCGACGACGACGCCGTTGAGGACCACGCTCGCCTGTGCAGGAGCCGCAAAGAACAGCACGGCCAGCGCAGCGATCAGCAGTCTCATCGTCGTCCTCCCGAACAACCCTAGCCCCGTCCCCGATATGGCGCGACGCCCTGATCCGGCAGCCAGAGCCCCTCCGGAGGCGCGCCCGTCTGCCAGAACACGTCGATCGGGATGCCGCCGCGGGGGTACCAGTATCCGCCGATACGGAGCCACCGGGGCGCAATCGCGTCAACGATGCGCTTGCCGACATAGACAGTGCACGCCTCGTGGAAGGCGCCGTGATTGCGGAAGCTCTGCAGGAAGAGCTTCAGGCTCTTGGACTCAACGATCCAGTCGCCCGGCGCATAATCTATGACGAGATGGCCGAAATCGGGCTGGCCGGTGACCGGGCACAGCGAAGTGAACTCGGGCGCGGCGAAGCGCGCGAGGTAGAGGGCGTCGGGATGGGGATTGGCCGCGCGCTCGAGGACCGCGGCCTGCGGGGACGCGGGCGCCTCCACATGGGCGCCCAGCTGGGTGAACCCGGTTTCGACAGGATCTGACATGGGGGTTTGCTAGCGCGCGCCGCGGACGCGCGCCAGCATTCCTCCTCAGCCTTCCTGGTAGATCCCGAAGGCCGTCAGCGCCGGATCCTGCGGGTTGATCCAGTCGTGATCGAGGCCGGCGAGCTGGCGCAGCGCCGCCAGGATGTCGCCCCCGGAACGCCCGACGCGCACCCCGGCCGCGCGCACCGCCAGAACCGTGGCCGCGCGCTCCTCGGGGCCGAGCAGCGCGTTGCCGATCCCGCGCGCCTCCTCCAGCCGCCAGCCGAAGAAGCCGTCGCGGGCGAAGGCGAGCGCCGCAGGCGGAGGACCCGCCCACTCGTAGAGCGCCACCGTTCCCAGCGCCGCGCGATCGGCGTAGGTCGCAAGGCAGTTGCGGAAGCGCCGCCCCGCATCCTCCAGCGCCGTCGTCCCGCCGAGCCGACGCATGTCGGGGTGGACGGGGAACGGCGCGGGATCGAAGCGCTGGGGCGCCATGTCTTGCGCCGCCATCGCGAAGAGGCGCTCCGGCCCGGTTGCACGGACCCAGCGCGCCACGGCGGCGTCCGCAGCCGGTTGACCGCGCACGTCGCGGATCGCCGTCCACGCCGCGTCGAGCGCCCGCGCCGCCTCAGGCCCCGCGATGTGACGCGCGATGGCATGCACGCGCAGGGCGCGCGGCATGTCGTCGAGCGCCTTGACCGTGGCGGCGGTGATCTCAGGCGTCTGCATCAGCACGGCCGCTGCGCCTTCATCGGCGAACAGCTCATACAGACGCAGATAGTCCACGCCGTCCCACGGCGCCTCGCCGATGCGCCCGAGGGCCTTCACGAAGCCGACCGGCGGATCGCCGAGATAACGACGCGCGACCACGTCCGCACGCTCCCCGTAGAGCGCGTCGGCGAGCCGGCGCGCATCATCACGCTCGCCGACGGCGAGGACGATATGCGCCAGGTGACGCCGTTGCGCCGGCATCTCCAGATAGGCCCCGTGCGGGGCGGCCCACACATGCGCGACGCGCGCGGCGTGCTCGCCGGCGAGAAAGCGCAGGGTCGGCGTCGGTTCTGCCGGACGCACGTCATGCGCCAGCCGCGCCATGAGCTTCATGGCGACCTCCTGTCAGTCATCGGGTGCGCACGCCCGCGACTGGGCGCACGTCACCACGCGGCGAAAACGATGCGCCGTCGACGTCTCAGCTGAAGGAAGTGCGCTCCGGACATTGGCCCGCACGCATCCAGCCGAGACGCCTCTTCGGCGCTGGCGATAGCTTGGATGCGTGTGCTTGCATTGGGGCCTTGGTCTTTCCACGGAACGAGGGCGCGTGGTTACGTGAACTCACGCGAAAAATCAATAACCACGGGCGTTTTCAATTGTGCTCTTTTCTTGACCGCAGCAAGAGCCACTGCCCCGCGAGCACAAAGGCGACGCCGCCGTAGGCGTAGACGCCCCAGTGTTTCGCCTCGAACACCGACGAGATGAACATCGCCAGCGGCGGCGTCAGCGCGGAAACGTAGGACGCCGTCGCATAGCCCCGCCTGCGCGCGAGGCCGTAGTAGAGCAGGAACGCGACCACCGACCCGATGACGGAAAGATAAAGCAGCGAGAGCACATACGGCGCGCGCATGTCGAAGCGCCATTCCACGCCGCGCGCGAGACCGAACATCGCCAGTATCAGCACGCCGTAGAACATCGCCCATGCCGTCGACGCCGCCACCGGCGCGCCGACGCCCTCGCCGCGACGGGCAAACACGTTGCCGACCGCCGAGCCCGCAACGCCCGCGAACACCAGCATGATGCCGCTCCACGTCGCCGCATCGAACCTCGATTGCGTGACCTCGCCCCACGACAGGATCGCGATGCCGGCGATGCCGAGCAACGCCGCGATCCACGCCCCCACGCCCGCGCGCTGGCCGAAGACGACGCGGAAGAGGACAAGGTTCACGAAGGCGAGCGATGCGAAGATCACCGCCACAACCGCCGAGGAGACGCTCGCTTCAGCCCAGTAGACGAAGACGTAGTTGAGCGTGAACGTGAAGAAGCCCAGCCCCAGCGCCTCCACGTGTTGCGCGCGGGTCAACGCGAGCGGCTCGCGTCGCACGAGGCACCAAAGAAACAACAGCCCCGCCGCAAGCGCGAAGCGGTAGACGATCGAGACCACCGGATCGACGACGCCGAGCTGATGCGTGATCGCGAACCACGTCGTGCCCCACGCAAGCGTGCAGACGACGATGGCGCCGAGATCGGCGAGAGGATGGACCTTGCCCGTCATGAAATCCCTGAAGTCGCTTCCCGTTGGACCGAAACCGTGGACAGCGGACGCGCGAGGCGCTTCATACCCCCATTCGCCGACAAGCAAAGACAGAGGGACGGAAGATGCGCGATTTCGAAGGCAAGGTGTTGCTGGTGACGGGTTCGGCCACGGGCTTGGGCGCGTCGATCGCGGTCGGCGCGGCCAAGCGCGGCGCGAAGGCGGTCGTGCTCAACTGCACCAAGAGCCTCAAGGAGGCCGAAGCCACCGCCGATCTCGTGCGGGCGGCGGGCGCCGACGTGACGATTGCGCAAGGCGACGTCTCTGACGATGCGGCGTGCGTGAAGATCGCCGATGCGGCGAAGAAGTGGGGCAAGCTCGACGTGCTCGCCAACAACGCCGGCACAACCAAGCACGTGCCGAACCATGCCGATCTCGACGGCCTGAAGAGCGAGGACTTTCTCTGGCTCTACAGCGTCAATGTCGTCGGCCCCTTCCAGATGGTGCGTGCGTGCCGCCCGCTGCTCGAAGCCGCCGAGCGCCCGTCCGTGCTGATGGTGTCTTCCATCGCCGGTGTGACCGGCATCGGCTCGTCGGTCGCCTATGCGGCGACGAAGGGCGCGCTGAACACGATGACGCTCTCCCTTGCGCGGGCGCTGGCGCCGAAGATCCGTGTGAACGCGCTCTGTCCCGGCTTCATCGACACCCGCTGGTTCACCGACGCCTTCGGCGACGAGACCACCGACCGCATCCGCCAGAACGTCATCGCGACCACGCCCCTCAAAGCCGCGTCCACGCCCGACGACATCGCCGACGCGGGCCTTTTCCTGGTCTCCGACGCGGCGCGGCACGTGACGGGCGAGACGCTGATGGTCGACGCGGGTCTGCACCTCGGATTCGCCCCCCTGGCGGCGCGCTGACCGCAGCGCTGCACGGTCATGCCCCAACCGGCGCCCATTTTAGGGGCGATCGCGCCTTATTGCAGTGCAACATGCATTGAATGCCGCCCGTCGACGCCGGAATTCGTGACGGCGCCGTGACGACCCCGCCGGGGCACGTCTCTCATGCCCTTCGTTACTGCCTCCGAGGGAGGCGATGCGGCGCAAGCCGGGAACAGGGATCGCGGGAGATATCCATGAAGATTTTCAAGAAGACATTCTGGGCGGCGTTGATGGCGGGCAGCGCCCTTGCCGGCGCCACAAGCGCGGCGAATGCGGAGACCACCTTCAGCGGCAATGTGGCGCTGACGTCGGACTACGCCTTCCGCGGCATCTCGCAGACGGATCAGGATCCGGCCCTGCAAGGCGGCTTCGACATGGTCAGCGGCATTTTCTACGCCGGCACGTGGGCGTCCTCGATCGATTTTGCGCCCCAGAGCGCCGAGCTCGAACTCGACGTCTACGCGGGAGTGACTCCGACCGTCGGGCCCTTCACGCTGGATTTCGGCGTCGTCGGCTATCTCTACCCCAGCGCGTCCGACGACGCGAGCGAACTCGATTTCTGGGAATTGAAAGGCGGCGCGAAGATCACGCCGGCCGAGGGATTCACCGTTGGCGGCACGCTCTTCTACTCACCAGAGTTCACGCTCGACGGCGGCGATTCCCTCTACGCGGAAGCTACGGCGTCCTACGCTGTAACGGACACGTTCTCGGTCTCGGGGGCGGTCGGCAATCAGAGCGTCGATGCGACGAACTACTTTGCCGACGGAGCAACATTCACCGACAGCTACACGACCTGGAACCTGGGCGCGACCTACGCGATCGCGGGCTTCGGCATCGACCTGCGCTACGTGGACACTGACCTCGACACGTCGATCACCGAGGAACGGGTGATCCTCTCCATCAAGCGCGCGCTGTAGTTCCTCCTCCCTCAAGCAGCGTGCGTACAGGTCGCCGCCCGCCGGGAAACCGGTCGGGCGGCGGTCCGCATGTGCATGAGCGAACAGTCATTTACCGCTCCTTCACTCTCCTGACCCAGATTGTCCCGAATTGACGCACCGAAGGATGGTGCGGTTGAAAGGGATTTGCAGTTCATGAAGACGTTTCTCGGAGCCACGGTCGCTGCGACCGCCGTGTTTGCAGGCGCGGCCTATGCCGATGGCCCCTCGATCACCGGCAATGTGGCGCTGACCAGCGACTATGCTTTTCGCGGCATTTCCCAGACCGACGGCGATCCGGCGCTCCAGGGCGGTCTCGACTATTCGAACGAGACGAGCGGCATCCCGATCTACGCGGGCCTGTGGGGCTCCAGCATCGATTTCGCCGCGCAGAGCGCCGAGCTTGAACTCGACCTCTACGCAGGCCTGAAGCCGCGCCTCAACGACCAGGTCGGCTTTGACCTCGGCGTCATCGGCTATCTCTATCCGGGCGCTTCCGACGATGGCGCGGAACTCGACTACATCGAAGCCTACGCCAAGGTCGGCATCGACGTGACGCCGCAACTCGCCGTGGGCGGCGCGGTCTATCTTTCGCCGGAGTTCACCGGTGAAACCGGCAACGGGCTCTACGCCGAGGCGAGCGCTGGCTACAAGTTCACCGACGCCTTCTCCGCTTCCGGCGCGTTCGGCATGCAACAGGCCGACGACGCCGACTTCGACCTCGGCGCGGGCATCGACGACAACTACAACACCTGGAACGCCGGCGTGACCTGGAGTCCGCAGGGCGATCTCCTCGGCGGCTTCTCCTTCGACGTCCGCTACATGAGCACCGACATCGACAATGTCGACGCCGCTGACGACCGTGCTGTCTTCACCATGAAGCGCGCCATGTAGGCGCCGACACCAGAAGTAAATCTGCTCAAGTACCCGAAAGTATCTGCTCCAGAACGGCCGCCACGCTCTCCCCGTGGCGGCCGTTTAGGTTCTGGAGCAACTCACGTCAGGTTTTCGCCGGCGCGACGCTCCGCGTGCGCCAGAGCGAGAAGAGGATCGCCCCGCCCAGCAAGGTCAGCGTGCCGATCAGCGACCAGTGCGCTTCAAGATAGGGCACGAGCTGAAGCTCCTTGTAGAGCCCGAAGTTCCAGATGATCTTGGCGCCGATCAGCACCAGCACGAGCGCAAGGCCGTACTTCAGGTACCTGAACCGCTCCACCGCCGCCGCCAGCATGAAATACATCGAGCGAAGGCCAAGGATGGCGAAGATATTCGAGGTGTAGACGATGAACGGATCGCGGGTGACCGCGAAGATCGCGGGCACTGAATCCACCGCAAAGACGATATCCACCGTCTCCACCATCACCAGGGCGAGAAACAGCGGCGTGGCCATGAGTGCGAGCCTGCCGCGCGCGTCGGGTCGCTTCACGAAGAAATTGTGATTGTCGATCTTTTCAGTCACGGGCACGAGCCGGCGGATGAACCTGAGGAGCGTGTTGTCCTCTAGTTTCATCTCGTGGCCGTCGCCGTTGGCGCCGAGCATTTTCCACCCGGTGTAGATGAGGAACGCCGCGAAGAGGAACAGCACCCAGGTGAACTGGTTCACGACCGCCGCGCCCACGCCGATGAACAGCGCGCGGAAGACGATGGCGCCGATGATCCCCCAGAAGAGCACGCGATGCTGGTATTCGCGCGGCACGGCGAAGTAGCCGAAGATCATCGAGATGACGAAGATGTTGTCGAAAGCGAGCGCCGTCTCCAGCAGATAGCCGGTGAAGAACTGGATCGTCGCCTGCTGGTTGAGGTTTTCCGGATTCGCGTAGAATTCGGGCGGCGGGCTGTAGCCGAAATAGACATACGCCCCGAACGCCAGTGCGATCGAGGCGAACAAGCCCCACATCGCCGCGCTCTTGGCGGGCGAGACCACGCCGTCCTTCCTGTTGAGCAGACCAAGGTCCACCCACAGCAGGAAGCCTATGAACAAAAGGAATGCGAGCCACAGCCAGATCGGCTGGCCCGCAAATGCGCCAGTTAAGAAGTCCAAGGGAAGTCTCCCGTCGGCGGCGCCGCGTCCGCGCCTTGAAAGCGCGCCCGGGAGAGGAGCGCGCCCGTGGGAAGTCCGACATCGCGTGCGCCGCCGCACACGCCAGAGGGGCCCGGACCGGGTTGACGGTTCGCAAGTAGTGCGCTTTGGCCGCAGTTCCAATGGCGCGGCGCAGAAAAGCCCGCCGCTACTTCGCCGGCCCCCTGGTGCGGACGGCGGGACTCGAACCCGCACTCCCTTCCGGGAAGCGGATTTTAAGTCCGCTGCGTCTACCGGTTTCGCCACGTCCGCGTGGGTCCCGCCCGGTCTAGACTGATTTCCCGCCACGCCGAAGCCCGTTGCACGGCTTCCCCCGCCGGGCGCCGTAGCGTGATCTGGCGCGCGGGCGCAGGATCGGCTTTGTGGGTCGCATTCAAGCGCCAACGCCATTCAACATTCAGGAGATCGCCATGAGCGAAGCGTGGATCATCGATGCGGCGCGCACGCCGCGCGGGGTCGGCAAGGTCGGCAAGGGCGCCCTTTCGGCCGTCCATCCACAGCGAATCCTCTCCCCGGTGCTCAAGGCGCTCGCCGAGCGCAACAACATCAACACCGCCGACGTCGACGACGTCATCGCCGGCTGCGGCGCCCAGAGCGGCAAGCAGAGCGCGTGCATCGCGCGCATGGCCGCGCTCGACGCGGGCTTTGACAACGACGCGCCCGGCATGTCGCTCGACCGCTTCTGCGGCTCGGCGCTGACCGCGGTGAACCTTGCCGCCATGGGCGTCATGTCCGGCATGCAGGATCTGGTGTTCGCGGGCGGCGTGGAATCGATGTCCTACGCCTCGACGCTGCCGCGCACGACGAGCGGCGTGATCGACATGGACAACATGCACCTGCGCGCCATGCACCCGCAGCCCCACCAGGGCATCTGCGGCGACGTGATCGCCACGCTTGAGGGCATCACGCGCGAGGACGTGGACCGTCTCGGCTACGAAAGCCAGCAGCGCGCCGCCAAGGCGATCGCCGAAGGCCGCTTCAACAAGAGTCTCGTGCCCGTCTACCACGATGACGGCACGGTCGCGCTTGCCGTCGACGAATATCCCCGCCCGCAGACGACACTCGAAGGCCTCGCCGCGCTGAAGCCCGCATTCGAGGCGCTTTACGCAGCCCCGCTCGACCAGGAAGGCCTCTCGTTCAAGAAACTTGTCGAGCAGACCTATCCGGGCCTGAAGGTGAACCACGTCCACCACGCGGGCAATTCGTCAGGCGTCGTCGACGGCGCCGGCGCCGTGATCATCGCCTCGCCGGCGTACGCCCGCGCGCACGGCCTGAAGCCGCGCGCAAGGATCCGCGCGATGTCGACCGCCGGCGACAGTCCCGAACTCATGCTCAACGCCCCCGTTCCCGCGGCGAAGAAGGCGCTGGCGAAGGCCGGCATGTCGATCAAGGACATCGACCTGTTCGAGATCAACGAAGCGTTCGCGGTCGTGCCGCTGAAGTTCATGCGCGACCTCGGCATTGATCCCTCGATCGTCAATGTAAACGGCGGCGCGATTGCGCTCGGTCACCCGATCGGCGCCACCGGCGCGATCATCGTCGGCACGCTGCTGGATGAAATGGAGCGTCGCGACCTCAACGTCGGCCTCGCCACGCTCTGCGCCGCAGGCGGCATGGCGCCGGCCGTGATCATCGAGCGCATGTAATCGCGAATGCGATCCCGGTCCGCGCGCGCCGCGTGCGGACCGGCGGTCGCCTCAGACCAGTTCGCCCTCGACGCCGACATCGCGCGCGATCGCCAGCAACCCAGCGCGTGCGCGATCCAGAGCCTCCGCATCGGCGCTCCGCGCGACAAGATGCACGCCATAGCCGTCCGGCGGCTGATACCAGGGATAGGAGCCGAGCGAGACCTCGGGATCGGCCTCCTGCAGCGCGGCGAGCGCCGCCGCGAGATCGCCCTCCCGCGCGCCGCGCAGGCGCACCGTGACGCTCTTCACCACCGCCCCGCCGTCGAGCCGGGCGCCGATGTCTTCGAGCATCGCCCGCATGACCGAGGGCACGCCCGCCATGACGAAGACGTTGCCGAGCTGGAAGCCCGGGGCCTTGGACACCGGGTTGAGGATCAGCGTTGCGCCATCGGGAATACGCGCCATGCGCAGGCGCGCCTCGTTGATGTCCGTCGTGCCGTAGTGCGCCTCGAGGATGGCGCGCGCATCGGCGCGCACGTCGATGCCGACGCCGAACGCCGCCGCCACAGCATCTGCGGTCTTGTCGTCGTGTGTCGGGCCGATGCCGCCTGTGGTGAAGAGATACGTGTAACGCACGCGTAGCGCATTGATCGCCGCGATGATCTCCGCAGGCTCGTCGGAGACGATGCGCGCCTCCGCGACCTGCACGCCGAGCGGCGCGAGGAACTCGGCGATGGTGCGCAGGTTCGCATCCTGCGTGCGGCCGGAGAGCAGCTCATCGCCGATGAGCAGGACGGCGGCGCGGACGAGCGGTGTAGCCATGACGCTTGACCTAGCGCGCCCGCCCCCGGAAATCCAACCAGATGCGTTTTTCCCCGCCCCTCGTCCGCGCGACATTGCTGCGCCGCTACAAGCGCTTCCTCGCCGATGTCCTGCTGGCGGACGGCTCCGAAGCGACCGCGCACGTGGCCAATTCAGGCAAGATGCTCGGCCTCGACGCGCCGGGATCGGCCGTCTGGCTGGCGCCGGGCACAGGCAAGCTGCCGTGGTCGCTCAAGTTCGTGGAAACCGATACCTCCTGGGCAGGCGTCGACACACACGCGCCGAACAGGCTCGTCGCCGAGGCGCTGGCGGCGGGCGCGCTGCCAGCGTTTGCGGCCTACCGTCACGTGCGCGCGGAGGTGAAGTATGGGCCGGCCAGCCGGGTGGATTTCCTGTTGACCGACGACGCAGGCCGGCGGCTCTGGCTCGAAATCAAGAACGTCCACCTCTGCCGCACGCCGGGTCTCGCCGAGTTCCCCGACTGCGAGGCCGCCCGCAGCGCACGCCACATGCGCGAACTCGCCGCCATGGTGAGCGAAGGCGACCGCGCCGCGGCGCTCTTCGTGGTCCAGCGCGCCGACTGCGATCGCTTCCGGCCCGCGGCCGACCTCGACCCTGCGTTCGCGCGGGCCTTCGCCGACGCGCGCGCGGCGGGTGTCGAAATCCACGCCCACGCCTGCGCCATGGGTCCGGACGCCGTCGCCCTTGGCGCGCCCATCGCGGCGTAACCGCCCTGCCGGGTGAACCGCTTTGGCGGCGAACCGGAGTTGGTCCAAGACAATCCCGCAAGGACCGCACACGATGTTTGGCATCACCGAAAAGCTGCGCAGCGCCATTACCGCCGGCGGCCTTGTGGCCGTCACCGGCGCGCTGGCGGTCATGGGCGTGGTGTGGATCACCTTTGCGGCCTTCACCGCGCTCTCGGCGTTCGTATCGCCAGCGATCGCCATGGTCGTCGTCGGGCTCGCGCTGATCGCGCCGCTGATTGTCGTGCTGCTGCAGAAGCGCGCCAGAGCCGCGCCCGAGCCCGTCGCGGACGCGCCGCCGGCCGGCGAAATCGCGGCGCTGGCGAAGCTCGTATCCTCGGCGCAGACGCTCTCCGAGCGGTCTCCGCTGACGAGTTCCGCGCTGGCGCTCGGCGCCGCCTATATCGCCTCGCGCAACGCAGCCACTTCGGGACTCACGATCCAGATCATCGCCGAGGTGATCGACCAGTGGGCGAAGGCCAAGGCCGCCGAGACCGAGCCTTCGCCGTCTCCCGCCGCCGAAACGACGACCTACGATCCGTCGATCTGACGTCGGGGCGCCGCTCGACTCGCCCCGGGACGGCGCGCAGGATGGCGACCGGGAGAAGATCGCGCATGGACATGAGCGCCCACCTCAACCAGCTCCAGACAGGGTCGCTGCCGGACTTCCTGCGGATCGAATGGACCGAGGCGCGCGAAGGGATCGTGCGCGGGCGTTTCACCGTTGAACGCCGCCACATGGCCCCGAACGGCTATCTGCACGCCGCCAGCGTCGTGGCGCTCGCCGACAGCGCCTGCGGCTACGGCTGCCGGATCGCCTCGCCGCCCGAAGCCACCGGCTTCACCACCATCGAGATCAAGACCAACTATCTCGGCACCACCCGCGAGGGCGTCGTCAGCTGCGATGCGCGCCTCGTTCACAGCGGGCGCATGACGCAGGTCTGGGACGCGGTCGTGGCGTCCGAGGCGGCGGGAAAGACGATCGCGCTCTTCCGATGCACGCAGATGCTGCTCTACCCCAAGGCGTAGAGCCCGAGAGGTAGGGTTCGGGACGTGGAGGTTGGCCGCGAACCGTGGTATGCGGCGCCTTCAACCCCACACGGATGCCTGATGTTCGTCGACGCCGCCACAAATGCCGCCCGCCCCACCGCCCAGATCAAGCTGCATGGGCCAGCAGGGTTTGAAGGCATGCGCGCCGCGGGCGGCCTCGCCGCCGAATGCCTCGACATGCTCGTCCCCGAAGTGAAGGGCGGCGTGACCACCGAGCGCCTCGACACGCTGGCGCGCGAGTTCGTGATGGATCGTGGCGCGCTGCCGGCCTGCGTCTTTTACAGAGGGTATCGCCACACGGTCTGCACCTCGCTGAACCATGTCGTCTGCCACGGCATTCCGGGACCGCGCGTGCTGCGCGACGGCGACATCCTCAACATCGACGTGACGGTCGTGGTCAACGGCTGGCACGGCGACACGAGCCGCATGTACGCCATCGGCGACGTGAAGAAGCGCGACATGCGCCTGATGGATGTGACGTACGCGGCCATGATGAAGGGCATCGAGGCGGTCCGTCCGGGCGCGACGCTGGGCGACATCGGCGCCGAGATCCAGCGGCACGCGGAAGCAGAGCGTTTCGCGATCGTGCGCGACTTCTGCGGCCACGGCCTCGGCCAAGTGTTCCACGATCCGCCGAACATCCTGCACTACGGCCGCGCGGGCGAAGGCGTCGCGTTGCGCCCCGGCAGGTTCGTCACCATCGAGCCGATGGTGAACGCCGGGGGGACGGCCGTAAAGGTCCTCAACGACGGCTGGACCGCCGTCACCAAGGACAAGCAGCCGAGCGCGCAGTTCGAGCACGCGATAGGCGTGACCGACACCGGCGTCGAGATCTTCACCGCCTCCCCCAAGGGCCTGCACCAGCCGCACCAGACGCCCGGCTGACACTATGGCTTCGGGCGGGGGAAAGAAGCCGAAGCAGGTTGAGGATGCGGGCGCGCTGTTTGCTTCGTTCGACACGAAGACAGAGGCGACGACCGATCCTGCGCCGCACTATCACGAGCATCGCACACGCCTGCGCAAACGCTTCGAAGATACCGGCGCCGACGCGCTCGCCGACTACGAATTGCTGGAGCTGCTGCTCTTCCGCGTCATCCCGCGCCGCGACACCAAGCCCCTCGCCAAGGCGCTGATCGCGCGCTTCGGGGATTTCGCCGCCGTGCTCGCGGCCGATCCGCGGCGGCTCGTGGAGGTCGAAGGCTGCGGGCCCTCGGTGGCGCAGGAACTGAAAACGCTGCAGGCCGCCGTCGAGCGCGCCGCGCGCGTGGAGGCCAAACGCAAACCCGTCGTGGGCTCATGGACCAAGCTCGTCGATTACTGCCGCGTGACGCTGCAGCACGAAACGCACGAGCAGTTCCGCGTGCTGTTTCTCGACGTCAAGAACCAGATTCTCGCCGATGAAGTTCTTGGCGAAGGCACGATCGACCACGCGCCGGTCTATCCGCGCGAAGTGGTGCGGCGGGCGCTCGAACTGCGCGCGGCGTCGATGATCCTCGTGCACAACCATCCCAGCGGCGATCCGACCCCCTCGCGCGCCGACGCCGAGATCACCCGGGAAATCGTCGCGGCCGCAGACACGCTCGGCGTGAAGGTGCACGACCATCTCGTGATCGGCCGCCACGGCGCAGCGAGCTTGCGGCAACTGGGAATGATGTAGCCCGCCTAGCCGCCGTAGCGCGCCGGCGCAGCGGCCTCGCTCGCGCCGCGCGCGCCATCGGTCGCCGCCGCGAGGTCCGCAAGATAGGCGTCCGCCACATCAGCGTGCACCGGCGACAGCATGAGATGGAGCCCCTTCGGGTCCGTGATGGCGCTGGTCACCCAGCCGCGCTCGAACATGCCTTTCAGCACCGCGAAACAATCGATGTCGGCGCGGGTGAACGCCACGATGCCAAGCACCGGTGTCCCGACCACCTCGTAACCCTGCGCGCGCACGCCCGCCTCGATCCGCGCCCGCGTCTCCTGCACGAGGGCGTGGCGCGCGCGATACCCCGCGACGCCCAGATAGTTCATCACCGCCCACGCCGCAGCGATCGCGCCCCCGGGACGGGTGCCCGCCAGCGTGGGCGTGACCATCTTGCCGGCCGGCCAGGCGTCGACCTCGAAGATCATGTGCTTTCGCAGGGCCTCGGTGCGGAAGAAAACGGTCGAGGCGCCCTTTGCGCAGTAGCCGTACTTGTGAAGATCCGCCGACATTGACGAGACGCCCGCAACCTCAAAGTCAAATGGCGGCACGGCGGCGCCGTTCATCCGCGCAAACGGCGCGAAGTAGCCTCCCACGCAGGCGTCCACATGCAGCCACAGGTCCCCTGATTCCGCGAGCCGCCCGAGCGCCTCGATGGGATCGACAAGGCCATAGGGAAAGCACGGCGCCGAACCGACGATCATCATCGTCTGCGCGTCGACGGCGGCGGCCATCGCCTCCGGATCGGCGAGGTAATCCTTGAGCGGCGTGCGCCGGACCTCGATTTCCATCAACGCGCACGCCTTGTCGAACGCCGGGTGCGCGGAGCGGGGCAGCACGAGATTGAAGCGTCCGGTCTTCCCGCGCGCCCGCGCAAAATCGCGCGCAGCCTTCACCGCCATGAGGATGGAATCGGTGCCGCCGCCAGTCATGTTTCCCGCGGCGCCGTCGGGCGCATGCAGCAACCCAAGCCCAAAGCCGACGACTTCCCGCTCCATGCGCGCCAGCGAGGGAAAGGCCGCCGGACCAAGTCCGTTTTCCGAGGCGAACCGCGCGTAGGCCTCCTTCTGCACGCGCTCGACATCCGCGCCGGCGTTGAACACATAGACAGCCGCACGGCCATCGCGCCACTTCACGTCGCGCGCCGACATGTCGTCCATGCGCACCAGAAGGCTATCCCAGCTTTCGCCGGCTTCGGGGAGGGAGGACATTGGCGAGCGACCTTCAGAAACGACCCTGCAAGGGTGACCCCGATGACCGCCGCCGACAAGCCTCGCGTTATCGCACGCCGTAGGACGCGACGAGCTTCAGGTATTTCAGCACGGCGGCGTGGCCATTCTCAAGCGCTCTGCGGGTGACGGGATCATCGAGCCGCGGCACGGCGCGCACAGCGTCTTCCGCGTCGGCGACCAGGTGTCCCGCCTCAATGAGATGGGCAACCTTGCGGCGCACCGTTTCGCGCGCGAGGCCGGTCTTTTCCGCGATCATGCGCCGCGATATGGAACCGCGGACTTCGTCCGGCGGCGCGCGCACAGCCAGCACCGGCGACGCCGGACCGGCTTTCTCCATGAACGGTCGCATCGTCGCTTCGTTCACACAGATCATGATCAGGGCGCAGTCCAGGTCGTCGCCCCAGATCTCGCGGGCGAAGAACATCAGGTCGAACAAGAGTTCGGCGAGCCCGAAGGCGATCGGACGTATCCTGCGATCGATTTCAGCGACTTCGATTGCGTCCCGGGTCATCTGTCCATCCCGCTGTCCGTCAGCCCCGCCGCCCGACTGCATCGCCAATGCTCACCGTTCGACGCCAAGGGACCTGACGGTCGCCACATACCTCATGATAGCATCGTGCGCAGACGCCAGGATCGCCTGCGTCTCAGGTTCGTGCAGGCGCGGCGTCGCCCTGACGGCGCCGGCGCCATCGATGTAGAGCAGGCCTTGCTCGATCAGCGCGGCTACCTTGCGGCGCACTGTCTCGCGCGGGAGTCCCGTCTTGTCGGCGATCATGCGCCGCGAAATGGCCCCGCGGACATCTTCGGGCAAAATCGGCTGGCGCAGGATCGACGCGTCCAGACCCGGGCCGGCCATGAAGGTCTGCATCGTCGCGTTTGTGACGCAGACCATGATGAGCGCGGCGTCGAGGTCATCCCCGAAGAGCGCGCGCGCCGACGCCACCATGTCGCGCATCAGCCCGACCATGCCGAAGGCCAGCGGCCGGACATATTCGGGAATTTGATCGGTCATGGATCGCCTCAAATCCCACGGTGCGGGGCAAGCTACGACAAAAATTATATTTCAGACCCGGATAGACCCCGCGCCATGACCCAAATCAACGAGCCGCGCCCGTAGACGCGACCCAAATCCGGCCGCCGCCCCCCCCCGGCAAGGAGGCTGCCCCCGCCGGTCTTGCCACCCGAAGCCCGCCCCTTACTGTGCTGGCTCGACAGTGAGGACCGGGACGCCCGGCCGAGGGAGACCCCATGGCGGACAGCACGCAGACGGCGCCGGGATCGTCCTTCGCCGGATACGGAACCAAGCCCTACAGGGCCTTCGTTCTGGGCATGTTGTTGCTGGTCTACACGTTCAACTTCATCGACCGGGTGGCGATCGATATCCTGCAAGAACCCATCAAGAAGGAGTTCGGCCTTCTCGATTCCCAGCTGGGCCTGCTCAAGGGGCTCGCCTTCGCCCTGCTCTACACGCTGATCGGCATCCCGCTCGCGCGCCTCGCGGAGCGCGCCAACCGTGTCACCATCCTCTCCGCGTGCGTCGGCCTCTGGAGCCTGTTCACGGCGCTATGCGGGGTCGCGGCCAATTTCACCCAGCTGGTCGCAGCCCGCGTCGGCGTCGGCATCGGCGAAGCAGGCTGCACGCCGCCTGCGCAATCGATCATCGCCGACTACTTTCCCTCGGACCGCCGTGCGACGGCGTTGTCGATCTACTCGATGGGAATCCACTTCGGGGCGATGATCGCGGCCATCGGCGGCGCATGGATCGCCACCCAGTACGGGTGGCGCGTCACCTTCCTGGCGCTGGGCGTGCCCGGAATAGCCCTCGCGATCATCGTCAAGCTGGTCGTGCGCGAACCGCCGCGAAGCGTTTCGGCGGCTGTGCAGTCGCCGAGCTTTGCAGCGACCCTGAAGGCGCTCGCGAGCAAGCCCGCGTTCTGGCACATGGCCCTCGGCGGCGCGATCACGTCTTTCGTCGGCTACGGCGTCGGCGGCTTCAACATTCCGTTCCTGATGCGCGTCCACGGCCTGTCGCTGCTGCAGGCGTCAATGACGACGGGCGTGCTGCTCGGCTCGTTCGCCGCGCTCGGCACGTTTCTCAGCGGGTTTCTCGCCGACCGGATGTCCAAGCGCCACCCAACGGCGCTGGCATGGCTGCCTGCCGCTGGACTTCTGGTCGCTACGCCGCTCTATCTCGGCGCGTACCTGATGCCGACGCTGCCGCTCATGCTGATCCCGGTGATGATCGGCGTCATCGGCCACTATTTCTATCTCGGCCCGATGTACACGGTCGCTTCAAGCGTCGTCGCGCCGAACATGCGCGCCACGACCGTCGCCATCCTGCTCTTCGTGGTGAACCTGATCGGCTATGCGCTCGGGCCGCCGTTCGTCGGCGCGGTGAGCGACATGATGGCCAACGGGGCGCTGGCCGCGCAAAACCTCACGGTCGAAATCTGTCGCCATCCGGGCGCCGATCAGGCCGTCGCGTGCGCCGCGGGGCAGGCGAAGGGCCTGCAGTACGCGATGATGATCGGCGTATGCTTCTTCGTCTGGGCGGCGATCCATTTCCTGATGGTCGGCCGCACGCTGAAGCGCGACACGGTCAGCTAGCGCTTACTGCGACGACACGCCAAGCGCCTGAACCGTCTCCATCGTGAGATAGCCGGTGGCGAGGTTGTTCGCGCGCTGGAAGCGTTCCATCGACGCAAGCGTCGCCGGGCCGAACACGCCGTCCGTCGCGGTCGCGTAGCCGCGCGCGTTGAGCGCACGCTGCACCTGGGCGATCTTGGCGCGCGAGGCGTTGGTGTCGCAAAGCACTTCGCGCCACTCGGCGCGCTGCGGACTGACGACCCGGCGCAGCGTCTCCTTGCGCGTCACCGCAGGCACCGGCACCGGCTCCTCGCGCGCGGGCTCCAGCACGCGGCGCTCCTTCACGGTCTGGTAGCGCGCCGGGATCTGGCGTTCCTCGACCCTTGCCGGCGCCATCAGTTCCTGACGCGCGCCGGTGCGCGTCACCGCCGGGATCGTGCGCATGCGTACGGACTCCGCGGCGACCATCCTGCGGCGCTGGATCTGGGCGTACTCCGCTGGCACCTCGACGCGGCACAGGAGATCGCCCTGTCCCGACTGCGCGCGTCCATAGAGGCCGGTTCCCGGTTTCCAGGTGACATAGGCGGGACGCACCATGACGCGCTCGGTGTAAGTCTCCCAGCGTGCGGGCACGGTCACCGGCTCCTGCCGCTCCGGCTCCACCAACACCGTCTCGCGCACGGTGCGGTAGACGCCGGGGATCACCACCTGCTCGGTGCGCGCCGGCTCGACGAGCACCTGCGCATCGACCATCTCGTAGCGCGCCGGGATGGTCCGGGAGCTCATGTATTCGGGCTGCACGATGCTCTCTTCCGTGTAGGTCTCGTAGACCGCCGGGATCGTCACGCGGGCGAAGCACTGGCCGGGGCGCGCGACCGGAAGGTCCTGCGCCGTCGCCGCGAAGGGCGCGGCCAGCACCACGCCCGCCAGAAAAAGAACCCGCACCATGATCCGCTCCAAACATTCCGCCGGTTAACCTTCTCCCATTTTCCGCAGGCGTGCCACAACGTCCCCCGCCGGAGGCGCCCGCTTCGCGGCTTTTCCCCAATCGTGCTACGGGCTGGCCCCATGATTCCTCGCTATTCCCGCCCTGACATGACGGCTCTCTGGAGCCCCGAAACCCGCTTCGCCATCTGGCTCGACATCGAGGCGGCCGCCATGGACGCCATGGCCGAACTCGGCACGATCCCGAAGTCCGCCGCGGCGGCCTATCGCGACAGGGGCGCCTTCGAGGTCGAGCGCATCGACGCCATCGAGCGCGAGGTGAAGCACGATGTCATCGCCTTCCTGACGAACGTCGCCGAACACGTAGGCGAGGACGCCCGCTTCGCGCACCAGGGCATGACCTCTTCCGACGTGCTCGACACCTGTCTTGCGGTGCAGCTCGCCCGCGCGAGCGATGTCCTGCTTGCCGGCATCGACCGCGTGCTCGCGGCGCTGAAGAAGCGCGCGCACGAATTCAAGATGACGCCGCGCATCGGCCGCAGCCACGGCATCCATGCGGAACCCACGACGTTCGGCCTGATGCTCGCCGGCGCCTACGCCGAGTTCGCGCGCAATCGTGAGCGGCTCGCGGCGGCGCGCGCCGAGATCGCCACCTGCGCCATCTCCGGGCCCGTCGGCACGTTCGCCACCGTCGATCCGCGCGTGGAAGCGCATGTGGCGAAGGCGTTGGGCCTCGCGGTCGAACCCATTTCCACGCAGGTGATCCCGCGCGATCGCCACGCGGCGTATTTCGCCGCGCTTGGCGTGATCGCCTCAAGCATCGAGCGCATCGCCACTGAAATTCGCCACCTGCAACGCACCGAAGTGCTCGAAGCCGAAGAGTTCTTCTCCGAAGGGCAGAAGGGTTCCTCGGCGATGCCGCACAAGCGCAACCCCGTGCTGACGGAAAACCTCTGCGGGCTCGCGCGTCTGGTGCGCTCCGCTGTCGCGCCCGCGATGGAGAACGTGGCGCTCTGGCACGAACGCGACATCTCGCATTCGAGCGTCGAGCGCGGCATCGGGCCGGACGCGACGATCCATCTCGACTTCGCGCTGCATCGCCTCGCGGACGTGATCGAGAAACTTGTCGTCTATCCGGAGAACATGGCGCGCAATCTGGCGCTGCTGGGCGGCCTGCATAATTCGCAGCGCGTGATGCTGGCGCTGACGCAGGCCGGCGTGGCGCGCGAGGACGCCTACCGGATCGTGCAGCGCAACGCGATGGCGGTGTGGAAGTCGCCGCCGCCGCGCGCGGCGGACTCGCTCATCTCGCGCCTCAAGGCCGATGCGGACGTGACGTCGAAGCTCGACGCGAAGGCGATCGACGCCTGCTTCGACGACGCGCACCACTTCCGCAATGTCGATGTCATCTTCGCGCGAGTCTTCGGGTGATCCGCGCCTTGATCGCGGCTGCGATGTTCGCATTGTCTGCACAGGCTGCGTGTGCGCAGACGCCGACGGTCAGGCTCGTCTTCTTCACCGCCGACTGGTGCCCGAACTGCCGGGTGCTTGAGCCGGAACTCGCCCGCGCCGTCAGCCGGGTCAGCGGCGCCGAGCGTGTGGACGTCGACGCCACGGATGCTCGCAGTCAGGCCGAGAGCGCCGCGCGGGCGGAAAGGCTCGGTCTTGCGCGCCTCTACGCCGATTATGCCGGCAAGACGGGCTTCGCGGCGATCGTCGCGGCGGACACCCTGGAGCCGATCGCCTGCATAACCGCTTCGTTCGCAGCGCCCGAAATCGAGGCTGAGCTCCGGCGCGCGATTACCCGCGTCCGGACCCGGCCGCCGCTCTCACGGGCGACCGACCGGGCCGCCGCATGCCCGAAACCCGCGGCGCACGCTCCCGCACGACCGGGCTGACAGGGGTCAGGCGCCAGCCTTCACCTGCTTGCGGGCCTCGTCGAGGAGTTCGTTCATCCGGGTGCGAATCTGGTGGTCGGACTGGGCGATCTTCCGGGCGTCCAGGTCCGCACGGACCTTCCGAAAGAGGTCTTCCTCGCCGGCTTCCTCAAGATCGGCCAGCAGCACCGTCTTGGCGTAGGCGTCGGCCTCCTCGCCAGCCAGCCCGATGAGCTCGGCGGCCCACAGGCCCAAGAGCCGCGCGCGGCGGGCCTGCGCCTTGAACTCAAGCTCCTGGCTGAGTTCGTAGCCCTTTTCCTGGGCGCGCTTGCGGTCGTCGAATTCGCTCATCTGGGGTCCTCGGCCGCCTTCATGGCCGTCAGCCATGGCTATGGGGCAGCCCCGACATAGACACGCCGCCGCTCCGGATCAATCGGACCCTTTGGCCCGTGGGGCAGGAAAGTCGTTGAACAGTGCGCGCCGCAGCGCGACATTGTGACGGCGGGGCGATTCCTTTACGGTTCATACCCGTTCGCAACGTCGCAACCGCCCGAGTCCGCCTCCCCGAGCCGTAGCGGCCGGCCCGAAATTCACCCATGCCCCCGCCACCGTGGCCGGCATGACGGAGCCCCAATGATGTCCCGCCGCAAGAAGATCTACGAAGGCAAGGCCAAGATCCTGTTCGAAGGCCCCGAGCCCGGCACGATCATCCAGTACTTCAAGGACGACACCACCGCCTTCGACGCCCAGAAGAAGGCGATCCTTGAGGG
The DNA here is from genome assembly GCA_964530695.1 of uncultured Caulobacteraceae bacterium. Classification (GTDB taxonomy): domain Bacteria; phylum Pseudomonadota; class Alphaproteobacteria; order Caulobacterales; family Aquidulcibacteraceae; genus VFBF01. The sequence goes on from CAZGYQ010000022.1 coordinate 32,594, forward strand.
CAAGGGCGTCGTGAACAACCAGATCTCGGCGTTCATCATGCAGAGCCTGAACGCCATCGGCGTACCGACGCACTTCATCCGCACGATGAACATGCGCGAGCAGCTCGTGCGCGAGGTCGAGATCATTCCGCTCGAAGTGGTCTGCCGCAACGTGGCCGCCGGCTCCATCTCCACGCGCCTGGGCATGGAGGAAGGCACGCCGCTGCCGCGATCGATCATCGAGTTCTACTACAAGAACGACGCGCTGCATGATCCGATGGTCGCCGAGGAGCACATCACGGCGTTCAACTGGGCCTCGACCCAGGAGATCGACGACATCATGGCGCTGACGCTCCGGGTGAACGACTACCTGTTCGGCATGTTCGCCGCCGTCGGCATCAAGCTCGTGGACTTCAAGCTTGAGTTCGGCCGGCTCTACGAAGGCGACATGGTGCGCACGGTCATCGCGGACGAAATCAGCCCGGACTCCTGCCGCCTCTGGGATACGCAGACAAACGAGAAGATGGACAAGGACCGCTTCCGCCGCGATCTCGGCAACGTCACCGAAGCGTACGTGGAAGTGGCGCGCCGTCTCGGCATCCTGAAGGCGGCAGGCGGCGGCGCGGCCGGTGAAGCGGTGCATTGAGCAAGACCATGGCGTTGAAGGCGATTGTTCACGTGGGTCTGAAGCCCGGCGTTCTCGACGTGCAGGGCAAGGCCGTGGCAAACGCGCTGCATGACCTCGGTTTTGGCGACGTGGAGGACGCGCGCGTCGGCAAAGTCATCGAGATCGACATGGCCGGCCAGGATCGCGCTGCGGCCTACGACAAGGTCCGGGACATGTGCGAGCGACTGCTCGCCAACACCGTGATCGAGAGCTACCGGATCGAGATCGCCCAATAGGGTCCCAGCGCGGTCAACGCGGGGATCAGTCTCCGCCGCCGCCGTCATCGCCGCCATCGGCGTTGTCATGGCCACGGCAGTCTCGTCCGTGGTGCGGGCTTCCTAAAATCGGCCCGCCATCGCCGCCGGAGTCCACGCCGGGCGCCGGACGGTTCGCGGTGCGCCGCAGCGCGCCCACGATCGAGAACAGCCCTGCCGCGACGATCGCGGCCGTCATCAGCGCCATCAGCAGTTCGGGAGACATGGCGCGCCCTACCTGTCGGCGCGGTAGAGCAGGACGGTGAATCCGACGCCCACCGCCACGGTCGCGAGCGCCAGAATGATCAGGGTGACGGACATGGCATTCTCCTGCGCCGTCACCTTACACGCACGGGCGCTTCCCGTCGCGGGCGACGCGCGCTAGTCAGGCGCCATGCGTTCCGCCGTCATCGTTTTCCCCGGCTCCAATTGCGACCGCGATTGCGCCACCTCGCTCGAACGGGTCACGGGCCAGGCCCCGACGATGATCTGGCACGCCGAAACCGCGCTGCCCGATCGCCTCGACCTCGTGGTCCTGCCCGGCGGCTTCGCCTACGGCGACTACCTGCGCTCCGGAGCCATGGCCGCGCGCAGCCCGGTGATGGCCGCCGTGAAGGCGCATGCCGAAGAAGGCCGCCTCGTCACCGGCATCTGCAACGGCTTCCAGATGCTGACCGAATGCGGGCTCCTGCCGGGCGCGCTCATGCGCAACGTGACCATGCGCTACATCTGCAAGGACACCCCGCTCGCCATCGAGAACCCTGACACCGCCTTCACCCGCGCCTATGGCGACGCCGAGGAGACCGTGATGCCGGTGGGCAACGGCGACGGCCGCTTTTTCGCCGACGACGACACGCTCGCAGCTCTGGAGGATTCCGGGCGCGTGGTCTTCCGCTATCTCGACAATCCGAACGGCTCGTCCAACGACATCGCCGGCATCATGAACGCGCGCGGCAATGTTCTCGGGATCATGCCCCATCCCGATCGCTGCGCGGACCCGGCCATCGGGCGCACCGGCGGGTGGGGCTTTTTCCGCAGCCTCGCGGACGCCGCCGGCTGATCCTGGCGCGGCGCGACGCCTTGGGCGACCTGACGGATGACTTGACGGGCGGGGCGCACACGCCTTTCTTCCCGCCTCCCGGATTCACAGACACGTAAGGACGTTCCCATGGGTTTCGACGATGAGGTCGACGCCGCGCGGCGCAAGCTTGAAGCCGCGCTCGCGGTCAAGGATGAACCATTCGACGATCTGGCGGCGCTGCAGGCGCTGCTTCCGCGCGTTCAGGCGAAGATCCAGAGCCGCCGCCTGACATTCCAGCTCGGCGGCGACGACGATGAAACGTCCATCGAGATCGTGCATGTGGAGCGTGACGAAGCGCTCGGCTTCATCTTCGCCGACGACGGCGAATACGTCTTCGAGTCCAATCACGAGGAGTTCTTCGACGACTTCGTGGACGAGGACGCCGACAGCTTCACGCTGCGCCTCTACGAGACGCTGCGATCGGACCTGCCGAAGTATGAGGTCGAGACGAAGGGGTGACGTCCCGAAGGCGCGCGCGGCGCGTTCAGGCGTGCGCGCGCTTGCCCTGACCGGCCTTCTGGCTGGACTTGGAACCGGCCTTTGACGCCGTCTTCGGAGCGGGCTTTGCGGGCGGCTTCTGCTTGGCGGCGGGCTTGGCTGCCTGCACGGGCTTGGCTGCCTGCACGGGTTTGGCCGCCTTCGCGGGTTCTGGTTTCGCCGCTTTCGCGGGCGCGACCCTGGCCGGAGCCGGCCTTGCGCTGGCGTCCTTGGCGGCGGCCGGCGCCGCCTTCTTCGGTTCCGGCTTCGCCGCCGCCTTCGCTGCGGCGGTTTTGGCGGCCGAGGGCGCGGGCTGGGGCTTGGCCGCCGGCGTCTTCGCCATCGCGGATTTCGCCGAGGGAGATTTGCCGACCGAAACCTTGGCGCCCGCCGCCGACTTGCCGTTCACGGCCTTGGCGACCGGCGCGGGTTTAACAACAGGCTTCGACGACGGCTTGGCGGCCGTCGCTGGCTTGGCGGCGGCTTTCACCGCGACCGTCTTTTCAAACGCCGCCTTGACGGGCGCACGAGGCTTTGCAGCGGGCGCCGCGGCGACCGCGACGGGCTTGGCGGCCGGCGCCTTCGCAGCGACAGGCTTCACCTGCGCGGCGGCAGCCTTTGCGGCCTTGGCTTCCGCCGCCCTGGCGGCGGCGGCCCGCGCCGCCTCGACCCTGGCGGCCGCCTTCGCCTCTGCCGCCTTTGCGGCTTCCGCCTTGGCCAGAGCCTTGGCTTCCGCCGCCTTGGCCGCCAGCGCCGCCTTGGCCTCGGCCTTCACCGCCGCGGCCTTGGCCGCCGACTCGGCCTTGGCCTCCGCCTTGGCCGCAGCAGCCTTCTTGGCCTTGGCGATTGTTTCGGCGGTGCGCTTCTCGACCGGCGGAGGCGGCGGCGGCTTGGCCGCCTCGCGCGCGGCGATCTCGGCCGCCAGCGCCGGCAGCAGGTCCCGCGCCTGGTTTTTCTGCAGGTCGTTGCCCGTCACCAGCAAACGCTCGGCGTTGGCCCGCAACAGTTCGAGCCGGTCGTCCGCCATTTCGGGGAGTTTGCTGATGAGAGTCATGGTGTCCGCTTGGGGTCCTGCTTACCGTCGCTTGAACGGCCGGCGCACGCCGCCGCCGCCCGGCGCGCTTTCGGTCTTGTGACGGAATACGACCCGGCCCTTGGTCGGATCGTACGGCGACATTTCTACGGTCACGCGGTCCCCGGCGAGCGTGCGGATCTTGTTCCGCTTCATTCGCCCGCCGGTATACGCGAGAACTTCATGGCCTCCTTCGAGGGTGACGCGGAACCGGCCTTCCGGCAGCACTTCCGTGACGACGCCTTCGAATTCGATAAGTTCTTCCTTTGCCATCCTCAGACCGGCTTCAGGTTGACTGCGGCGGGTTTGCCCTTGCGCGGATCGGTCTGGACTTCGAAGCTGACCGCCTGGCCTTCGCGCAGGCTGGTGAGGCCCGAGCGCTCCACCGCGCTGATATGCACGAACACGTCGGCGCCGCCGCCATCCGGCGCGATGAAACCAAAGCCCTTGTCCGGGTTGAACCACTTCACGACGCCTGTGGACATCGCTCGCTCCTTCAGAAATGCTTGACGCGGCGACCAGGCCAATACCGATCCGGGCCGTCCCCGACCCGGCTGGCGCGACCGGGCCCTATGCCCGGCAGCCCCGCGTCCGAATGGACTTTGGCAGGTGTCGAAAAGGCCTGCGCCGAGGGCGCGAACGAGTGTCGAGTCAACCAAGTACCGTCTGCTAATTGGCCCCGGAAGGGCTCGAAAGTCAAGATTTCCACGGTATTCGCCATACTCCAAGGCGCTTCTCCCCGCGGGATTTGCGCTTTTTTTCCTACACCCCAGACGCGCGTTCGGCATTTGTCGACAAGCGCCGCGGGGCCGCTTAAGCCCTGCGCCCATGACCCACCCGCACCTCGCAGAAGCCACTGAAGCGCAGGCCCTCCAGTTCGGCCTCTCCAAGGACGAGTACGCCTCGGTACTCCAGAAGCTCGGCCGTACGCCGAACGTGACGGAACTCGGCATCTTCTCGGTGATGTGGTCCGAGCACTGCTCCTACAAGTCGAGCCGGGCGCACCTCGCCAAGCTGCCCACGAAGGCCCCCCACGTGATCTACGGGCCCGGCGAGAACGCCGGCGTCATCGACATCGGGGACGGCCTCGCCTGCATCTTCAAGATGGAGAGCCACAACCACCCCTCCTTCATCGAGCCCTATCAGGGCGCGACGACGGGTGTCGGCGGCATCCTGCGCGACGTCTTCACCATGGGTGCGCGGCCGATCGCGGTGCTCGATGCGCTGCGCTTCGGCTCGCCGGACCATCCGCGCACGCGCCATCTCGTCTCGGGCGTGGTGGCCGGCGTTGGCGGCTACGGCAATTCCTTCGGCGTGCCCAATGTCGGTGGCCTGACCGGCTTCCACAGCCGCTATGACGGCAACATCCTGGTCAACGCCATGGCGGTGGGCATCGCCCGGGCCGACGAGATCTTCT
>CAZGYQ010000023.1:0-37163 GCA_964530695.1 uncultured Caulobacteraceae bacterium
CGATCAATCTGGCACAGCCGCAAGACACAGGAACCCAGGGGACTGGGCTCAAGTGTTTCGACTGACGCGTTCCTCGGTACTTGAACCCCTGGTTTCCGGGTTCGGCCTCCGGCCGCCCCGGAATGACTGAGTCCAGAGGATGGGAACGAAGCGATGAGCGTGTCTCTTGTTCGCCGACAGCGGATATTCCGCTCAGGCTGAGGTCAGCTCTCCATGGAAACGTCCAGCACTCGACCACCATCTCCAAATCGAACGGACAGACGATAGCTCGACGCGTCTTCGGGTAGCCCGAAGTCGAAGGAGTCGACGGTCTCGCCACCACCAGAAGCCCATGAATCCATTAGCAAGAGCGCTTCTAAAACCTGCTCCGGTTTCGGCTGCTTAACTCCCACTGTTCGCAGCCAATACGCAGGCCCGATTTCGTTCAGGTGGTGAGACACAAAGAGCGTCGGCCCATATTCTCCCTCGGGTTTGCCGTAGAGTGATTGGATCGCCTGACGCGCGCTCGCTTCGCGTTCATCTAAATTGTCCGCGTTCATCTTCGTCTCCCTCCCGGCCGCTGCGCGCCTAGAATGACGGCCTCTAAACGGCGGCGACCTCCTGCCCGACTTCAAGCCCGCGCAGAGCCTCCGCCGCCAGTTCAAAACTCCGCAATCTCTTTTCGTGATCGAAGATCTGCCCCGTCACCATCAGCTCGTCGGCCCCCGTGCGCGCAACAAACGCGGCGGCCTGTTCGCGCACCTGATCGACCGTGCCGATGGCGGCGCAGGTGGTGAGCATGTCGAGGATGCCGCGCTCCATGGGCGCGAGTGTTTTTTCGTAGTCCTTCACCGGCGGTTGCAGTTTGCCCGGCGTGCCGCGCCGCAGGTTCACGAACGCCTGCATGATCGAGGTGGAGAGAAGCCGCGCCTCGTCTTCGGTTTCGGCGGCGAAGATGTTGTAGCCCATCATCACGTAGGGTTTTGCGAGCCGCGCGGACGGCTGGAAGCGCGTGCGGTATTCCTCGAGCGCCTCCATCATCTGCTGCGGCGCAAAGTGCGAGGCGAACGCGAAGGGCAGGCCGAGGATCGCGGCGAGCTGCGCGCCGAAGAGGCTCGAACCCAGGATCCACACCGGAATGTCGCTGTCTTCACCGGGCACGGCGATCACGCGCTGGCCCGGCTGCGCGGGCTCGAAATAGCGCATGAGTTCGACCACATCCTGCGGGAAGCGGTCGGCGTCGCTCGCGAGATTGCGGCGCATCGCGTAGGCCGCCGCCTGATCGGTGCCCGGCGCGCGGCCGAGGCCGAGATCGATGCGGCCGGGGAAGAGCGCCTCCAGCGTGCCGAACTGTTCGGCGATGATCAGCGGCGCGTGGTTCGGCAGCATGACGCCGCCGGCGCCGACGCGGATCGTCTCCGTGCCGCCGGCCACGAACGCGATGGCCACGGAGGTCGCCGCACTCGCGATGCCGCGCATCGAGTGATGTTCGGCGAGCCAGAAGCGCGTGTAGCCCCAGCGTTCGGCGTGGCGTGCGAGATCGCGCGCATTGTGGAGCGCCCTGCGCGCATCGCCGCCCTCGATGATGGGCGCGAGATCGAGGATCGAGAAGCTGGTCATGGCGCGGACTGTCGGCGGGCGCCCCTCCGGTGGCAAGCCGGCGCCCTTCTGTTGCATCTCCGTAACGACCCGATTCATGGCCCCTTAACCACGGCCGCGCATTCTCCTCCGTGACTTGAGGAGCAGTTCATGCGCGGCAAGCTTTTCGGCGCGACGGGGGACGGGATGGACCCGTTCGAGCGCCGATTCGGCCTGAAGAGATCGAAGCTGCCGACCGCCGTGCGCGCCGCGGTGGACACGCTCATGGCCGAGACCGCCATGCTGGCGCAGGAAAACGCCGATCTCGCCGAGCAGGCCGCCCTCGCGCAGGGCCTCGCCGACCGCGATCCGCTGGTGCCGCTCTACAACCGCCGCGCGCTCATCCGGGAGCTGCAGCGGGTGATCTCCTACGTCGGCCGCTACAAGACGCAGGCCGCGGTGATCTTCGTGGACATGGACGGCTTCAAGGCCATCAACGACCAGTTCGGCCACGCCGTCGGCGACGCGGCGCTGGCGCATGTGGCCAAGATCCTGCTGGTGCAGGTGCGCGATTCCGACATCGTGGGCCGTATCGGCGGCGACGAATTCGCCGTGGTCCTCGCCAACGCCGCACCCGACGAAGCCCGCCGCAAGGCCGACTGGCTCGCCGCCATCATCGCCGCCACCCCGTTCAGCTTCGAGGGCGTCACGCACCCCCTGTCCGCCTCGGTCGGGGTGCACGCCTTCGCCGGCGACGACGCCCGCGTGGAAGAGGCCGATGCGCTGCTGGCCCGCGCCGACGAGGCCATGTACGCCGCCAAGCACGCGGCCAAGATGCGGATCGCGGCCAACCAGGCCTGATTTCGCCTGTCTGAAGGCCGGGCTCGCGTTCACGGCTCCAAGGCGCTAGGAACCCGCCTTCGAACCTTCACGTAATCTCACATCCGGGGCGGCGCGGCTTGGCCGAAAGCATCGAATTCAGCGTCGTCGTGCCGGTCTACAACGAAGCGGGCAACGCGGCGGAGCTTGCCCGCGAGGTCGCGCGCGCGCTCGACGGCCACGCCTACGAGATGATCTTCGTGGACGATTCCAGCCGCGACGACACCCGCGCCGAGCTGGCGGCCGCCCGCGCCGAACTGCCGCGCCTGCGGATTGTCGGCCATCGCGCCAACGCCGGCCAGAGCCGGGCGATCCGCTCCGGGGTGGCCGCGGCCCGCGCGCCGCTGATCGGGACCCTCGACGGGGACGGCCAGAACGACCCCGCGGACCTGCCGAAGCTGCTCGCCCGGATCAACAGACACGATGCGCCCCATGGCCTGGCCATGGTCTCGGGCATGCGCCTGAAGCGGCAGGACACGGCCGCCAAGCGCTGGGCCTCGAAGCTCGCCAACAACGTGCGCCAGTCGCTCCTGGGCGACGGCGCAGTGGATTCTGGGTGCGGCATCAAGGTGTTCAGGCGTGACGCCTTCCAAGTTCTCCCGTACTTTGATCATATGCACCGGTACATGCCGGCGCTGATGCTGCGCGAGGGGTTCGGCGTGGAGTACTTCGAAGTCAACCACAGGCCGAGGGGGGCCGGGCGCTCGAAGTACACCAATCTGGGCCGTCTGGCGGCCGCTGGCACCGACCTGTTCGGCGTCATGTGGCTCAGGAGCAGGCTCCGGGATCCGAAGGGGGCCGACGAGCTATGAGTCGTGACGGCATGAGCATGCAGGAAGCGATGGTTATTCGCCGGGCCTCAAGACAGGGTCGCGGCGGGGGAACTGAGGGGAGTGGTGCGATGGCTGCGGCGTTCAACGTCTTTCCGCTGATTTTGATACCGGTACTGATCTACAACATCATCGCGCTGGGCGGCATGGCCATGGCCGGCGATGCGGCGGCGGTGATCCAGCAGCTGGAATCGCAGGCGTTCTCGGTGCCGATGGCGTCGGGCGTGCAGTGGGTGGTGCAGTGGGGCGACATCCTCGTCCTCATCGCGCTGGTCCTCCTGTTCATCGAACTGCTGAAGTCCACCAGCACCGGCACCTCGGCGATCTTCAACCACGCGCTCTCGATGCTGGTGTTCATCATCTGCCTGGTCGAGTTCCTCTTGAACGCGGCCTTCGCGACGAGCGTCTTCTTCACGATCATGATCATGTCGCTGCTCGACGTGCTCGCCGGCGTGGTGGTGACCATCGTGTCGGCCCGCCGGGACGTCGAGTTCGACCACTCGCGCGGGGCCTGAACCTTGCCCACGCCGGCATAACGCCTTGATTTCTCCGCGTTCGCCCCTTCCATGGGCGGCGTGGAGGAATTCAACATGCGTACTCTCGCCCTTGCTTCGTTTGCCGCCCTCGCCATGCTCGCTGCGCCCGTCGCGCCCGCCGTCGCGCAGCAGGGCGCCATGCACGGGGAGCACCACATGATGATGATGCAAGGCGCGACGCTCACCGTTTCCGCCGAGGCCCGCACCTCCGAGCGGCCCGACATCGCCACCATCAACGCAGGCGTCGTCGCCGAGGCGCCCACGGCGGAAGCAGCCCTGGCGGAAAACGCGCGCCGCATGAACGCGGTGATCGCGGCGATCAAGCGCTCCGGCGTCGCCGACCGCGACATCCAGACCAGCCAGCTCTCCGTGCAGCCGCAGACCGTCTACGCCGAGAACGTGCCGCCGCGCGTCACGGGCTATCAGGCGACCAACATGGTCAGCGTGAAGGTTCGCAACCTCGCGAACTTGGGCAAGACAGTGGATACGCTCGTCGGGCAGGGCGGCAACCAGCTCAACGGCATCTCCTTCGGTCTCGACAACCCCGACGCCGCGCTCGACCGCGCGCGCGTGGAAGCGATGAAGAAGGCCCGCGCCCGCGCGCAGCTTTACGCGCAGGCCGCCAACATGACCGTCGACCGCATCATCTCGATCCAGGAAGGCGGCTCGGTCGAACCGCCGCGCCCGTACGCCGCAATGGCAATGCTCGCGGACGTCGCAGAGGGGACGCCCGTGCAGGCGGGCGAAGTGGATCTCACGGCGAACGTGACGGTGGTGTTCGCGCTGAAGTAAGGCTGTCGGCGAGTTGGACCGCGGGCCTATGGCCCGCAAAGCATTCAATGCGGTCGAACCTGTTCGATCGAAGAATGGATGCGGGCCATAGGTCCGCGGTCCAACTCGCCACGAGCTATTCTGCTGCCCGCGACTTGCGCACGATGAGCCGCTTCACACCGTACGCCGCAAAGCCGAGGCCGAACACGAAAATCGCAGCAGCGACGCCGTTGGCGACGTCGGGGTGCAACGAAAAGCGTTCGGCGAGCCCGAACACGTCGAGGCCCGCGCCGAGGTTGAACGCCCGGAACATGGTCACGTACACGCCGACGGCGATCATGAGCATGGTCAGGAGCTGGCGCACCGTGCTCGCCTGCAATCCCATGTACGCCACGATCAACGCATAGACGGGGAGAAGGCCGTAGTTTTCGGCGATCGTCTGGAAGAGGTCGTTGAGGCTCATTCGATGCTGAAACGCGACATGCGCAAATGAGTCAAGACGGACTCATCTCCCTCCCCTCGATGGGGAGGGCGGCCTGAGCGCAGCGAAGGTCGGGCGGGGTGCGCGCGCGGTGTCCGGGAGAAATCCACGAGAGGAAAACCGCCATCGCCTCACGCGTCCCGGCTGTCCCCATCACGCGCGCGCCCCACCCGTCGCGCCTCACGGCGCGCCACCCTGCCCATCGAGGGGAGGGAGGGGACTGCATTTGACTTCATGCTTGTGCGTTTTTCGCCGAAGACCGACATCAGAAATACGAAGGCATCGAGCGAGGGAGCGCAGCGAACCTACCTCTTTGTAACTCGAACCAGATTGACCTTGGCGGTTTCGATCGCCCACTCGACAAGGTCCAGAGAAACACCCTGCGAGTTCACAGTTAGCGTCATTTCGTTCGTCTTGTGGGAGTAGAAAATCTCAAGAACTCGAGGTCCAAGCTCCGTTCCTTCGCACACTTCGAGGAACAGGCCATCGCGCTCATTGTCGCTCGCGACAACGGCCTCGAACTGCAAATTTTGGAAGGTGACCAACATTCGAGTCTCACCCCCACGGCGCAAAATGTTTCGACAGCTTCAGCCCTTGCCCCTGATAGCTTGAACCGCTTTCCCCGTAGAGCTTTTCGCACGGCCCCGAGAGCGCTTCGAACACGAGTTTGCCCACGGGCTGGCCGTCTTCCAGGATGAACGGCGCGTCGCGCGCGCGGACTTCCAGCACCGCCTTGCCTTCGTGCGGGGGAATGCCGAATCCGGGATCGAAGAAGCCTGCGTAGTGCGCGCGGAATTCGCCAAGTTCGGGACGGATGGGCGCCATTTCCGCCGCTTCGTCGGCGGGGATCAGCACGGGTTCCTTGGACGCGAAGATGTAGAACTGTCCCGGATCGAGCACGAGGCGGCCGCGCCGCGCTTCCAGCGGCTCCCAGAAATCACGCGGGTCGTACAGTCCCAGACGCTCCACGTCGATGACGCCGGAATGGCGTTTCGCGCGGAAGCCGACGGGTCCGTCGAGCGACAGATCAATCGAGAAATCCACCTCGCGCTTCGGGTGCGGGGGGCCGCGGCGCAATCTCAGCTGCGAAAGGCGCGACCCCGTCCGCACAAGCACCGAAAACGTGCACGGGCTGATCTCGGCGTAGAGCGGACCTTCGTAGCCAGCGGGCACGTGATCGAACGCGGTGGCGTGATCGACGATCAGCCGCGTGAACACGTCGATGCGGCCGGTGGAGGATTTCGGGTTCGCCGCGCCGTGCAGGTGCGGCGGCAGCGCGACGCGCTCGAGCAGCGGCACGAGATAGACGCAGCCCGTCTCCAGCACCGCGCCGTTGGTGAGATCGATGCGGTGCATGACGAGTTCGTCGTCGAGGCGCTCAGCCACGGTCGACGCGCTGCCCGGCAGGAAACTCGCACGCAGGCGATAGGCGATGTTGCCGAGACGCAGGTCGAGGCTCGCCGGCTGGATCTGGTCGATATGCAGCGGCGGTCCGTGATCGATGAAGCCGCGCTCGATGGCGCGCCGGATTTCCGCGTCGGGCAATACGCCGTGGGATGCCATGGTCTGCGCTCTCCCGCGCCGGAAGGGGGGATAGAAGGGGCACTCTCGTGGCAAGCGCGCCGCGATTTGTCCAGCTTGACGCGCCGCGCGCGCGGCCGTAGGGAGCCTTCGCGCCGATTTGGACTCTGCTTGCGGGCGCGTTAAAAATGCCGCTAAACGAGGGGATGGCAGCCGGCGAGGCCGTCCAGCATCTTCAGGGGTGCATTCCTTCAAGCCCGCAAGCACTTCGACCGGCGCGCCGTATGGAACGACGCGAGGCTTGCGATGATCGCCGCCCCGCAACTGGGTTGACCAAATGACCGACGAGAAGAAACCGCTCCGCCTCGCCACGCAGCTCGTGCGTGGAGGCATCAACCGCAGCCCGCACAAGGAGACGGCGGAAGCCATCTTCATGACGTCCGGCTTCGTCTACGACAGCGCGGAGGAAGCCGATGCGCGGTTCGCCGGAACCTCGCCCGGCTATCTCTACGGGCGCTACGGCAATCCCACGATCCGCATTCTCGAAGAGAAGCTGATGCTGCTGGAACGCGCGGAGGAATGCCTCTGCGTGGGCTCCGGCATGGCGGCGGTGACGGCCTCGGTGATGGGCGTGGTGAAGGCGGGCGACCGCGTGATCGCGCCGCGCGCACTGTTTTCCTCATGCCTGTGGCTGCTCGATACCTACCTGCCGCGCTTCGGCGTGGAGGTGGAACTCGTCGACGGCGAGGATCTCGACCAGTGGCGTGAAGCGGCGAAAAAGCCCGTGCGGCTGGCGCTGATCGAGACGCCCTCGAACCCCGTGCTCGGCGCCGTCGATCTCAAGGCGGTCGCCGAGATCCTGAAGCCCACCGGCGCGATCATCGTCGTCGACAACGTGTTCGCGACGCCCTTGAACCAGAAGCCGCTCGAACTCGGCGCGCATGTGGTCGTGTATTCCACCACCAAGCACATGGATGGGCAGGGCCGCACGCTGGGCGGCGCGATCCTCTCCTCCAAGGCGATCATCGATGAGCACTACCGCGACTTCCTGCGCCACACCGGGCCCGCGATCTCGCCGTTCAACGCGTGGGTGATCCTGAAGGGGCTTGAGACAATCCATCTGCGCGTGCCCGCGCAGTGCGCCTCCGCCGCGAAGATCGCCGACGCCATCGCATCGCATCCGAAGATCGCGCGCGTGCTTTATCCGGGCCGCGCCGATCATCCCCATCACGCCGTGCATGCCAGGCAGATGAAGGGCGGCGGGCCGCTGATCGCGTTCGAGGTGAAGGGCGGGCAGGCGGGTGCGTTCCGGTTTCTCAACGGTCTCGAACTCATCGACATCTCGAACAATCTCGGCGACGCAAAATCCCTTGCCACACATCCCACCACCACCACGCACCGCCGCCTCACCGAGGAAGCGCGCGCGCGCATCGGCGTCACCCCGGGCGCTGTGCGTCTCAGCGTCGGCCTTGAGGATGTGGACGATCTGATCGAGGATGTGATCCAGGCGCTCGACAAAGTGTGAGGCGATGTACGAGGAAACCACCGACGGCGTGCGCATCCGCGTGACCCCCGCCTTCCAGCCCGCCGAGAGCGCGCCGGAAGAGGGGCGCTATTTCTGGGCGTACACCATCGAGATCCTCAATCTCTCCGCGCGGCCGGTGCGCCTGATGAACCGCTACTGGCGCATCGTCGATTCGCACGGGGTCGAGCACGAGGTGCGCGGGGACGGCGTGGTCGGCAAACAGCCCCTGCTGCAGCCGGGCGAGGCGTTCACCTACACCAGCGGCTGCCCGCTCACGGCGCCCTCCGGCATGATGGGCGGGCATTACGGCATGATCGACATCGCCAGTCATCTCCCGTTCACGGCGGTCGTGCCCACATTCGCGCTCGACAGTCCGCACGCGAACATGCGGGCCAACTGAAGACGCTGCTGGAACTACACGGGGGGACGCATGCGGCCGGGTTCACGCTTGTTTGTGGGAATGGCGACCGCGATCGCCCTGTCGGGCGCCGGCTTCATGGCGGCTTCCGCCAAGGCGCCGGAGCCGTCGCCGTGGGCGCGCTATGATACGCCGGCGCCGGTGCGCATCCTCGGCTACAACGACGACGCCATGGAGCCGTTTCTCTCGCGTGACGGCGCCACGCTCTTCTTCAACAATCGCAACAGCCCGCCGGAAAAGACCGATCTGCACTGGGCCGAGCGTGTCGACGACCTGACATTCCGCTACCGCGGGCGCGTTGAAGGCGTCAATTCGCCGACGCTCGACGGCGTGGCGACGATGACGGCGGGAAACCGCTTCTGCCTGATGTCGATCCGCAGCTATTTCCAGAACTTCGCGAGCGTCTATTGCGGCGACTGGTCGGGCGGCCGCGTCACGGGGCTCGCGCTGCAACAGCACGCCGCGCCGCTCATCGCCGGACGACTTGTGTTCGACATCGAAGTCGACGCGGCGGGCCAGTCGATGATCCTGGCGGACGGCCTCTTCCGCGGCGGGCCGGTTCCGGCGCGCGCCGATCTCCGTCAGGCGCGTCTCGTGGACGGCGAATATCGCCTGGCGCCCGCGGATGATCCGCTGTTCGCCGCCGTGAACACGCGCGCGCTCGAATACGCGGCGGCGCTCTCGGCGGACGGCCTGACGCTCTCGTTCACGCGCATGGAAGGGCCGCCGCCGTTTTCAAGCGCGACGATCTGGCTGGCGCGACGCGCGCACACATCGGATGCGTTCGGCGCGCCAGTCCGTATCCGCGCAATCCAGGGCTTCGCCGAAGCCGCGACGTTCACGCCGGACGGCCGCGCGCTTTATTTCCACCGCCGAACGGGCAACAGTTTCACGCTCTGGCGCGTCGTCCGGGCGTCCTAGAGCCGTTTCCGATCCGATGGAACCGGATCGGGGCTCCAGGTTGTTGGTTGGTCGCATTTTCTTCCGACGAACCGGGATCCACTTCGTCTGAAAATGCTCCAGCAACAGGTCACTGAACGCCGGGCAGCGTGAGCGAAAGCGTACGATCCGGCGCAATGACCGAATTGACGACCTCTACCGCGAGCGCGACATTCGCGGGCTCGACGCCGCCGCTCAGGTGCAGTTCGATCTGGCCGTGCGCCGGCACGGTGAACAGGTCGCCCGAATTGTAGATTGTTTGCGGCGCCGCGGCCTTGAGCGTGAACGCGACCGAGGAGGCGTTGCGGATCGTGACGCGGACGAGGCGCGAATTTTCGACAAGGCCATTGACCTTCATCGTCAGCGCGGCGCGAACGACTTCGGTCACCTGTTCCGGGCGCCCGATGACCAGCCCCTTGTACCACGCCACGGTCTGACGTGCGCGCAGCGCGTCGCGGATCGCGCCGGCGGTGCCGTCACGCGCAATCACCAGCGTCACCGTGCGGTGGCCGCCGTTGGCGACGTCATAGTCCCAGTCGACGAGTTCGTGGATGTCCGACGTGCCGATGATGGCGAGGTTCTTGTCGAGGGCGATCTGCAGCGCCGCTTCTGAATAGTCCGCGCCGTTGGCGACCTCCACGCCGTGCAGCTGACCGGCGGCGATAAGGCGCTCGTGCAGCGGCAGCAGCCGTGCGACTCCATCAGGTGTCTGCGCGGTCCAGTACGGATGGTTCCAGAACAAGAACGCGCCTTGGGTGTTGGCGATGCGGATCGCGGCTTCGGCGTCGCGCGTGCGCAGCGCGTTCGCATCCGTAACGAAGACGGCGTTGACGTGGCCGGGCGGCATGTCGCGGGTAATCTCCGCGCCATTGATCACCAACAGCTGCTTGCCCGCCGCCGCTTCCGTTGCGACAGCGTGGGAGCGGTTGCGGTCCCGGTGGGGGATGTCTGCGGCGTGCGGCTGGTATTCGAGGTGCTCGGTGACGGCCATCGCCGCGAGACCGTCGCGCTCGGCTTCCTGGACCCGGATGTTGGGCCAGACGCTGCCGTCGGAGAATACGCTGTGGGTGTGCAGGTCGACGGGAAGGATCAATTGACCCGTCGCGGTCTTGGGGAACACCATGCGGCGTCCGTCATGCTCGTCCTCATGGGCGGACGCTGGCGCCGCCGCGAGGAACAGGGCGGCAAGTACGGACTTGATGGCGAGGCGCATGGGCTTGCTCCAGAGCGGTGTTCTCCGCCTCACTTCTCATCCGCGTGCAAAAGCTTGATGACACATCAGAAGTTTCGCGCGTCAGGCGGCCGGGGCGATGTCCGAAGGATCGAGCAGGTAGAGACGCGCACAGAACTGGCAGCGGGCGTGGAGCTTGCCGTCCGGTTCGACGAGATCGACGAGTTCTTCCGCGGTGAAGCGTTTGAGCAGCGCCGCAAGGCGGTCGCGGTCGCAGGTGCAGCGGTCGGCAAGGGCCTGCGGGTGCGCCATCCGCACGCCGTCCTCGTGGAAAAGCCGGAACAGCGCGACTTCGGTCGCGAGCGTCGGGTCGAGCATCTCCGCGTCGGTCAGCGATTCAAACAGGATCTGCGCGCGGTTCCAGTCCTCCTCCGTGAAGCCGCGCGTCGCGTCGCCCGCCACGCGCTGGATGAGGCCGCCGCCGGCGCGCCAGTGTGAACCGTGCGCGGTGATCTCTTCGCCGACGGCCAGCATTATGCGCGTCGGCGTCTGTTCGGAGCGGTCGAAATAGAGTTCCGCACACTGTGCGAGCGTGTCGCCTTCGAGCGGCACGACGCCCTGCATCTGTTCGGTGTCGGGGCCCTGGTCGAGTGTGAGCGTCAGCGCCCCGGCGCCGATCAACTCGGCGGGTGGGCGCCGCGTGTGCCCAAGATCCGGCTCCGTCACGCGCGCATAGCCGCGCAACCCGCCGCCCGCGCGGTATTCCGCGACCATGAGCGGCGCGGGACCGTCGCCTTCGGCCTGCACGGTCAGTGTGCCGCCATCCTTCAGCAGCGAGCCGACGAGCGCGGCGAGCGTCAGCGCTTCGCCGAGCAGCAGCGCGACGGGACGCGGATAGGCGTGGCGCTTGATGATCGGATCGATCGTGCCCGCGCCGAGGCGGGCGTAGCGACCGCGGACCGGCGCGCCGTCCATGGTGAAGGCGGCGACCGTGTCGTCCGTCGCGCTCAAGGCGCCAGGCACCACAGCAGCACCGCCTTCTGCGCATGGATGCGGTTTTCCGCCTCGTCGAAGATCGCCGATTGCGGTCCGTCGATCACGGACGCCGCGACCTCTTCGTCCCTGTGCGCGGGCAGGCAGTGCAGGAACACCGCGTCCCTGGCGCCGCGCGCCATCAGCGCAGGCGTGACCTGATAGGGCGGGAACGCGGCCATGCGCTCGTCCTTGTCGGTGTCGCCCATCGACACCCAGCAATCGGTGACGATGACGTGCGCGCCGTCGGCCGCTGCTTCCGGATTCTGGCTCACGCTTATACGCGCGCCCTCGGCCTGTGCGGCCTGAACGTCCTGCGTGCGCGGCAGGTAGCCTTTGGGGCTCGCGATCGCGAGGTCGAAGCCGAGCTTGCCGGCGACGTGGATGAAGCTCGCACAGACATTGTTGCCGTCGCCGATCCACGCGACCTTCTTGCCCTTCACGGGCCCGAGGCGCTCCTCGATGGTCATGAGATCCGCGATGATCTGGCAGGGATGGCTCATGTCGGTCAGGCCGTTGATCACCGGCACGCTCGCCGCCGCCGCGAAGGCTTCCACGTCCGCGTGCGCGTTGGCGCGGATCATCACCGCGTCCACCATCCGCGACAGCACCCGCGCGGTGTCCTCGATGGTTTCGCCACGGCCCAGCTGCGTGTCGGCCGCGTTGAGGATGATCGTCTCGCCGCCGAGCTGGCGCATGCCGACATCGAACGAGACCCGTGTGCGCGTGGAGTTCTTCTGGAAGACCATCGCCAGCGCGCGACCCAGGAGTGGGACGTCGGCGTCCTTGGCGCCCTTCGTGGCGCCCGCGCGCGCGGCCTTCCGGCGATGCGCTTCATCGAGAATCGCGCGCAGGTCCGCGGGATCGAACGTGGCGAGATCGATGAAGTGGCGCGGGGGTCTCACGCCTTCGCCTTCGCGTCGCTTAACGCCGCATCGAGAATGGCGACGGCTTCGGTGACGTGCGCGGTCTCGACGATGAGCGGCGGTGCAAGGCGCACGCAGTTTTCGCCGGCGACGCCGACGAGGAGCCTGCGGTCGCGCGCGGCGGCCTGCGCGGGTTTCGGATCGCTCGCGAGCTTGATCCCGCGCAGCAGGCCCTTGCCGCGGATTTCCAGCACGTAGTCGGGATGGCGATCCTTCAGGCCCTCAAGCGCCTGACCGAGGTGGTTGGCCACGTCGCGGACATGCTCGAGGAACGCAGGCTCGTGCAGCATGTCGAACGCGGCGTTGCCCACCGCCATCGCCAGCGGATTGCCGCCGAAGGTCGTGCCGTGCGTGCCACGCACCATGCCCTTTGCGGCTTCGCGCGTCGCAAGGAACGCGCCCATCGGAAAGCCGCCGCCGACGCCCTTGGCCACCGCCATGATGTCCGGCGTGACGCCCGACCATTCGTGCGCCCACATCCTGCCGGTGCGGCCCGCGCCCGATTGCACTTCGTCGAAGATCAGCAGCGCGCCATGCTTGTCGCAGAGCGCGCGCAGGTGGCGCAGGTCCTCATCCGGCACCGCGCGGCAGCCGCCTTCGCCCTGCACCGGCTCGATGATGATCGCCGCCGTCGTCGGCCCCACCGCCGCGTCGAGCGCCGCGCGGTCGCCGTAGGGCAGGTTGACGAAGCCCGGCAGGCGCGGGCCGAAGCCATCGACGTAGCTCGGGTTTCCCGCCGCGTTGATCGCCGCGTAGCTGCGGCCGTGGAAGGAGCCGGAGAAGCCGACGATGTCGATCTTCTCGGGGTTTCCGTTCGCGGAGTGGTATTTCCGCGCCATCTTCAGGCAGCCTTCGATGGCCTCGGTGCCGGAGTTGGTGAAGAACACGACGTCCGCGAAGGTCGAGGTGACGTACTTCGCCGCCAGCGTCTCCTGGCCCTCCACGCGGAACATGTTCGACAGGTGCCAGAGCTTGCCGGCCTGCTCGGTGATCGCAGCCACCATTTTCGGGTGCGCGTGACCGAAAGCGTTCACCGCGATGCCGGCGATGAAATCGAGATAGCGGTCGCCCGACTTGTCGAAGAGGTGCATTCCCTCGCCGCGCACGAACACCTGCTCCGGCGGCGAATAGACGGGCAGAAGCGGATTCGGGTTGGCGGACATGAGAATTCCCCTAAGAGGGCGCCAAGAAACGAGACTGGCGAGAAAGCGCGGGTTCTGACGGGGTGTGGGGGGCGCGTCAAGGATCGGCTTGTGCGGACGCCCAACGGGAGGGGAACGTGGACAATCGGTCGGACAACGGGTGGGAGGCGTCGGCGGCGGCCTGGATCGCCAGTCTGGGCGAGGAGGGGGATTTCGGGCGACAGTTCGTGCTCGACCCGGTCATGCTGGCGCGGGTGTCGGAGCGCCCCGTCGCAAGGGCGCTCGATGTCGGGTGCGGCGAAGGCCGGTTCTGCCGCATGCTGCGCGCGCGGGGCGTCGATGCGGTCGGCCTCGACCCGACACAAAACCTGCTGGCGCGCGCCCGCAGCCTCGATCCCGGAGGCGTCTATGTCGAGGGCGCGGCGGAAGCCCTGCCGTTCGCGGAGGGCGCCTTCGATCTCGTGGTCTCCTACCTGACGCTCATCGACATTCCCGATATCCGCAGCGCGATCCCCGAGATGGCGCGCGTGCTCGCACCCGGCGGGCGGCTGCTTGTCGCGAACCTCAACGGGTTTACGACCGCCGGCACGGGGCTGGGGTGGATCCGCGACGCTTCGGGCGCATATGTCTCGTTCGCAATGGACCGCTATCTTGAGGAGCGCGCCGACTGGGTCGAGTGGCGTGACATCCGCATCGTCAACCATCACCGGCCGCTGGGCGCCTATCTGCAGCTCTTCATCGACCAGGGACTGACGCTTGCGCATTTCTCCGAGCCCGCCGCCGCCGAGAATGCGCCGCCGGAGAGAGGCGCACGTTACGGGCGCGCGCCGTGGTTCTGCGTGATGGAGTGGACGAAGCCGCTTACCGCGCCCCGGTGAGCAGCCCCAGCATGAACGCCTCGAACCGGTCATCGAAGTCCTGGCGCACGTTCTTCTGCGGCGGCAGGTGGTTGAACCAGGCCAGGCGGCAGCTCTCGCGTTCGCAGTACTTGCGGATGTAGCTTTCCCAGCCCTTCCACTGCTCATTGCGGGTATGTCCGCGCAGGAGATGGAAGCGCGAGCGGTACATGAGGAAGGCGCGCTCGAAGAGCGAAAAGAGGATCATGTAGAGGATGCGCTGCTGGACGACTTCCTCGTCGCTGAGGGCGGGAGGCGCCTTCAGCGGAAATTCCGCGACGTCGAGCTTCGCGTAGCGGAGCGCCATCTGCTGGAACTCCACATACTTGCCTTCCAGCAGGTCGTAAGTGCCGTACTCGCGCCGTTCCGATTCCGCCCGCAGCGCGAACGCGTAACTCGCGAAGATCACCGGCAGGCCGATGACCGTGGCGAGATAGCTCAGATTTTCCAGCAGGTGGTTCTCGCGACCGAAACCCGCGAACAGGCCTTCAGCAAACGCGGGGACGCCAGCGATCCAGTCCATCTTTCCGGTTCCCCACAGTCGATCCGGCCGTGTTCCTAGAGGATCGCGGGCCGCGCGGGCAACATTTTGAGCGTGGGCGCTTGGCGGCGGCGTGACGGCGGTTATGGTGACGGCAACGATGACTGGAGGAATCGCATGTCGGCGCGCGTTGCAGTGGTTACCGGGGGCACCCGCGGCATTGGTCTGGCCATCACCGAGGCGCTGAGCAAGGCCGGCTACAAGGTCGCCGCCAACTACGCCGGCAACGACAAGGCCGCCGCCAAGGCCGAGTCCGAAAACGAAGGCGTGAAGTGCTACAAGTGGGACGTGGGCGATTACGAGGCCTGCCAGGCGGGCCTGCGCAAGGTCGAGGCCGAGATCGGTCCGGTTGACGTGCTGGTCAACAACGCGGGCATCACCCGCGACGGCTTCTTCCACAAGATGACCGCCGACCAGTGGCGCGAAGTGATCCGCGTCGATCTCGACAGCCTCTTCTACATGACCCGCCCGCTGATCGACGGCATGCGCGCGCGCGGCTTCGGGCGCATCATCAACATAAGCTCGATCAACGGCCAGAAGGGCCAGGCCGGGCAGGTGAACTACTCCGCCGCCAAGGCCGGCATGATCGGCTTCACCAAGGCGCTCGCCCAGGAAGGCGCCTCCAAGGGCGTCACCGTGAACTGCATCGCGCCGGGCTATATCGACACCGAGATGGTCGCGGCCGTGCCGGAAGCGGCGCTCGCCAAGATCATCGCCACGATTCCCGCCGGCCGCCTCGGCAAGGCCTCGGAGATTGCGCGCACGGTGCAATTCCTCGCCAGCGACGATGCGGGCTTCATCACCGGCGCGACGCTTACGGTAAACGGGGCGCAGTACATCGCCGGCTAGGTCGAACTGCGGCGTTGCATTTTCGTCACGCTTCTGAGGGGAACTCCGTCCGTCCGGTCCGCGCCACGAAAGCGCCGGGATCGGATGGCCTTCAGTGGGCCCATGTCCACTGAAACCCCGCCGCAGTACGGGTCATCACAATTGGGCGCCTCGCACCTCAGCGTCCGTGTCGCCGGCGTCTTCGCCGCCACGCTTGCGCTGGCGGTCGCGCCGGACGCCTTCGCGCAAAGCAAGGATTCGCCCCTCGCGCAGGGTCTGCTCGACCTGCCGGCCAACGATCGCCCCGCCGCCGAACGCTACCAGACGCCAGACGGGCGGGTGCGTTTCGTGCTGGACCGTTCCGGCGCCCGCGTCGCGCTGGTGCGTTTCGAGGGCTCCGACGAGGTGCACGTGCTGCGCTCGGTGCCCGGTCCGCGCGGGGACGAGTTCTTCAAGACCGACACCGGCGACGTGCTCCTGCGCGTGACCGCGCTCGGCAGCGTCATCGTTTACACTGACGCCGCTCGCACGGGCGCGCCGGCAGCGCTCGCGGGCAGCGCGGGGCCTGTTCGGCCGCCGCCTTCGCTGGCGCAGTCGAGTTTCCAGGCGCGCATGGAGGCGTTGCAGCGGGAAACGGCGCGGCGCGGCCGGCCCGTGACCTTCGTGGCGCCGCAGAACATGCAGGGATCGGCGTCCGGCGTGGTCGCCGACGCCGCCGCGCGCGCCGCGGAAGGCCTCGCCGCCGCGCCGCCGCGGGGCATGGTCGTGCGCCGGGTGGTGATCCGCTACGGCAATCAGCCGGGGGCCTACGTCGTCGATGAATCGCTGACCGTCACCGTCGCGCCGCAGATGGGCTATGCGGGCCGCCCGTCCGCCGCCGCCATCGAGCAGGCCCTGCGCGCGCCCCGTCGCGCGACCCCAAACACGAGCGGCGCAGTCGAAGGACCGCCGCAATAGCGGCGCTCACCGTCCCGGACGCCAGTCCGGCGGCGCGAGCGTGAAGCCCGAGAACTCGAACCCCGGCGCGACCACGCAACTCACCAGCGTCCACGCGCCGAGCGTCTCGGCGGCCTGCCAGGATCCAGCGGGCACGATCGCCTGCGGTCGCTGACCGGCCCGCAGATCGGGGCCGAGGTGGGTTGCGCGCGTGGATTGACCGTCGTCGCTGATCGACAGCGCGAGCGGCCCGCCGGCGTGCCAGAGCCAGAACTCCACCGCATCCACGTGATGCCAGTGCGAGACCTCGCCGGCCTGCAGAAGAAAGTAGATCGCCGTGGAACGCGCGCGGCCGTCCGTCTCGATGTCGCGGAACGTCTCGGCGTAATGCCCGCCCTCCGGATGCGGCTTCATCGCGAGCATGCGGATGATCTCGCCGGCGCCAAGATCGCCGGAGATGGCGCGCACTAGAAATTGTCCTTGCGCTTGCGCACCTCGCCGAAGGCTTCCCAGTCGGCGGCGTTCTCCATGCCGAGCGCGCGCTTCAGGAGCGGCGCGCGCAGGAAGGGGTTCGTGGCCTTTTCCTCCGCCAGCGTCATCGGCACCGTCGGCTTTCCGCCCGCGCGCAGACGCGCGACTTCGGCGACGCGCGCCTGCAGCGCCGTGTTGTCGGGCTCGATGCTGATGGCGAAGCGGGCGTTGGCTTCGGTGTATTCGTGCGCGCAATAGAGCGTGGCGTCGTCAGGCAGGGCGGCGAGCCGCGAAAGGCTCGTCCACATCTGCTGCGCCGTGCCTTCGAAGAGCCTGCCGCAGCCCATCGCGAACAGCGCATCGCCGACGAACGCGACCTTGTCGGCGTCGAACGCATAGGCGACGTGGCCCAGCGTGTGTCCGCCCACATCGAGGACGCGCGCCTTGTGCGCGCCCAGCGAAACGATGTCGCCATCGGCGACGACGCGATCCGGCGCCTGGCCGATGCGCTCCACTTCCGCGGGGCCGGTCACGATCGCGCCGGTTGCAGCCTTGATCGCGGCGTTGCCGCCGGCGTGATCGGGGTGCCAGTGCGTGTTCCACACCTGCGTGATGCGCCAGCCGGCGTCGGCGGCGGCGTGCAGGATCGCGTCGGCGTCCGGCGTGTCGATCGTGGCGGTTTCGCCGCTTGCGTCGTCGTGGACGAGAAAGCCGTAATTGTCTTGGAGGCAGGGGAACTGGCGGACATGGATCATGCGGGCGCTGTAGCAGGAACCTGCGCCCTTGTCGCGCAGGCCCCGCTATTCGAACCGGATCACCGGCGCCGGCTTCACCGCGCGTGCGGCGTTTTCCATCGCGGCGGCGGCCATCGCGCGGAACGCTTTCGAGAGCGGATGATCGGGCTGTGCGGCCACGAAGGGCGTTCCCGCGTCGGCGCTCTCGCGCAGGCTGACGTCGATCGGGATTTCACCGAGAAATGGCGCGCCCAATGCGTCGGCCGTGCGGCGCGCGCCGCCTTCGCCGAAGATGTACATGCGCCCCGCCGGCGTCTCCAGCCAGGCCATGTTCTCGATGATGCCGATGACGGGCACGTGGGTCTTCTCGAACATCGCGATGCCGCGGCGCACGTCGGCGAGCGCCAGCTCCTGCGGCGTCGACACGATCACGGCGCCGGCGAGCGGCAGGCGCTGGGCGATGGTGAGCTGGACGTCGCCGGTGCCGGGCGGCATGTCGAGCACGAGCACGTCGAGCGGGTCGGCCTCGGTTCCCCACGCTACGTCGTCGATCAGCTGGCGCACCGCGCTCGTCGCCATCGCGCCGCGCCAGATCATCGCCTGCTCGGGATCGACGATGAAGCCGATCGACATGAGTTTCAGTCCGGCCTTCACGATCGGGTCGAGTTTCTTGTCGGGCCGCATGGCGGGCTTCTGCGACGCGATGCCGAACAGCGTCGGCAGGGAGGGTCCGTAGACATCGACGTCGAGCAGGCCGACCTTGAGCCCGTTCGCCGCCAGCGCGCACGCCAGGTTCGCCGCCACGGTCGACTTGCCCACGCCGCCCTTGCCGCTGGCGACCGCGATCACGGAACGGACCCCGGCGACCCCTTCGGCCTGACGCGGCGCGGCGGGCTTCGGCTCCGCGTGGGCGGTGAGCACGGCGGTGACCCCGGTTACCCCGCGGATCGAGGCCACGGCCTTTTCGGCTGCGTCCCGGACCGCTGCGAAGGCCCGTTCGGAGCCTGCCGGCGCCTCGATGGTGAAGCGGACCCGGCCGTCCTCGCCGCAGCCGAGACCCTGGATCCGCCCCGTCGCCAGCAAGCCTTTGCCAGATAAAGGATCTTTTACTGCGTCCAGCGCGCGGGAAATCCGTTCCTGCAGCGTCTTCAAGGAGGTGTTCATGCTTGATCCTTAGGAGTACGCGTCACATATCCGGCGCTCACACGGGGCCTGCAAGGCGCCCGGGAAGATCGAGCCAGAAGGGCTGAAACCACCCATGCCTTGGAATGACCAGTCGGGGAACGATCGCGGCGGCGGCCAGGGCGGCCCCAAAGGCGGCGGGCCAAATGGCGGCGGCCCCTGGGGTTCCGGCCCCCAGAAGCCATGGGGCGGACAACAACCCCCGCGGCGCCCTGATGACAAGGGCCCCGATCTTGAGGAACTGATGCGTCGGCTTCAGGACCGCATGCGCGGCGGACGCGGCGGCGGCTCCGGCGGGCCGGGCATGCGCTCCATGGGACCCTCCGGCCTTCTGGTGCTGGGCGCCCTCCTGGTGGCCGGCTGGTTCGCCTCGGGCGTCTACATGGTCGATGAAGGCGAGAACGGCGTGGTGTCGCGCTTCGGTGCGTTTCACCGGCTGACGACGCCGGGGCTGCACGTACATCTGCCCGCGCCGCTGGAAACGGTGCGCGTCGAGGCGGTGACGCTGCAGCGCAGCCAGCAGATCGGCTTCCGGGATGGCCAGGACCGTCCCAGCGAGAGCCTCATGCTCACCGGCGATGAAGCGATCGTCGACATCGACTTCACCGTGATCTGGCGCCTTTCGGAGCGGCCGCAGGATTTCGTGTTCAACACGCGCGCGCCCGACGAACTCGTGCTCGCGGTCGCCGAGAGCGCGATGCGTGAGACGGTGGGGCGCACCCCGCTTGAGCGCATCATCTCGACCGATCGCTCGAACGTGGAGACCCAGACCCGCGACCTGATGCAGAACACGCTCAATTCCTACCAGGCGGGCATCAAGGTCGTGCGCGTGCAGCTGCAGAAGGCGACCGCGCCTGAAGCCGTGATCGACGCATTCAATGACGTCGACCGCGCCCGTGCGGACGCGGAAAGCCGCGTCAACGAAGCCCGCGGCGAGGCGGCGCGCACGCTGCAGGAAGCCGAGGGGTACCGCGAACGCGTGGTGCGTGAAGCCTCCGGCGAGGCAGAGCGTTTCAACCTCATCTACAACCAGTACCGGCTCAGCCCGCGCGTCACCCGCGAACGCCTCTATCTGGAGACGATGGAGCGCGTGTACGGCGGCGCCGACAAGATCATCATCGACGGCCGCTCGGGCGTTGCGCCCTATCTGCCGCTCGATCAGCTCAGAAACCGGCAGGCCCAGCCCGCCCCCTCGCGGAGCGGCGGACAATGAACCGTTTCCTCGTCCTGGTCGCCGGCGCGGCCTTCGCCGCGCTCATCGTGATCAGCAACACGTTCTACATCGTGCCGCAGACCAAGCAGGCGATCGTCCTGCAGTTCGGCGAACAGCAGACGGTGATCAACCGCTGGGGCAAGAACCAGCCGGGTCTCTACATGAAGATGCCGCTCGTCCAGAACGTCGTGTTCTTCGACAAGCGCAATGTCGGCTTCACGTTGCCGGAACAGCTGATCGTCGGGTCCGACCAGGAACGCCTCGTGGTCGACGCGTTCGCGCGCTACCGCATCGTCGACCCGCTCAAGTTCTATCAGCAGGTGACCTTCGAGGAGCGCGGACAACAGCGCCTCGAGACGATCCTCGAGAGCGCGCTTCGCCAGACGCTCGGCTCGGTCCGCACCGACGAGATCATCTCCACCCGCCGCGCCGAGCTCATGCGCCAGATCACCCGCCAGATGGATGCCGAAGCCCGCGGCCTCGGCGTGCAGGTCATCGACGTGCGCATCCGCCAGGCCGACCTCGTGCCGGAAGTGCAGGAGCGCGTCTTCGAACGCATGCGCACCGAGCGCCAGCGCGTGGCCGCCGAAATCCGCGCCGACGGCGAGCGCCAGAAGGTGTTCATCCTCGCGCAGGCCAACGAGAAGAGCCAGAAGACCAAGGGCGAGGGCGACGCCCGCCGCGCCGAGCTGTTCAACAGCTCCTTCGGCCGCGATCCCGAGTTCGCGGGCTTCTACCGCTCCATGCAGGCTTACGAGAAGGCGATCCCGGCGGGAACGCAGATGGTCGTGCCGCCGGACGGCGAGTTTTTCCGCTATCTGCGCGACAAGGATGGCGCGGCCCGCCGCTGATCGGCCGGCAGGTGGGAGGGCATGGCGCCTGTCAGGTGGCGTGCGCCGTTGCGCGCCTGACTTTCGCCCCATATTCACGGTGAACACGGAGGCGTGGCCAGAAGCCGTTTCCGGATACGATCGGACCCGATGATTCGCCCCCTTGGACTTCTCCTCGCCGCGCTCTGCGCGGGCTTCTTCTCGGTCGCGGCGCCCGCGGCGGCGCAGACGCGCTATCCGGCCGAAGGCTTTGGCGACCTAGCCGAGCGGCTGATGCCGGCGGTGGTCAACATCGCCACGACGCAGCGCATCGACGGCGTCGGCGCGCCGCCGCGTCCACGCGGCGGTCCCGGTTCGCGGCTCGACGAGCTGTTCGGGGATGAAAACCTCAATGAGGTGAGTTCGCTCGGATCGGGCTTTGTGGTGACCGCGCAGGGCGTGGTCGTCACCAACAACCACGTCATCGAGGGCGCCGACGAAATCGAGGTCATTTTCCAGGACGGCGACCGCCTGAAGGCCCAGATCATCGGCCGCGACCAGGCGACCGACATCGCCGTGCTCAAGGTCAATGCGCCGCGGCCGCTGCCCTATGTCCGCTTCGGCGACGCCAACCGCACCCGCGTCGGCGACCTGGTGATCGCAATCGGCAACCCGTTCGGTCTCGGAGCCTCGGTTTCGGCGGGGATCGTTTCGGCGCGGAACCGAAACATTTCCGCCGGGCGCTACGACGACTTCATCCAGACCGACGCCGCCATCAACCGCGGCAACTCCGGCGGCCCGCTGTTCAACATGGCCGGCGAAGTCATTGGCGTGAACACCGCCATCGTGTCGCCTACGGGCGGCTCGGTCGGCGTGGGCTTCGCCGCGCCAGCCGACCTCGTGCAGAGCGTGGTCAACCAGATCATCCAGTTCGGCGAGACGCGGCGCGGCTGGCTCGGCGTGCGCATTGGCCTGGTGTCGACGGAAGCAGCCCAGCGCGCCGGCCTGCAACGCCCGCGCGGGGCGCTCGTCACCGCGATCACCCCGAACAGCCCGGCCGCGAAGGCCGGCCTGCAACCGGGCGACATCATCCTCACGTTCGATGGCCGCGCCATCGGCGAGGGACGCAACCTCACGCGCGTCGTTGCGGACACGCCGATCAACAAGACTGTGGCGGTGGAATATGCGCGCGGCGCGCGGCGACTGAATGCGAACGTCACCGTCCTGCGCCTCGACGAGGGCCGGCCTGTGACCGCTCGGCTTGGCGTCCGAACGCCCGATCCCGGCGCGACCGAACCGACGCACGGCAGCGAAGGCCGCGTGCTCGGCATGACGCTCTCGACCCTCACGCCGCAACTGCGCCAGCGTTTCGGCGTCGCCGCGGGCGCGCGCGGCCTCATCGTCGTCGCCGTGGACGCCGCGAGCGATGCGGCCGGTAAACTGCAGGCAGGCGACGTGATCGTCGAGATGCAGTTCGAGGAGGTCGAGACCATCGCCGAGGCGCAGCGCGTCGTGCAGCGCGCGCCGCCGTCGCGGCCGGTTCTGGTCTACGTGAACCGGGGCGGCGACCTCACGTTCCGGAGCGTGAAGCAGCGGCGGTAAGCGCGATGACGCGGCGGAGTTCGGTATTCGCCGATTCCTGATCGCGCGGCGCCTTGACCCATTGTGACCAAGGCGCCGCCGTTCGGTGGTCTGCTAACTCACGATCCCCGCGCCATCAAAGAACACCGTTCCTTCTCGAAGGAAGCAGGTTTTGTCGAAGAGGGAGGTGTCGATCCTGTTAGGCAAGCGAATATCGGCGAGGTCCGGCAGGGCTTTGGTTGAAGCGTCGTAGTGCCGGTCGATCTGTGAAATCAGCACGAAAATCATCTGCGCGTTTGAGGCAAATTTTTTGAGAGCCGCGACCTGATCGATGAGTGGCGGTTTCTCGCGCTGATGGTCCAGTGCCTGAAGATAGTCCACCACGATCACGGCGCCCGCCTTTGCGTCTTTCAGTTTCGCGATCATGTAGTCGGCGCTGATCGCATCCGAGGTGTCAAGACGGACTTCGGTCGATGTGGGATCGACACCGACCGATCTGAGACCTTCTGCCGCTTCAGGGGTCGACTGTTCGAGCGTGAAATAGGCGCAGTGTCGGCCAGACTTGCTCGCCTCTGCGAGAATATTCAGAGCCAGCATGGTCTTACCTTGCATGGGCCGTGCGCCAACGAGCACCATGTCGCCCGGCCGTAGATGCGCGAAAATCTCTGGTGCGGGGTTTCGCTTCGCCCAACGAGCGGCCAGAAGGCTCCAACTGCGAAAGCCCTCCTTTTCTGCAACCCGGTTCAATGCCTCGGTCAGCGGGATTTGGGCTTCGCGCGACATCAACTTTGCGCGCCGCTTCAGCCGAAAAATAGGAACAGACAGCTTCATACCAGAACCTCCGTTTTCAAGCGGATGCAGCATTCCCTCCTTATGCAGTCACTCGAACGGTTGGTTCAGTTGGCCAGACGCCCCGCATGTGTGTTGCTTTCCCAATCGGAGGGAGGGAGGCTTGGGCTTGCCGAACTCGATTCAAGAGTGTGATTCCAGTTTGTGAGCAAGACGCAATTCATCACGCGCAAGTTCGCAAAGTGCACTTCGGACCAAATACGGATTCCAAACGTCAACTTTCTGCTTGCTGTTTGCGCCGTCATTCCGGACGCGCCGGAGGCGCGATCCGGAACCTAGGGGACTGGGCGCTGACTGATTGTTCAAGTTCGCGAACGCTTGAACGAACGACGCCATCCAGTCCCCTGGGTTCCGGCTCTCCGCCAAGCTTTGCTTGGCTGCGGCCGGAATGACTGAGTCACGTCCCTGCAAACTCCGCGCGCCGGTAGCCCTGAAAGAAGAGCGCGGTCTCCAGCGTCGTGAAGTCGATCTTCGCATCCGCCTCCGCGGCGACGATCGGCTTGGCGCGATAGGCGACGCCGAGACCGGCGGACTTGATCATCGCGAGATCGTTGGCGCCGTCGCCCAGCGCGATGGCGTCGGCCGGCGCGTTCGCCGACTCCTCCATCAGCGCCGCGAGCTTCGCCTCGCGCCCGAGGATGGGGTGTCCCACGGCGCCTGCGAGCGTCGCGCCGTCGTCGATCAGCCTGTTCGCACGTTCCACGTCGAAGCCCGCAAGCTGCGCCACGCGGGAGGTGAAGAAGGTGAACCCGCCCGACACAAGCGCGCATCGCGCGCCGTGCGCGCGCATGGTCTGCACCAGCGTCCGCGCGCCGGGATTGAGGCGCACGCGGTCGTCGAAGCATTGCTGCAATGCCGCCAGCGGCAAACCCTTGAGCATCGCCACGCGTTCCGTGAGCGCCGCCTCGAAATCGAGTTCCCCGCGCATGGCGCGTTCGGTGATGGCGCTGATCTCGGCCTTCTTGCCGGCGAAGTCCGCAAGCTCGTCGATGCACTCGCAGCCGATGATGGTGGAATCCATGTCCGCGACGAGCAGCGACTTGCGCCGCCCTTCGGCGGGCAGCAGCGCCCAGTCCGCGTCGACGCCGTCCATCGCCTGTTCGATCACGTCGCGGGCGCCTTCGTCGGCCTCGGGCAGCGTCCATTCGCAGGCCTCCCATGGGGAGAGCACCTTCGGGGGCGTCGCGCCGTAGATGCCGATCACGCTGCCCAGCGTCATCAGCGCGTCGCGGTAGAGCGCGGCTTCCGGGGCGACGACGACGAGAACGCTGTACATGTGCGGGGATCGGCCTGTTAGGAGGGCGGGCAATGCGCGCTCTGCTTATCATGGGCCCGACCGCCAGCGGCAAGTCCGCCCTTGCGCTCGCGCTGGCGGAGCGGATCGGCGGCGAGATCGTCAACGCGGATTCGATGCAGGTCTACGCCGACCTGCGGGTGCTGACGGCCCGGCCATCGCCCGAAGAAGAGGCGCGCGCGCCGCATCACCTCTACGGGTTCGTCGACGCCGCCGAGCGTTACTCGGTGGGATCGTGGGTGCGGGCGGCCTCGACGGTGCTGGCGGACATCGACGCGCGCGGGAAAACGCCCATCGTCGCTGGCGGCACGGGGCTCTACTTCAAGGCGCTGACGGAGGGGCTCGCGGAGATCCCGCCGCCCTCCGCCGAGGTGCGCTCGGAGATCGCCGCGCGCCGCGCGTGCGACGGCGACGCGGCGCTGCACGCCCGGCTCGCATCGGTCGATCCCGGCGCTGCTGCGGCGCTTGCGCCCCGTGACGCGTCCCGGATCGTGCGGGCGCTCGAGGTCATGCTGACCACCGGCGTTCCCATCGCCGCCTGGCGCGAGAATACCGCGCCAGTGCTCGCCGCCGGCGCCTGGGCGGGGTTTGCCCTCCTGCCGCCACGCGCCCCGCTCTACGCGGCCATCGACGCCCGGTTCGACGCGATGCTCGATGCAGGCGCGCTTGAGGAGGCCCGCACGCTCGCGGCCCGGGGGCTCGATCCGGCGCTGCCGTGCATGAAGGCCCACGGCATGCCGTGGCTGGGCGCGCATCTGCGCGGGGAAATGACGCTCGCCGACGCCGCGATTCTCGGCCGGCGAGACACCCGCCACTACGCCAAGCGCCAGTTCACGTGGATCGGAAATCAGATGAAGGACTGGATTCAGGTGGAAGAAGTGCCGATTGAGCGGCGAATTGCGCACGTTCTTGCCCAAAAATAGGCCATTGACGGCCATTGAGGGGCAACATAATCTCCATTCGTTCAGGGAAGAACCGTCCATGAAATCCGAAACACGACTTGTAGTCACAGAGCGCCGCGAAGGACCCTGAAGAAGGTCCAAACAGCGGCGCATGCGAACAGGGGCCCAAAAGGCCCCTTTTTCTTTGTCCGTTTCACACTCGATGGCCCCCGGCGTGGTAACCGGGGCCGAACCCCGGAGAACCGCCGTGGATGGCGCTCAAGTGATGGATCCAGAGGCAATGACGGAGACGATGTCGGGCGCCGAGATCGTCGTGCGCGCGCTGATCGATCAGGGCGTTACGGACCTGTTCGGCTATCCGGGCGGCGCGGTGCTGCCGATCTACGATGCGCTCTTCAACGAACCGCGCCTGCGCCACATCCTGGTGCGCCACGAGCAGGGCGCGGGCCACGCGGGCGAGGGATACGCGCGCTCGACGGGCAAGCCCGGGGTGGTGCTCGTCACCAGCGGACCGGGCGCGACAAATGTGGTGACGCCGCTGGCGGATGCGCTGCTCGATTCCATTCCGCTCGTGGTGCTGTGCGGCCAGGTGCCGACGCATCTCATCGGCTCGGATGCGTTCCAGGAATGCGACACCGTCGGCATCACGCGCTCGTGCACCAAGCACAACTGGCTCGTGAAGGACGTGAACGACCTCGCGCGCATCATCCATGAGGCGTTTCACGTGGCGACGAGCGGGCGACCGGGGCCCGTCGTGGTCGACATTCCCAAGGACGTGCAGTTCGCCATCGGCAGATATGTCGGGCCCAAGGGCGTGCGCCCGAAAACCTATCATCCCGCGCACGACGCGGACCCGCGCCAGATCGAGCAGGCTGTTGACCTCATGGCGCTGGCGAAGCGGCCGGTGTTCTACACCGGCGGCGGCGTCATCAACGCCGGGCCGGATGCGTGCGCGGACCTGCGCGCGCTGGTGGAGGAAACCGGCTTTCCGATCACCTCGACATTGATGGGGCTCGGCGCGTTCCCGGCGTCCTCGCCGCAATGGCTCGGCATGCTCGGCATGCACGGCAGCTGGGAAGCCAATCACGCGATGCACGATTGCGATCTGATGATCTGCATCGGCGCGCGCTTCGACGATCGGGTGACGGGTCGTCTCGACGCATTTTCGCCGGGCTCGACCAAGATCCACATCGATGTCGATCCGTCATCGATCAACAAGAACGTGCTGGTGGACCTGGGGATCGTTGCGGACGCGGGCGCAGCGCTCAAGGGCCTGCTCGCGGGCTGGCGGCGGCGCAATGCCAAGCCCTCGGCCTCTGCGCTGAAACCGTGGCTGGCGCAGATCGAGGCGTGGACGGCGCGCAAGTGCTTCGCCTATCGGGCCGACGACAAGATCATCAAACCGCAATACGCCATCGAGCGTCTGTTCGCGCTGACGAAGGACCGCGACGTCTACGTCACCACGGAAGTCGGCCAGCACCAGATGTGGGCGGCGCAGTTCTTCCACTTCGACAAGCCGAACCGCTGGATGACGTCGGGCGGGCTGGGCACCATGGGCTACGGACTGCCTGCGGCCGTCGGCGTGCAGGCCGCGCACCCGGACGCGCTGGTCATCGACATCGCGGGCGAGGCGAGCGTGCAGATGACGATGCAGGAGATGTCGACGGCCGTGCAGTACGGCCTGCCGATCAAGATCTTCATCCTCAACAACGAGTGGATGGGCATGGTGCGCCAGTGGCAGCAGCTACTGCACGGCGAACGCTATTCGCAATCCTATTCGCAGGCGTTGCCGGACTTCGTGAAACTGGCCGAGGCCTACGGCGGCGTCGGACTGCGCGCCGATACGCCGGACGAACTCGACGCGAAGATCATGCAGATGATCGATACTCCCATGCCGGTCATCTTCGATTGCCGCGTGGCGAAGGAAGAGAACTGCTATCCGATGATCCCGTCCGGCAAGGCGCACAACGAGATGCTTCTGCCGGGCGATGTCGGCGCGACCATTGGCGATGAAGGCAAGATGCTGGTGTGATCGCTACTTGAGGGCGAGCGCGTCGCGCAGGCTCTCGGCGCCGCCATTCACATGGTCGCCGTGGATTTCGCGGACCACCACTTTGGCGAGCTCGGGCGTCAGCGCTTTCCGAAAAGCGCCGAGCGCGCGCGGGGACGCGGCCACGATCAGCTCATCGAAATCGCCGCGCGCGCGGTGTGATTCCAGAAGCGCCGCATAGCCTTCGATGAACTTGTCTTCCAAGCGCCGCTCGGGGTCCGTCTCCGGGGAGGCGCCGCTGCGCCGTTCGCCGAGGCTTTCATGCACGCGGGTGGCGCGGTCATCGAAGTCCGGCTTGTGCGGCCCTTCGCGACGTGCGCCATCGACTTCGACGAGTATGCGCGGCGCGCCGTCGTAGGTGAACGCCCGGGCCGACGCGCCGTTGAATGTCGCCACCCACTGCTTTTCCTGCCGCATGGTCGAACTCCGGTCTGCTCACGCGCGAACACGCCGCCTGCCGCTCGCGATCAAGTCAGCCGCATCGCCCCGACGACGCAGCGCGTCATCAAGGCGATGCGAGCCAGGCGCCTCAGTGCTTGGCCTTGCGTTGTGTCAGCGCAAGGCCGACCAGCGCAACCGCCGCCGCGACGATCGCCGCGGTCGCCGCCGGATGTTCGCGCACTTCCTCGCCGATCTTCTTGGCGGCGGCCTGCGACTGCGCCTTGGCTTGTTCGGCGAGTTCGACGGCGCTGTGCATGAGCGCCGCGGCGGATTTCGACAGGGCGTCGCCGGCGTCCTCGCCCACATGCTTGGTCATGCTCTTGAGACTGCGCACGACATCGCCGTACGCGTCGCCGACGTCGTCCTGGATATCCTTGATATCGACGGTTTTCATCGCTCCGCTCCGTTGCTGCCGTTGATCGACGGGACGTCAACCAAAGACAGTTTATGTGGGAACCGCGTTGATTGAGGTCAACGCCCAGCGCCCACACGCGTCGCGCACATTAATCCGCCGCAATGTGCGTCATTTATTGGAAAAACCAAGCGCGCGCGACATCAGGTGAAAGATCACATTCTGCTCCAGCGTGCCGGAGAAATTCTCGTCGCCTGGCCCCCACGCGTAGAGCGGCACGTCTTCGCCGCCGTGTGTCTCTGATCGCAGCGGCACCAGCGATTGCTGGAGGAAACCCTGCGCGGCTGTGTCGACGCCGCTGAGATCCGGGCGCTGCTGGGCGCCGGCCTGAACGCCGGCGGCGACCGCGCCGGGACCGTTCGCGTAGCCGAGCGTTGTGTAGGGGCGACCATCCGTCCCCAGCGCAAGGCCTTCCCCGTCGCTGTTGGTGGACAGCCCGAGGATCGGCGTGCCTCGGCGCGCATATCCCGAGATCGTGAGCGTGTGGCTGTGGTCGGCGGTGACGATGATCAACGTATCTTTGCGATCGGTCATTTCGAGCGCCGTGCGGATGGCTTCATCCATCGCGACGGCTTCGGAAAGCGCCTCGCCCGCGCGGCCCTCGTGGTGGGCGTGGTCGATCCGGCCGCCTTCGACCATCAGCACGTAGCCATCCGCATCCAGCGAGACCCGCCGGATCGCCGCGGCGGTCAGTTGCGCAAGCGAGGGTTCGCCGCCAGCGTCGCGGGCGCGATCGTTCTCGTAGGCCATGTGCGAGGGCGAGAAGAGGCCGAGGACGCGGGCGGTGCTGTCGGCGGGAAGCTCGGCAAGCTGAGATGTATTCCACACAAAAACGCTGTCGGGACGCGCAGCCCATTCGGCGGTGAGATTGCGGCCATCGGCGCGCAGGCCCTTGATCGCGGGCGTTTCAGGGTCAGCGACGGTGTTGGGCAGAAAGTTCGCGCGGCCGCCGCCGAGCGCGATTTCAAGTCCGTCGCCGGCGGGCCACTCGACGAGCTGGCGCGCGATGTCTGCGCAGGGCGCGCCACCGTCGTGCGCGACGGCGACATCGTTCTCCCAGTCGCGATTGGGAGTGTGCGCATAGACGGACGCCGGCGTGGCATGGGTGATCCGCGCCGTGGAGACAACGCCGGTGGCGAGGCCGGCTTCCTCGGCGATCTCGAAGATCGTGCGGGCGGTGTTGTTCGCCACATCGCCGCAGGCGTTGCGCCGCGCGGCCGATGCGAGGCCCACGCCGCCGCCGCGAGTCTTGACGCCAGCGACTATCGCGGTCGCGGTGGAGGCGGATTCTGAGATCTGCAGGTCGTGGCTGTAGGTGCGCGAGAACGCCGTGTGCGGGAAGGTGTCCATCGTGAGCTGGTTGCTCTCGCCATCCCGCCCCGCGCGCTGGCCCGCGTAGATGCGTGTGGCGGTGACGGTCGAGATGCCCATGCCGTCGCCGATGAACACGATGACGTTGCGCGCGCGCTCGGTAGACGGGGCGGCCGCTGCGCGTGCGGCGCCGGCGACGAAGTAGGCGTCCTGGCTCTGCGGGGGCGCCGACAGGTGTTGCGCGGATGGGACCGTCGCACAGGCGCCAAGGGCCATTCCTGCCGTGGTGAGAAGGGTGGCGAGCTTGATGCGCATCGTAGTCTCCGTCAGGACGAGTCCGAAGCCTGATAGACGCGATGCTTCGCCGAAGAAAGCGTCAGATTGTGTCGCTTTTGTTTCGGGCTGCGCGATCGGCCGTGTCGCGCTGGACGCTCGCGCCTGTGAGCCCGAGCTCTTGTGACGTTATGACGACAAGTTGACCCGAACTCGCAAGCGCCTCGGCGATGTTCTGCCGCGTCTGCATTTCGAGCATCGTCAGGAGGGCTGCGGTGGACGCGGGTTCGCGGCCCTTGAAGGCGTCGGCGAGCTGGTCGAGTTGCTGCGGCCGCAGGCTGAGCACGCCCGGCGCGCGCGCGACGGTGCGCACCGCGCCTTGGGGCTGCGTGGTCGGAAGCGCCTGCGCGTGATCGGTTGATGCGCCCGCGACGGTCGGCGGCGCGATCATGCCGGAGGCGAGCGCCGCGAAGTGATCCTCGGCCTCCGCGTAGGTGAAGCTCGCCGTGTGGAAATTCACGCCGAGCGCGAGGCCGGCCTCGCCGACCTCATCGCCATCCGCTTCCGCCTTCCGCAGGTGCGCGACCACGGCGTTCTCGACGTCGTGCAGCGAACCGCGCAGGACTTCGTCCTGGCGCCTGCCGATCTCCGCGCGGAAGGCGCTGTGAATGCGCGTCTCCAGCGCGAGGCTGAAATCGTCGAGCTGGTAGACGTACTTCAGAAGGTCGCGGTTGAGGCTGAACTGCACGCGCGCCTCGACGATGAGGCGGTGCCCGTCCGAGGTGGTCGCGGCGAAGGGCAGCGGCACGCAGTACTGCGGACGCAGGTTGATCGAGCCGGTCCTCGGGTCGATGAGCTGCCCGGCGCGGCGTTGCCCGGTGGCGGGATCGAACGCGACGTATTCAAGCTTCGGCGCCTCGGGACCTTTGACGATCGCCTCTTCGTAGTCCCACAGCACGCCGCGGCCGTGGAGCGCGCGTTTGAAGCCGTCCTCGTTGTGGGTCATGTAGGTGCGGTCGGTGCGCGCGATGTAATAGCGCCGGAAGGCGTAGACGCCGACCGCCAGAAGCACGAGGGCGAGAAGGCCAAGTCCGATCAAGACAAGCGTGGTCATTGAACCCCCCGGGGTTTCGAGCGCCGTTCGCCCAGCCATCTATAGGCCGGTCGGCGCGCCCGTGCACCGGAAAGTCGTGATGCGCGAGTCGATGGGGCGCCTACCCGGCGCGGTAGAGGGCGAACTCTTCCGCGAAAGCGCGCGGCCGCGCCTGACGGACGGCGTGCGCCCGCGATCAGTCTGCCCGGCGCCCGCGCCGCGCGGCGCCCGGTCCTGGATGTGTCTCCACGGCGCGCGGATCGACCGCCTCGCCGCAGACCGAACAGGTCGTGACCGGACGGAAGTCATGGCCGCAGGTCTTGTGGCGGCGCAGCAGCGGAGGCCCCTTGCGGCCCGCATAGTGGGCGTCTCCCCAGTGCGCGAGCGCGAGAATGGCGGGGTAGAGGCCAAGGCCCTTCTCGGTCAGCCGGTATTCGTACCGGGGCGGATTGTCCTGGTAGAGCGTCTTGGCGAGCACACCTTCCTCGACCAGGTGCGCCAGCCGCTCGGCCAGCACCTGACGCGCGATCCCGAGATTTTCCCTGAAATCGTCGAAGCGGCGCACTTTCAGGAACGCCTCGCGGAGCACCAGCAACGTCCAGCGATCGCCAATGACGGCGAGGGCCCGCGCGAGCGAGCATGGTTCATTGGCGAGATTGTCCCAGCGCATGGCGCATTCTAGCCGTTGACTAAGTCTTGTTTCAAGACTTACATCGCGGCAATCTGGGAGGAACACATGGTGCAGGCGCGCAACGCGACGGCGGCGGTAATCGGAGCGGGGGATTATATCGGCGCGGCCATCGCGCGGCGGTTCGCGGCCGAAGGCTACACTGTCGTCGCCGGACGACGCTCCGAGGACAAGCTTGCGCCTCTGAAAGCGGCCATCGAGGTTGAGGGTGGGCGCTGTGTGACGCGTGCGCTGGATGCGCGCAAGGAGGACGATATCGCGGCGTTTCTCGATGCGGCGGAGGCCGTCGCGCCGCTGGAGGTCGTGATCTTCAATGTCGGCGCAAACGTGCGTTTTCCGCTGCTGGAGACGACGGAGCGGGTGTTTCGCAAGGTCTGGGAGATGGCGTGCTACGGCGGCTTTCTCACGGGCCGTGAAGCGGCGCGCATCATGCTCCCGCGCGGCAAGGGTTCGATCTTCTTCACCGGCGCCACGGCCAGCGTGCGCGGCGGCGCCGGCTACGCCGCCTTCGCCAGCGCCAAGGCGGGTCTGCGCGTGATGGCGCAAAGCATGGCGCGCGAACTCGGACCAAAGGGTCTGCACGTGGCGCATCTCGTCATCGACGCGGGCGTGGACACGGCGTTCGTGCGTGAGCGCATCCGCGAGGCGCGCGGCGCCGATGTGCTCGCGAATTTGCCGGAAGACACGTTGATGAATCCGGCGTCCATCGCCGAAGCGTACTGGCGCCTGCACACGCAGACCCGTGACGCCTGGACCCACGAACTTGATCTCAGACCCTACGCGGAGACATGGTGATGCAACCGGAGCTCCTGTTCGATTTCGCCAGCCCCAACGCGTATCTCGCGCACAAGGTCATTCCGCAGATCGAGGCCCGCACCGGCGCGAAATTCACCTACACGCCCGTCCTGCTCGGCGGCGTGTTCAAGCTCACCGGCAACCAGGCGCCGATGATCGCCTTCGGCAATATCCGCAACAAGATGGACTACGAGATGCTGGAGACGCGCCGCTTCATCGCGCGCCACAGGCTCGATGCATTCAGGATGAACCCGCATTTTCCGGTCAACACGCTGCTGCTGATGCGGATCGCCGCCGGCGCGCAGATCGATGGCGGGCTCGCGCCGTACGTGGAAGTCGCCTTTCGCCATATGTGGGAGCTCGGGTCGAACATGGGCGATCCGGACGTGGTGCGCGCTGCGTTGAGCGAAGGCGGGCTGGACGCTGAACGCCTGATGACCCGCGCGCAGGAGCAGGACGTCAAGGACCGCCTGATGGCGAACACTGGCGACGCCGTCGAGCGGGGCGCCTTCGGCATCCCGACGTTCGTCGTCGGCAAGGAGATCTTCTTCGGCAAGAACACGCTGCGCGAGGTTGAGGAGGAGATTGTCGCGCAAGGC
Source organism: uncultured Caulobacteraceae bacterium (assembly GCA_964530695.1). Lineage (GTDB taxonomy): Bacteria > Pseudomonadota > Alphaproteobacteria > Caulobacterales > Aquidulcibacteraceae > VFBF01. The sequence goes on from CAZGYQ010000023.1 coordinate 33,627, forward strand.
AGGTAGACGGGACCGCGCGCCTTCAGGCGCGCACAGGTGGAATGCGTCGGCGCTCGGCGCGCGGTGTGAGGCATTGGTTGCGCGCCTGAAGGCGCGCGGTCCCCTCAAGCGGCGCTTCGGGCTAACGTCTGTCCAACGATTCGGATCGGACGGAGGGCGGAATGCTCGAATCATTGGGCTCTTCTTTGGGCTGGGCGTGGCTTGCAGCGCCCCTCGCGGCGCTGGCTTCCGGCGTGTTCATCGTGTTTCGCGGCGTGCGCAGCATGGGGCGCGGCCGCGTCGTCAGCGGAGGCCGCGGCGTGGCGACTGGGCTCACCGCCATGGCTGCGGCCTGCATCGCCGCCCTGGTCGCGCTCAACATGCAGAGCTATTCGCGCCTGACGTGGGAAAAGGCCGTCGCCGAAGTGCGCGTGGAACAGACCAGCGCCGCGCAGAAACTCTACGACGTGACGCTGGTGCGCGCCGATGGCGGGGGAGAAACGCACTGCCTGATGCAGGGTGACGAATGGATCCTCGGCGGTCGCGTGCAGAAGTGGAAACCGTGGGCCAACACCATCGGCATGAACGCGACCTACGATCTCGACCAGATGGCCAACAAGTATGTCGACGCCATGGAAGCGAACGGCAAGCCGATCACCGCCTGCGACGTCTCGCGCCCGCCGAACCCGATCCTGGCGAAGGCGCCCGACAGCTTCCGTGCGTGGCTCTCGTCGATCTCGCTCGCGGAGGACCGCCGCTTCGGCTCGGCCAACTACATGCCGCTCGCGGATGGCGCGACATATCGAGTGGTGATCACGCAATCAGGCTTCAACGCCGAAGCTGCGAACGATGCGGCGCGTGCCGCCATGGCGGCGCGGTCGTTCTGAGGCGATCTGGCCCTCCCGCCGGTTTCGTGACATAGGGACGGCCTCATGACCTCCCTGATCGACACCCGCCCGCCGGCTGCCGCGCCGGCTTTGCCTTCCCTCGTCGGCGCGACGCGGGACGAGCTGCGCCTGCGGCTCGTCGGCATGGGCGTGACGGCGGCGAAGGCGAAGATGCGCGCAGAGCAGCTCTGGCGCTGGATTTACCATCACGGCGTCACCGAATTCGCGCAGATGACGAATGTCGCCAAGGAGCTGCGCGCGGAGCTCGAGCTGCATTTCACGCTGGCGCGTCCCGAGATCGCCGAGCGGCAGGTGTCCGTGGACGGCACGCGGAAATATCTCATCCGCCTCGCGCCGGGCGTGGAGGCTGAAGCCGTCTACATTCCCGACGTCGGCCGTTCCGGCGCGCTTTGTGTTTCAAGTCAGGTGGGCTGCACCCTCAACTGCACCTTCTGCCACACCGGCACGCAGAAGCTCGTGCGCAACCTGACGAGCGCGGAGATCGCGTCGCAGGTCATGATCGTGCGCGACGATCTCGCCGAGTGGCCCACCTCCAACGAGGATCGCCTGCTGACGAACATCGTGTTCATGGGCATGGGTGAGCCGCTCTACAATCTCGACAGCGTCGCCGCCGCCATCGACGTGATCTCGGACGGGGACGGGCTCTCGATCTCGCGCCGCCGCACGACCGTTTCCACCGCAGGCGTCGCGCCGAAGATCGCCGAGCTCGGCGCGATGACCGGGGCGATGCTCGCCATCTCGCTGCACGCGACGAACGATGATCTGCGCAACGAACTCGTGCCGATCAACCGCAAGTATCCGCTGGCGGAGCTCTTCGATGCCATCCGCAGCTACCCGCAGCTGTCGAACGCCAAGCGCGTGACGTTCGAATACGTGATGCTGAAGGGCGTGAACGACAGCCTCGCGGAGGCGCGCGCGCTGGTGAAGCTGCTTGCGGGCGTGCCGGCGAAGATCAACCTCATTCCGTTCAATCCGTGGCCGGGGACAGCTTACGAGTGCTCGGACTGGCCGACGATCGAGGCCTTCGCGGAGATCCTCAACCGCGCCGGGTACGCCTCGCCCATCCGCACGCCTCGCGGCCGCGATATTCTGGCGGCCTGCGGCCAACTCCGCAGCGAAAGCGTCAAGGAACGCGCCAGCGCCCGGATTGCGCGCGAGCAGGCGACCGCGGAGTAGCCAATGACGGTTCCGACGTTTCGGGGCGAGCGCGGCGTCTATAGACCGCTCGCGATTGAGGATGTGCCGGCCTTGTTCGTGGCGCACTCAGATCCTGCCGTGCATCACTTCTGGTCCGGCCCCGCGCACGAGAGTCCGGAAGAGTCCGTCTCCTACACGACCACCACGCTGGCGATGAAGGACTCGCTGCACTGGGCCATCACGCGCGACGGCGGCGAAGCGCTCGGGCGAATGTCGTTGTTCATCTTGCGCGAGGGCGTCGGCGAGATCGGCGTCATTCTGCGCGCCGATGCGCAGGGCGAGGGGCTTTGCGGCGAGGCGTTGCGGTGTGTCGCAGCGCACGGTTTCGGCGCGCTCGGACTGCACCGCATCCAGGCCGACATCGACCCTGACAACGCGCCCTCGCTGCGCCTCTTCGAGCGCAATGGCTTCCAGCGCGAGGGCGTCCTTCGAGCCAACTGGAAAACCCACATCGGCATCCGCGACAGCGTGATTCTCGCCCGCTTCGCTGATTGAGACCGGCCGTCGAGAATCGCGGTATCAGCGATCCATGAGCCAGTTTGTCCAGGGCCTCGGCCTGATCCTCGCCTCGATGGTCCTCGGCTGGACCATCCTGTTTTCCTTTGTCGTCTCTCCGCAGGCGTTCAAGACGCTCGATTCGGGGCGGGCGAAACGGATGATCCGCGAGACGATGAAGCGGGGGCACCCTCTCGTGGCGATGGTCGCCGCAGGCGCGGCGGGTTCAGCGTTGTTTGCGGGCGCCATCGGCGGGGCGATCGTCATGGCCTGCTCGGCGGCCATGTTCCTGCTCGCCGCCTACACGCTCGCGCCGCGCGATGATGCAAAGCCAAAGGCTGGAACCCGCAAGACCGACACGGCGCGTGTCGTCGCCGCGATGCTCACGGTGATGATCACCTGCGTTGTGATCGCCGGCGTCGTGCTGATCGGGATGAAGATTTAATTGGGCTAGAGCAAAATCCGAACTGATGGAATCGAGGGGATTCCCTTGGGACTCGAATTCTGATTCACGCTTCCTGCTGGAGACTGGAGGCCAGCATGGATGGTGAAATCCCTGTCGGACGACCTGCGCGGGCGGGTGATCGAGGCGGTTGAGGGCGGCATGTCGCGCAATGCGGCGGCGGCGCGGTTCGGGGTGGCGGTGGCGAGCGCGGTACGCTGGGTGCGGGTTTGGCGCGAGAGCGGGGTCGTCTCAGCCCGATCCCAGGGCGGCGACTGGTGCGCGAGGCGCACGGCGCGACGTTTGCGCCGAGCACGATCTGGCGGTTCCTCGACCGCCACGCCGTCACCTTCAAAAAAAACGGCGCACGCAGCCGAGCAGGCGCGGCCCGACGTCGCCGCGCGGCGCCTGGCGTGGCGGGCCGGGCAGCCTGATCTCGATCCGGCCCGTCTGGTCTTCATCGACGAGACCGGCGCCACCACCAAGATGGCGAGGCGTTGCGGACGGGCCAGGCGC
>CAZGYQ010000024.1:0-36682 GCA_964530695.1 uncultured Caulobacteraceae bacterium
GGGGCTGTCGCCGCGCGAGGCGGATTTCCGGCGCAGGAGGCGGCGTTGCGGGCGCTGCCGGGCGTCGGGCCCTACACGGCGGCGGCGATCGCCTCGATCGCGTTCGGGCTGCCGGCGAATGTTGTGGATGGAAATGTCGAGCGGGTGATGGCCCGGCTCCACGCGGTCGAGACGCCGCTGCCGGTCGCGAAGGCCGAACTCGCCGCGCTCGCGGCCAGGTGCGTGACCGCTGACCGCCCGGGCGACTGGGCGCAGGCGCTGATGGACCTCGGCGCGACGGTCTGCACGCCCCGGTCGCCGGACTGCGGGCGGTGCCCGGCGGCGTTCGCCTGTCAGGCGCGTGCGGCGGGCGCGCCGGAGAGTTACCCGCGCCGAAAGGCGAAGGCCGCCCGGCCCGAGCGCCATGGCGTGGCCTTCCGGCTGCGGCGCGGGGGCGACATCCTGCTTGTGCGCCGCGCCGACAAGGGCCTCCTCGGCGGCATGACGGGGCTGCCGACGACGCCGTGGCGCTCGGACGTCTGGTCGCGGGCGGAAGCGCTGGAATACGCCCCGGCGCCCGTTGAATGGCGCGAGAGCGGCGCGCTGCGCCACGTGTTCACGCACTTCGCGCTGACGCTGGTTGTGTGGAGCGGGGAAGGGCACGCCGCCGGCGACTGGCGCGCAGTCGCGGACGTAACCGCGCAGGGGCTGCCGACGGTTTTCCGTAAGGCCATGCTGCTCGCGTGACACAGGACAAGGCGGGTGAGCGTGCGCGCGCCATCTTCCCGCCCGGCGCACGCGCCACTATTGAATTTCTGGGTTATCTGGAGCGCCCCGCGGCATGGCTGACGTCTTCATCTCCTACGCCAGCGAGGATCGCGATCGGGTCCGTCCGCTCGCGGAAGCGCTACTTCGACGCGGCCTTTCGGTGTGGTGGGACCGCGCGCTGATCGCCGGCGACGACTACGCGCGCGTGATCGAGCGCGAGCTCGCCGCGGCGAAGGCCGTGATCGTCGTGTGGACGCAGAGCGCGGCGGAGTCCGCTTTCGTGCGCGATGAGGCCGGGCGCGCGCGCGACCAGGGCCGTCTTGTGCCCGTGACGCTGGAAACGGGCGTCGCGATTCCGCTCGGTTTCGGCGCCATTCACGCCGAAGATCTCACGGTCTGGAATGGAGACGCGTCGGCGGCGCAGGTCTCGCTTGTCGAGGAGGCGGTGCGCGCGCGCGTCGAAGGGCGCAGCGTCGATGGCGCGGCCGTTCAGGCCAGGCGCGGAAAGTTGATGGCGCGCATTCGCATCGTCTCGATCCTCGGGGTTGTCGCCACGGTGCTGGCGATCGCGGCGAGCGTCTATGTGCTTTCCGGTCAGAACGCCGTGCGTGAGGCAGCGCCCGTGACGCGCCAGGACCAGCTTGCGCAACTGCTCGATCTTGTTGCGAAGGGCCAGATCACCGGCGATCAGGCGCTCGAACTCGCGCGCCTGCTGCAGGACGATGCGTTCGCCGATGTCGCCGCCGAACCTGCCGACGCAAGCACGCCGCGGGCGACGACGGCGCGCACGGCCGAACCGGCGCTCGCCGATGCGCCGCGCGTGGCGCGTTCGGACGCGGTGACCGCCGCGCGCACGTCCTTCGCCGATGCGGCCGCGACCTTGCTGCAGGATCCCGATCCGCGCGTGCGCGCCGCGGTGCTCAAGGTGGGCCAGCCGGCGACGCGCAAGGGCGGGCTTGAGGAAATGTGGGCCATCGCGCGCGAGGGCGGGGCTTCAGCGGCGCCGATCTGGCGCGCGTGCGGCGCGCTGATGCTGGCGACGGGCGACGATCGCGCGGCGCGCGCGCTGGAGAACGCGCGCGCGCTCAATCCGCAGGACAAGGCGCTCTGGCGGATGCTGAGCTTCGCCTATGAGAGACAGGATCGTCCGCGGGAAGCGGCGGGCGCGGCGTTTGTCGGCGCGGGCCTCGATGCGGCATCGGCGAGCGACTGGACGAACGCCTCCGTGCGGCTGGAGCGCGCGCTGCCGCTGATGCCGGATGCGCAGACGCGCGGCTTCGTGCTCGGACAACTCGGCGATGCGGCGGCCGCTGGCGAGGACTGGCAGGCGGCGGAGACGCGCTATCGCGCCGCGCTCAATGTTCACGGCGACCAGAACAACATCGCCGGCATTTCCATGGACGCCTCGAAACTCGCCCGCGCGCAGATCAAGCAGGGCGAGGACGGGCGCGCATGCGCGACGCTGCGGCGCGCTCGCCAGCAGGGCGCGACGGTGACGGAAGAAGAGCTGCGTGCGGCGTGCGGCGATCCCGCGCCCCGTCGCCGGCCGGCCTCTGCTAACCCGCCGGGCTGAGGAAGAGAACTTTCGCCGCGCCCCAGACGCGTTCGTCGTGCACGGTGAAGCGCTCGGTGGAAACCGTCTCCTCCGCCGCGCATTCAAACACGATCGTCGCGTCGGGCGTGATCCAGCCTCCGGGCAGGAGCTTCGCCAGCGCGCGTTCGCCGAGCCCCTTGCCGTAGGGCGGATCGAGGAAGACGAGATCGAAGGGCGCAGCGAGGCCCGCCGGCTTGGCGCCGAGGTCGGTGGCGTCGCGGCGATGGATCCGCGTCACGCCGAACAGCGAGAGCGCCTCGATGTTGTCGCGGATCGCGCCGCGCGCGGCGGCGTCGGTCTCGACGAACAGCGCGAACGCCGCCCCCCGAGAGATCGCCTCAAGCCCCAGCGCGCCGGACCCGGCGAAGAGGTCGAGCACGCGCGCGCCGTCGAGGGGCCTGGCCCAGGCCGCGTGCGCGAGGACATTGAACAACGACTCGCGCGCGCGGTCCGAAGTGGGTCGCGTGGCCTGTCCGCCCGGCGTCGCCAGCGCGCGTCCCTTCAATGTGCCGCCGACAATTCGCATTCCTGTCCGCCACTTGACCTTGCCCGCCCGAGCAGCCTTAAACGCCAGCCGCCCACCCGCCGACAAGAGACGCTCACGCCTTGGACGTAGATTTCCCCGCCATATCCGCCCTGTTGCAGGTGATCCTGATCGACCTGGCGCTCGCCGGCGACAACGCGATCGCGGTCGGCCTCGCCGCATCCGCGCTTGCGCCCGCCCAGCAGAAGCGCGCCATCTTCATCGGCGTGGCGATGGCGCTCGTGCTGCGGATCATCTTCGCGCTGCTGACCGTGCAGATGCTGAAGATACCGGGATTGCTGGCCTTTGGCGGCCTGCTGCTCTTCTGGGTGGCGTGGCGCATGTACGAGGATCTGCGCGCGCACAAACCCGAAGCGCCATTTCTCGAACCGGAACAGGGCGTGGCGCTGGCGCAGGGCGCAGCGGCGCAGATCGCCGCGCCGCAGACGTTCGGGCGCGCGCTGCTGTCGATCATCATCGCCGATGTGTCGATGTCGCTGGACAACGTGCTCGCCGTGGCGGGCGTGGCGCGCCATAATGAAGTGATCATGGCGTTCGGACTTGTGCTGTCGGTGTTGCTGATGGGCGTGGCGGCGTCGATCATCGCCACCGTCATCCAGAGATACCGCTGGATCGCCTATGTGGGAATCGTCGTGATCGTGTTCGCCGCGGTGCGCATGGTCTGGGACGACGGGCACAACTTCTTCCCGCAATACATCCCCGAAATGCCCGGCTGGATGGGCGCTTCGCACCCGCCCGCCTAACCGCCGGCCTAGCCGCCGCCTGCGCCGCGCCGTCTGGCTTTCGACGAACCGAACATGTCCCTGACCTGCCGCGGTGGAACCTCTTCCACCTGGCCCGGTTTCAGCAGGCCGAGTTCGAACGGCCCGTAGGACGTGCGGATCAGCCGGTTCACTTTCAGTCCGAGTGCCTCGAGGACACGGCGCACTTCGCGGTTCTTGCCTTCCGTCAGCACCACCGAGATCCAGGCGTTGCCGCCCTGCTGGCGCTCGAGCGTCGCCATGATCGAACCATAGCGCACCTTCTCGACGACGATGCCGTCGACGAGCCTGTCGAGTTCTTCCTGCGAGATGCGCCCGAAGGCGCGGGCGCGGTAGTGGCGGCTCCACGCGTTGGCGGGCAGCTCGAACTGGCGCGCGAGTTCGCCGTCGTTGGTGAGCAGCAGCAGGCCTTCGCTGTTGAGGTCGAGGCGCCCGATGCTGACGACACGCGGCATGTCCGGGGGCAGGCGCTCGTAGATGGTGGCGCGGCCCTTGGGATCATGGTTGGTGGTCAGGAGGCCGTCGGGCTTGTGATAGCGCCACAGGCGCGTGGGCTGCGGTTCGGCGACGCGCTTGCCGTCGACGCGGATGTCGTCCCTGGCGGTCACTTTGAAGGCGGGCGTGTCGAGCTTCTTGCCGTTCACCACGACGCGACCCTCGGCGATGAGCTTTTCGGCGTCGCGGCGCGAGCACACGCCCGAGCGCGCCAGCGTCTTGGCGATGCGTTCGCCGTCCGGAGGGAAACCTTCAGTGGTCACGGCGGGACTCATACCCGTCCGCGCGCCACGCGGCTATGATGCTCGCCATGAAGGACGATGAACGGTGGATGCGGCGCGCGCTGGCGCTGGCGGAGGCGGCGGCGCTGGCGGGCGAGGCGCCGATCGGCGCGGTGCTCGTGGACGGCGCCGGCGAGGTGGTCGCCGAAGCGGGTAACGCGCCGATCGCCGCGCATGATCCTACGGCGCACGCCGAAATGATTGTCCTGCGCGAGGCGGCGTTGCGCGGCGGCAACTACCGTCTGCCGCCGGGACTGACGCTCTACGTGACGCTCGAACCCTGCACCATGTGCGCCGGCGCCATCTCGCACGCGCGCGTGTCGCGGCTGGTCTACGGCGCAAGCGACGCAAAGGGCGGCGCGGTGGAGAACGGCGTGCGCTTTTTCGAACAGCCCACCTGCCACTGGCGTCCCGAGGCGACGGGCGGCGTCGAGGCGGAAGCCTGCGCGCAGGTGCTGAAGGATTTTTTCCGCGCGCGAAGGTGAGGGGATTTCACCTTGGCTCAGTCATTCCGGACGCGCCGGAGGCGCGATCCGGAAGCCAGGGGTTCAGGCTCCGGAAGTACGTTCAGACATCCGCACGCTTGAACGCACGAAATCATCTGGTCCCCTGGGTTCCGGCTCTCCGCTCCGCTTCGGCCGGAATGACTGATAAATGTGATTAGTCGCCGAGCAACATCCGCGCCGCCTTCGCATCCTCGGCGATCTGCGCCGTCAGCGCCTCGAACGAATCGAACTTGCGTTCCGCGCGGATGAAGTGCGCGAGCTGCGTCTCGATGGTCTTGACGTAGAGGTCGCCGCTGAAATCGAAGATGTGCGTTTCCAGCAGCGGTTCCGCGACGCCGCCGACGGTCGGCTTCACGCCGCAGTTGGACACGCCCGCGCGCCACACGCCATCGCCGGTGTCGGTGCGCGTGGCGTAGACGCCGAACATCGGACGCAGGTAGTCGCCGAGCGCGACGTTGGCGGTGGGAAAGCCGATGCCGCGGGCGCGCTGCATGCCGGAGATCACTTCGCCTTCGATCGCCCATGGCCGCCCGAGAAGGCGCGCTGCGTCGCCCATGTCGCCGGCCTGCAACGCCGTGCGGATCGAGGTGGAGGAGACCTTGTCCGGGTGGTGGCCGTCGTCGACGGCGTCGACCACCTCGACGCCGAAACCGTATTGTGCGCCGTATGCCTTGAGCGTCGCGGTATCGCCGACGCGATCCTTGCCGAACCGGAAATCGACGCCGACCGCCACGCGCGCCGCGCCGATGCGCCCGGCGATCACCTCGCGCGCGAACGCCTCATCGCTCATCTGCGAGAGCGTGGCGTCGAACCTGATCTCGATCAGCGCGTCGGCGCCGCACGCCGCGAGAGCGCGGGCGCGCTGCGCCGATGTCTGGAGACGGAAGGGCGCGGAGTCCGGCTTGAAGAAGCGTCGTGGATGCGGCGCGAACACGGCCGCCGCCGCGCGACGTCCATCGGCGCCCGCCACCGCCGCCGCGAGCACGGCCTGATGGCCGAGGTGCACGCCGTCGAAATTGCCCAGCGCGATCGACGCGCCGCGGGCGCTGTCGGGGAGCCGGTCCTGAGCGGAGAAAAATTCCATCGTGTCAAGCGGGCCGCCGCGGCGCCATCACCACCGCCTCGCCTTCAAGCACGGCCTTGCCGTTCACGAGGCATGTGCACTGGAAGGTCGCGCGGCCCTTTTCGTCGCTCAGGGCAATCACTTCCACGCGCGTGGTCACCGCGTCGTCGATCTTCACCGGGCGTTTGAACGCCAGCGTCTGGGAGATGTAGATCGCGCCCGGCCCCGGCAGGCGCGTGCCAATCAGCGCGGAGATGTAGCTCGCCGAAAGCATGCCGTGGGCGATGCGTTCCTTGAACGGGGTGGTGGCGGCGAAGGCCGCGTCGAGGTGGACGGGGTTGTCGTCGCCCGAGACCGCCGCGAAGGCGACGATGTCGGCCTCGGCCACCGTGCGGGTCATTTCCGCGTTCTGGCCGATTGATAGGTCTTCGAAGAAAAGTCCGGGCCCGGCCATGGCAGTCCTCATGAATATCCGGCGGCCTTCCTAACGCGCGCCGCCCGCGAACGCCAAGGCGGGCGCGCCGCTTGCGTCCGGTCGCGGCCGCGGTAACGCTGTGGCGACCTTGAGGGAGGCACCGCCATGACCATGTTCGCCGCCGCGCTCGCCGCCTTCATTCTCCTGCATGTGGGGGTGGCGGCGACCCCGTTGCGCGCTGCGCTGGTCGGCCGGATCGGGGAAGGCGGCTACCGGGGCGTCTTCTCGCTTGCCTCCGCCGGGGCGCTGGCATGGATGATCTTCGCCTACGCCGCCGCGCGGGCCGCGCCGGACAACCCCGATCTCTGGACCGCGCCCGCGTGGGGCCGCCACGTGGCGGCGACCCTCGTCCTTTTCGGCTTCCTGCTCGCGGTCGCGGGCCTGCTGACGCCGGGACCCACGCTTGCGGGCTTCGAGGGCGCGCTGAACAAGCCCGAACCCGCGAAGGGGATCCTGCGCGTCACCCGCCACCCGTTCCTGTGGGGCGTGGCGCTGTGGGGGCTCGGGCACCTGTTCGCCAACGGGGAGGGGACCTCGGTCATGCTGTTCGGGGGGCTCTCCGTCATGAGCCTCCTCGGAACCCGCTCCATCGATCGCAAGTCCGCCGCCCGCATGCCGGCCGCCTGGGCGCCGTTCCGGGACGCCACCTCGAACGTGCCGTTCGCGGCGATCGTGCAGGGGCGCAACCGGCTGGCGCTGGGGGAGATGGCGATCCCGCTTCTCGCCGCGGTGGCCGCCTACGGGTCGGTTCTCTGGTTCCACAAGGCGCTTTTCGGGGTCGCGCCGTTCGCAATCGGCGCCTGAAGGGGAGCGCATGAACGGAACGGAAATCATGTTGCGGCATAGTTCGGCCGCAACAGGAGGACGGCCGGATGCCCCCGGACATCTTTGACCGCCAGCACTTCGCCCACATGACCGGCGACGACGACGCCCTGCAGGTCGAGATCGTGCAGATTTTCCGCGCGCAGGCCGAACTCTGGGAGCGGCTGCTCATCCCCGATGCGCCGACCCCGATCTGGCGCGACGCCGCCCATACCGTGAAGGGCTCCGCCCGCGGACTGGGCCTTTGGGCCCTGGCGGAGGCCTGCGAGCAGGCCGAGGGGCTCGGCAAGGCCGGCGCGGTCGAGGGGGCGATGGTGTCGGCGGCGCTGTCGCGGGTGCGCGGGCGCCTCGCGGAGGCGCTGACGGCGCTGGAAGCGACGATGACGCGGACCGCCGCCGCCTGACCCACTGGACAGCCGGCCGCGGCTTGGGCACGACCACCGCGAGATGGCCGAAGACGTCCGCATCCTCAATGTGATCGATCGCGAGGGAACCCTCCACGCCGTGGAAGGCCTCGACGGCTGGCGCGTAATGGAGATCATTCGCGACCAGGGGCTGCCCATCAAGGCCGAGTGCGGCGGCGCGTGCGCGTGCGCCACGTGCCACGTCTATGTCGACGACGCCTGGATCGGAAAGCTCGTCGCGCCGACGGACGAGGAGCTGGAACGGCTGGATGACGCGTTCGAGGTGACGGAGGCCTCGCGGCTGTCGTGCCAGATCCTGATGCGCGAGGACTTTGATGGCCTGACCGTCACGCTGGCGCCGGGCAGCGAGCCGTGACCGCCGCCGCGTCCGGGTCTATAGAGCAACCGTCATGACACGCTTTTCCCTTCAGTTCGGGCAGACGAAGCCGGGCCTCTGCTATCTCGAACGTCCAACGGTCTATGGGCTGTGCCCGCGCGGCGAGAACGCAATCGCGGTGGCCAGGATCGGACGCGCGGCGCCGTTCGACTACGATCTCCCCGGCGGCGGCATCGAGACCGACGAGGACGAACCGGCCGCGCTGATGCGCGAGTTCGCCGAGGAAACGGGGCTCACGATCTGGCCGTCGCGCGTGATCGGTCGTGCGGGACAGTTCTGGATCAATCGCGACGAACCGCGCAACAGCCTCGCGACATTCTACGAAGTCGAGAATTCCGGCGATGAAGGCGCGCCGACGGAAGCCGATCATGCGCTCGTGTGGCTTTCGCCCGCCGACGCGATCGCCAAGATGCGTCACGAGGCGCACGCGTGGGCGATCATGCACTGGATGCGACAGCGTCGCGCCGCGTTGAGACAGGATTGATCCTTTGGGTTTCTACAGCCGCCACATCCTTCCGCATTTCATCAACTGCGCGTGCGGATCGCGGCCCATCCAGCGGCAACGCGCGAAAGTTGCGCCGATGGTGGAAGGCGTCGTGCTCGAACTTGGTTTCGGCTCGGGACGCAACGTGCCGTTTCTCGATCCCGCGAAGATCACGAAGCTCTACGCGCTCGAGCCGGAAGAGGGGATGCGCGTACTCTCGAACAAGGCAGCCGCGGCCGCGCCGTTCCCGGTCGAGGTGCGCTCCGAATTCGCCGAGACGCTCGATCTGCCGGACGCATCGATCGACACGCTGTTCGTCACCTATACGCTGTGCACCATTCCCGATCCCGTGTCGGCGCTGAAGGCGACGCGGCGGATGCTGAAGCCCGGCGCGCGCCTGGTGTTTTGCGAACATGGTCTCGCGCCGGACGCAGACGTCCAGCGCACCCAGCGCGCGGTAGAACCATGGTGGAAGGCGATCGCAGGCGGTTGCCGCCTCACGCGCGATATTCCCGGCCTGCTGAAGTCGTCCGGCTATGCGGTGGATGCGCTTGAGCAGATGTACCTGCCGAACACGCCGCGGTTCGCGGGGTTCAATGTCTGGGGTACGGCCCGCGCGGCGTGACCTATTCTTCCGGGCCCTGGACGCTGCGGTTTTCGGTCGCCGCGGACTTTGCGCCTTCCACGGCCACGGGCAGGGCCTGAACGGGCGGGGCTGTGCCCAGATCGGGTGCGATGTATTCGTCAGGGCCGCCGAGATCGATGGCGAGGTCGCTTGTCGGCGTGAGCGAGGGGCGCTTGGCGGCCGCGAGCACCTCGTTGGGAATGTCCTGCGTCGCCGGCGGCGCAAACGGGCGCGAGGCCGCCTCCCGCCGGTCATGCGCCATGTCGCCGATCATCATGGCGCCGGCGCCGACGCCGACGAGGGTCGCCAGCGTGGCGATGGCCGCCGGCGCGATGTTCATGAATTCCGCCGTGCGCTTTGGCGGGGGCCCGCACACGGCCCGCACGCGTGCGAGCAGTTCGCGCCACTGCGCGCCGTGCGGCGCATTGTCGAACCGCGGGAAATTGATCAGCGCGGCGTCGGAAAAGCGCTGGGCGGGGCACGCTTCGCGGAAGCCGATCTCGATGAGCGCGTGGCGGTTGCCGGCGGTGCGCGCATCGGCCTGGATCTGCTTTTCTTCAAGCGCGTGCGGCGTCCACAGCGCGATGACGCAGCGCGCATCGTTCGGCGTCAGCTTCTCGCGCGGCAGGTAGCCGTAGTTCAGCAGTTCGTAGGGCGCGACGGCGTAGCCGAGATTGTCCAAGACACCCGCGATGCGGCGCGCAAACTGGAAGTCGGGGACGAAATACGAAATCCACACGTCGACGCGCTTGTCGGCCCGCGCCGCCGCGTCCGGTTCGAGTGGCTGAATAGCTGATGCACGTGAGGTCTGCACCTCGCTATCTCCTTCACGTCCGCGCCGGGTTCCCGCGCGCCGGCCCCCCGACGACTTGCGAAATACTAGCCGCCACGGCGCGGCCGCGCCAGATGAATTCATCCTTGTGCTGCACAGTTTTCAGCTTGCGCGCGCGCAATGGAGCGAGATGGCGCCCCGCGGCGTCGGCCACGATGCCGCCTCGTCGACGGCGACGAAACCCGCGGCGCGAATGAGCGGCGCGACGGTGTCATGCGCGTACGCCGGCGGCGCGGCGGCGAACGCCTGCGCGGCCTTGCGGAGACCGCGCATCAGCGGCGTGCGTTGCGCGCCGTAGTCGAGCACGAACAGCGCGCCGAGGGGATCGATGATCGCGCGCGCCGCGTCGAGATAGCGCGCCTTCTCTGCGGGCCTGTGGATATCTGTCAGCGTCACGATGACTTTCGTCGCGGACTCCGGCCCCAGGATACGCGCGAGATCCTCGGGCTCGCCGTGGAACAGCGCGAGCCGCGGGCTCCTGCCATGCGGGCGCGCCTGCGCCTGGGCGATGGCGGCGGCGTCGCCATCCACGCCGATGATGCGCGCTTCCGGTGCCAGGCCCGCAAGCTGTTGTGCAAGCTCGCCGCTCCCGCACTGCATGTCGACGATGAGATCATGCCGTTGCGGCCGCACATGCCCCGCGAGCGCCGCGCGCCAGCGGCCCTCGCGGGCCAGCAATGTCCGCGCCGCCCCGTAGAGCGGCGAAAGGTCGAGCGTCGAAGGGGTGCTGTCCGCGCGCCGCGCGGCGAATCCGGCGTTTTCCTCCATGGCGTCCATTCCTCCACGTGCGTCCCACACGCGAAGACCATCCGGGCCTTTCCGGGTCGCAGGAATGCCTGGAGCGTCATTTTTCCGCGATCCCGCAACACTGTGGCGAAAGGAGCACGCCGATCCATCACGGGCGCCGAAAATTCCCCGCCGAACTCGCCTGCATGTGGCGCAGGGTGGACAGAAGGTTACGTCACGTTAAAGTTTGCGGCGAAAACGGGGCGAAGACCCCGGTCCGCGCTGCGGACGATGTAGGAGAGGAAACGCATGGAACAGCTTCAACCGTATCTGCCGATGATCATCCAGGCGGTCGCCGGGGCGGTCGGCGGCAACGTCATCGGCGCCTTGCGGCGCAACAGCAGCTTCGGCCCGCTGATCAACTCGCTGCTCGGCGCGGTGGGCGGGGTCGGCGCGGCCCAGGGCCTGCAGGCCGGCGGCATGATGGAGCAGGTGCTCGCCATGCTCGGCGACAACGCCAATGTCGCCAGCGGCGCAACCGGATTGGCGGGAGGCCTGATCCTTCCGCTGATCGCGTCCTTCTTCAAGCGGGGAAGCTGACGACGCCGGAGCGTCCTCGCCGCTGAGGGGCGGCGGGGGCGTTTCGTATTGGCCTTTCAGGTGGACTTTTGCCCGGCAGGCGCCGCCGCGCCTTTCCCTCGCCCGCTTGCGGGAAAGGGATGGCCGAGCGGAGCGAGGTCAGGGTGAGGGGACAGTCCCGCAGGATGAGATTCGTTCTGCGCCGCCGCACCCTCACCCGTCGCGCTGACGCGCGCCACCCTCTCCCGCAAGCGGGCGAGGGTTGGGAATGCGGGGATAGATTCCGCTCAGTCCCACACTTTTCCTTGCGCCAGCCCAAGGCCGCCAACAACGCACGTGAATCTATCCGACCGGGTTCCGGCCCGTAGGACAATCGCTCCGTCATTCACAAGGCGATGGAGCCAATGCAGATATCGAAACCCCTCCGCAACAGCATCGAGACATTCAAAGCCCACGTCCGGTCCCTCCGGCTGTGGGTGCTGGAGCTTTATGCGTGGTGGGTTTTGAGTTTCGGCGATCGCGCGGAACGCATCGGCCTGCGCGGCGATATCCGCGAGGCGCGTCGCGAAGTGCGTGAGGTTCTGTTTCTCACAATGATCTCGCGCATGACGTTCCAGAAAAGCGCGCGAAAGTGGATGCGTCCGCCTTCGGCGCGCAGCGGATTCCGCTACGCGCACCGAAAGCTCAATCTCATCCGGCTCTACACGCGCGGGATCAGACTCAAATCGCTCCGCGACATCCGCGATGTGCTGAGCAAGTTCGACCGCATCGTCGAACGCGCCATCGTGCGCGTGCCGAAGGCCATCTGCACCGGACGCCTCATCATCACCCGGAGCGTCGGCGCCCCCGCCGACGTCGCCCTGCCGACAGCGGCGGTGGGCGCTCCCGACACATCATGACAAACACCGTCGAAGGGACCGCGCGTCTTCAGACGCGCAACCGGTATGCCACGCCACGCGAGATTCCACGGAGTCTGGCGCCGCGGCCCCGTGCGCGTCTGAAGACGCGCGGTCCTGCGCTCCGCTTTTCCCGTCCTTTTCCACTATAAGTAACCCCATGACCGATTCCGCCACCGCCGCCCCGACGTCCAACCTGCCTGAGCTCTCCGTCTCCGAGCTCTCCCATGCCGTGAAGCGCACCATGGAGACGACATTCGATCGCGTGCGCGTGCGCGGCGAGCTTGGCCGCGTGACCATCGCCAAGTCCGGCCACATGTACGCCGACCTCAAGGACGAGAACGCCACGCTCTCGCTGGTGATGTGGAAGGGCGTCGCCTCGCAACTGCGCTTCCGGCCCGAAGAGGGGCTCGAGGTCATCGCCGAGGGCAAGATCTCCACCTTTCCCGGCAAGTCGAGCTACCAGCTCATCGCCGACCGCATGGAGCCCGCCGGCGTCGGCGCGCTGCTGGCGCAACTGGAAAAGCTGAAAGCGAAACTCGCGGGCGAAGGCCTCTTCGCGGCGGAGCGGAAAAAGAAGATCCCGTATCTGCCCGAGGTCATCGGCGTGGTGACCTCGCCGACCGGCGCCGTCATCCGCGACATTCTCCATCGCCTCTCCGATCGCTTTCCGCGCCGCGTCATTCTGTGGCCCGTGCTCGTGCAGGGCGAGCAGGCGGCGAAACAGGTTGCCGATGCCATCCGCGGTTTCAACAGGCTGCAGGGCGATCTCCGGCCCGACGTTCTCATCGTCGCGCGCGGCGGCGGCTCCATCGAAGACCTCTGGGCCTTCAACGAAGAGATTGTGGTGCGCGCCGCCGCGGAGAGCGTGATCCCGCTGATCTCGGCCGTCGGCCACGAGACCGATACGACGCTGATCGATTTCGCCTCCGACCTGCGCGCGCCGACGCCCACGGGCGCGGCGGAAAAGGCGGTGCCGGTGCGCTCGCAGCTCATCGAGCAGGTGGAGGCGTACGGGTCGCGTCTCTCCGGCGGGCTGCTGCGGGGGCTCGAGCGCCGCCGCACCGAACTGCGCGCGGCGGCGGCGCGGCTGCCGCGTCCGGAAGCGCTGCTCCAGTTCTCGCAGCAACGCTTCGACCGCTCGTCGGAACGGCTTGGTCTCGCGCTGCTCGCCAACACGCGCGCGGCGCAGGCCCGCCTCGATCGCGTGGCGGTGCGGCTGCGCGGGGAGACGCTGGCGCAGGATATCGGCCGCAGGCGTCAGCGGCTCGGCGAACTCGATGGCCGGATGCGCACCGCGCTCCAGCGCGGCATCGCCGATGACGCGCGCCGCCTGAGCCAGACGGCGCGGCTGCTCGACACGCTCTCCCACAAGAGCGTGCTGGCGCGGGGCTTTGCGCTGGTGACGACCGGCTCCGGCGCCGTGGTGCGACGTGCGGAAGGGCTGAGCGTGGGAGATAACGTGCGGCTCACCTTCGCGGACGGCGCCGCGGATGCGGTCATCGGCGGCGATGCGGGCGGGGCTGGGAAGAAGAAGGCGAAACCGGCGGCGGGACAGGGGACGCTGTTCTGATGGAATGTTTCGTTAATGTCCGTCGCCTAGCGTTAATCATTGCGACTCGCGAGGTGCGCACATGCCGCTGAAACTGTCCCTGCGACCGGGCGAACGGTTCGTGGTCAATGGCGCCGTCATCCAGAACGGCGATCGCCGCGGGTCGCTCATCCTGCAGAACAAGGCGTCCGTGCTGCGGGAGAAGGACATCATGCAGCCCGACGAGGCGACCACGCCCGCGCGGCGCGTCTACTATCCGATCATGCTGCTCTATCTCGATCACGGCGATCAGGATCAGGCCTACGCCGAGTTCGCATTGCGTCTGGCGGAGTTCACCACCGCCGTGCGCAATCCGGAAACGCTCGCAGACTGCGTGGCCGTTTCCAAGGAAGTAATGAGTGGGGAGTACTATCGAGCCCTCATGCGCTGTCGCAAGCTCATGGCCTACGAAGACGATCTCTTGGGAATAACGAATGTCGATCCAGGCCTACCAGCGCGCCGCGACGCAGTCTGAGAACCCGCGCGATACCGAATACCGCACCCTGGCGACGGTCACCGCCAATCTGCTGAAGGTGAAGGACGTCGGTCGCAACGATCTCGGCGCGCTGTCAGCCGCGATCCAGGACAACCGTCGCCTGTGGTCGATCTTCGCCCTTGATTGCGCGCAGGCGGACAACCAGATGAGCCAGGCCGCCCGAGCCCAGATCATCTCCCTCGCTGTATTCGTCGATCGTCACTGCAGCGCGGTTCTGCGCCAGGGCGCCGAGATCGATCCGCTGATCGATATCAACCGGACGATCATGGAAGGCCTCGCCGGCCGGTAGGGTCGGCCGAATCGTTGCGGCGAAGAAACCAGCCGTTAACTCTCGTCCTGTAAGACCTTGTGGAATGCGGCCTGAAAAATCGGGTTGCGTCGTCGACTGCGCAAAACGCGCGGGAAGAACCATTCCAGAAGGGAACTGCTCTCCATGGCAAGCGTGAACACGAACTACGGCGCCCTCGTCGCCCTCCAGAACCTCACCTCCACCAACAAGCAGCTGGACGAAGTCCAGAACCGCATCAACACCGGCCTCAAGGTCGGTTCCGCGAAGGACAACGGCGCGGTCTTCGCCATCGCCGAAGGTCTTCGCCTGCGCTCCAGCGCCCTGGGTTCGGTCCGTGACGGTCTCGACCGCGCGACCACCTCGATCGACACCGCGCTCGGCGCGGCGGAATCGGTCGGCGGCATCCTCGCCCAGCTGAAGCAGAAGGCCGTCGACGCGCAAACGCTGTCGGCGCCTGAAGATCGCGCCAAGGCGCAAGCCGACTTCGCAGCGCTCCGCGACTCCATCGACGGCTTCGTGAACGCGGCGACCGTCAACGGCGTCAACCTGATCAACGGCACGAACGCCACCAACGGCCTCAACGTCCTGACGACCGACATCGGCGGCAGCGCCGGCGGCGCGGGCGCGGTTGTCCAGGGTCGCGCGTCGACCTCGCTCCCCACGGCGATCGCGACGACCGTCGCGCCGCTGACGGGCGCTTCCCAGCTGGTCGGCACGCAAGGCGCCGGCGTTCTCGGCGCGCGCAACGGCGATGATGTGACCCTGACGCTTGCCGATCCGACTGGCGGATCGAACACGCAACAGTTCAACATCAACATCTCGGCCGGTCAGACGATCAACGACTTCATCAAGGGCGTCAGCGAAGCCAGCGGTGGAAAGATCACGGCCTCGCTCGATGCGACCAACAACCGGATCGTCTACAGCTCGGCGCAAACCTTCACGGTCGGCTACACGACCGCAGCCGCGGACCTCACCGCCGCCACGACGGGCGCAGCCCTGAAGGCGGTCGGCGAATTCTTCGGCGCCGGCACCGGCACGCTGGGCTCGGAATCGGACGGCTCCAAGACCATCACCTTCGCCTCAGGCGCTTCCAGCACCTATCAGGCCGGCGGCGGCTACCAGTCCGTCACGGGTACGGCGCAGGCGTCGGGCACGACGACTTCGTCAAAGCTGACCGACCTCGTCAACACCAACGACGGCACTGGCAAGGTGACATTTGTTGTCGGCGCCCTGGCCGCCAGCCAGCGCACGTTCAACGTCTCCGTCAGCGGCCTCAGCACGCTGGGCGATTTCGTCAACGCGATCAGCCAGCAGACGAATGGCCAGGTGACGGCGGCGTATGACTCCGTCACGCGCAATATCGTCTACAAGGCGGCTGAATCGTTCACGGTGACCGCCAACACGGCGGCCGGCGTGAAGTTCGGACCTGCGTCGGCCACGGCCGGCACGCTGGCTCCGACGGTCGGTTCTTCCGGCGGCGGTTCGGGCTCCGGCGCGACGGCGAAGGTCACGGGCTTCGACTTCCGCGTCAGCGGCGGCGCCCTGTCGACGCTCTCGGCCCTCGACCTTACGGTTGACCCGACGGCGGCCTCGGCCACGATCCAGACGGCTCTCGACTCGCTGATCACCGCGCAAGCGAAGCTCGGCGGCCAGTCCAAGGCTCTCGACTCGCAGAAGGACTTCCTCGTGAAGCTCGGCGACAACATCGACAAGGGCGTCGGCCTGCTTGTCGACGCTGACCTCGCGAAGGAAAGCGCCCGCCTGCAGGCCCTGCAGGTGAAGCAACAGCTCGGCGCCCAGGCGCTGTCGATCGCGAACCAAGGTCCGCAGATCCTGCTGTCGTTCTTCCGCTAAGCGACCAGGGCGGCGCGGACGGAATGATCCGTTCGCGCCGCTGTCGCGGCGAAAGATGTGCTGCCGAGGGTCGCGAACATGACCATCGAAACAACATCTCGTATTTCAGTCTCTCTCCTGTCGACCTGGCCGGTCCGGGTCGATCAGGAAGATGGGGCACGCTTCCCCGGCGCGCGCGGCGCGGCCGCTGAAGAAGAAGCGGCCAGCACGGAAGAGGCCGCCGCCGCCGTTGTGGCGCAGGCAAAAAAGCCCCTTATCGCCGGCCACTTGCGCATCGAACTCGATCGTGACGCCGGTCGCTTCGTGCAGACGTTGACCGATCCCCAGACCAACGAGATTCTCCGACGCTTCCCAAATGAGTCGCAGCTCGCCTTTGCGCGCGCGATAGGCGCATATATGAACGCCCGCCTGGGAAGATCGTGAGTTGTTAATGATTTATTAACCTGAACGATTTCTTAATGCCCCGGCTTTGCGCGCAGAAGGAGCGTTGCTGTGGTCGGGAATGTAACCAGTCTGCCGTTTTTTGTCGCGACTCCGGCGGCGCGCGCCGCCGAGCAGGGCGCAAGTGCGTCAACGGACCTGAGGGCGCAAAAAGCGCGGTCCGACGCCGTGCGCATCGACGCCAGCGTCGACGCGAGGCTCGACTATCAGGGGGATGTGCTTGCCTCCCGCGAGGACGTCGCGGCGGCGAAAGGCGCGCTTGATCTCTTCATCGCCGCGGCGCGGCAGGCGCGGAGCGTGCTTCTGGAAGCGCGCGACCTCGCATTGCGCGCCGCGGAGCCCGAAACGCCGGATGCTGCGCGAGCCGCGCAGGACGTGCCGTTCCGTGCGCTGGTTCAGGAGCTAACGAAGCTGGTCGAGGGCGCGATCGCCGGTGGCGGCGCGCTGCTCACCGGCGCTTCCGTGCCGGTCGATGCGGACCCTGATGCTGTGCAGGATCTCGAAATCAAGGGGCTCGACCTGCGCGTGAAGGCGCAGGCGGGGGATGAGGACGCCATCCGGCTCACGTCGGCGTCGACCATCTCCACGATTGACGGCGCCCAGGCGGCGGCGCGGGCGGCGGACGAGAGTATCGCGCGCATCGATGCGGGTCTGCGGCGGATCGAATCCGGCACGACGCGTCTGGATGGGCATGACCGACTGCTGTCTGCGCTGGACAGCGCCCTGGCGGCGAATGTCCGGACGGACTTCGATGCGGATGCAGCGCGTCTGATCGCGCTTCAGGTGCGCCAGGAACTGTCGCGCGCCACTTCGCCGATCGCCAGCGCCGCGCCGAGTTCGGTGCTCGCCTTGTTTCGCGAATAGCTCTCGCGTTCAGGCCCGAACGTTTTCAGCCCTGCCTGCCGGTCGAGGCGCCCGCGCGCGCTTGACGGCGTCCGCCTTGGCGTTGCCGGCGGCCGATGGCGGGGCTGCGCCGCCCTCCCATTCACGCCGAACGGCGCCGGAGAGAGCGGCGAACGTGGCGATGATCACGCCGAGCGTGGCGAGCAGCGTCCAGCCGATGTCGGTGACAAGCCGGTCGGTCCAGCGAATGGCGCCATGCGCGGCCTTCAGGATCAGCCGTTGCGGCGTGCGTTTTCCGATCGCAACCGCGCGTTCGCCGCCGGCGTCGGCGAGCAGCCGTATGCGTTGCAGATCGCGACTGTCGCGCACATGCGAGACGAGTTGGGCGGCGCCCGCCGGCGATGTCGCGCGCGCGGCGGCGCCGATGAGCGCCAGATCATCCGAAAGACGCGCCCAGGCCTCGGGAACGCGCGCCCGCGTAAATGCGAGCGCGGCGGCGGCGCTTTCATCGACGATGGCGTCGCGGTCCTGGAATATGGAATCGAGTTCGGCGCGCAATCGGTCGGGCGGCAGCGCCGCCATCACCTCGGCGTCGAGCGCGGCGGAAAATTCCGGCGAAATGCGCGCGCCGTTCCGGGCGACCTTAACGACCGACGCGCCAAGCCGCAGATCGTCGGGCGCGGCGTCGGTCGCGCCGAGTGTTGCGCCGCCCAGGGCGAACAGCACGTAGTCGACGGACTCGCCGGTCCGCCAGCGCTGGGCCGTGTCGGCGATCTCGCGGCCGTCGCCCAGCACATCGAACGACGTGGCGTCGCCCGAGTTGATCACGGAGCGGAAACGCTGTCGCGCATAGCTCGGTTCGATCAGCGGCAGCGTCGCCGCCAGGTATTCTCGGTCGCCGCCGCCACGCGGAACGGTGCGCTGGATCTTGGCCACGTCGGCGCCGCGCAGGATCGCCGGCGCCGTGAGCGCGAATCCGCGCGCGGCTGCGATGTCGCCTTCGCCGAGCTCGCGCGCGATGAGGTTGTTCCAGGTGAGCTTTCGGTCTTCGCCCGCGCGCACGAAGCGCGCCGCCTCCAGGCGCAGCGCGCGCTGGGTGTCGCGGCGGGTCGCGGCGGTTGGCGTGTAGTCGATCAGGTCGCCGGCCGAGACGGTCTGGAAAAGCGCGGCGGCCATGAAGGGCAGGGTGAACAGCGCGGCGTTGAACACGAGCCCGGTCAACGCCGTCAGCGCGGTGCGGGCGAAGCGCCCGCGCCGTCGCCCTGATCTGGCCGTTGCACGAGTCATGGTCCGCTGTTCCCTCGCGCCTTCATCACCGAAGCGCCGGTTGGACGCAATGCGGAAGCTGTGCCAGACGCCGCCGCCTTCGTGTTAAATCGAATTCAGGCCTCCGCCGCTCAGGCGCGCTGGTCGAGCGCAACCGCGCCGACGCCGACCGGTTCGGCGTACGCCCCTTGCGCGCCATAGCCTTGCGGTCCACGACGGACACGCTGCACTTCCTCCGCCATCGCCCGCACCAGTCCTTCGGTAACCTCCCGCGCGGCGCCGAGCGCGAGGCCGTAGCCGTCCAGGCGCGACTGCAGCGCGGCGGTCTTGGCCTGCAGTCGCTCGCGCACGGGACGCGGGGCGCCGGAGATGAGGCTCGGGTCGTCCTTGATGCGCGCCATTTCGAGCCGGTAGGCGTTGGCGAGCCGCTGCAGCTCGACGCTTTCCGGCGCGTCGGGTCGGGCCGGCTTGCCCGCCGCGAGAGCGGCGGTCTCGCCTTCGACGATAACCATCAGCCGATCGGTGAGAAGCAGGATCTGTTCGGCCCGGTCGGCCGCGTCGTCAGCGATCAGCGCCATTGGTCACGGCCTCCGGGGTGGTGGTCTGCATGCGGACGAGTTCGGCGAGTACGGACTGCGCGATGCCTATGCCGCCGCGCTCCACGACGCCCTTGGCGTAGCTGTCGACGAGCATGGGGCGGAACATCTTCTCGCCGGAGCCGCCGCCGCCGAGGCCGTCCGCGTCGAGGGCGTTGAACATCGGGCCGAGAAGCTCCGAGAGCATCATCGCTTCGAATTCTTCCGCGACCTTCTTCATCGCCTCCGTCGGTTCGGGCGGCGGCGTTGCGGGCCGCGCGGCCGTCTGCGGCGTAGTCAGCTGCAGGGCGAGGGGGGAGGCGTTGAACGGCGCGCCCATCTCACATCACCTCGATTTCGGCCTGGATCGCGCCGGCGGACTTCAGCGCCTGCAGGATCGAGATCATGTCGCGCGGGCTGACGCCAAGCGCGTTGAGGCCGTCGACGAGATCCTTCAGCGGCACGCCGCCACGAACCATGGCGAGGCCGCCCTGGCCCTGTTCGACGCTCACGCTCGAGTTGGGGACGACCACGGTCTGGCCCTCGCTCAACGGCGCCGGCTGGCTGACTTGCGGTTGCTCCGACACCGAGATCGTGAGCGCCCCCTGGGCGATGGCGACGGTGGAAACCCGGACATTCTCGCCCATGACGACGATGCCCGACGTCTCGTCGATGACGATTTTGGCCGGCAGGTCGGGATCGATCGGCAGGTTCTCGATGCGCGTCAGCAGTTCGACCATGTCGCCCTGAAAGCTGTCGGGGCGGGTCACGGCGACGGAGCCGGGGTTGGCGGGCCGTGCGACCGCGCTGCCGACGGCGGCGTTGATCGCATCGGCCATCCGGCGCGCGGTGGTGAAATCCGGATTGCGCAGCGCGAGGCGCAGTTCGCGCTGGCCGGCGAGGTCGAAGTGAAGCTCGCGTTCGATCAGGCCGCCGGAGGCGATGCGGCCCGCGGTCGGCACGCCTTGCGTCACTGAGGACCCGGATGAGCCCGACGCGGAAAAGCCGCCGATGGCGATGGCGCCCTGCGCAACCGCATAGACCTGCTGGTCGGCGCCGACGAGCGGGGTGACGAGCAGTTGCCCGCCCGCAAGGCTCTTGGCGTCGCCGAGCGCGGACACGGTCACGTCGATGCGTGCGCCCTGGTTGGAGAAGGCCGGCAGGTTGGCCGTCACCATCACGGCGGCGACGTTCTTGGTGTTGAGGTTCAGGTCGCGCGTCGTCACGCCGAGGCGTTCGAGCATGGCCGTCAGCGACTGGCGCGTGAACGGCGCGTTGCGGAGCGAGTCACCCGTACCCTGCAGACCGACCACGAGGCCGTAACCGATGAGCTGGTTTTCGCGCACGCCTTCGAAGTCGGCAATGTCCTTGATCCGCGACGCCGCCGCGACCTGGCCGGTCATCATGGCGGTGACGGCGACGGCGGCGAGCAGGCTCTTCATGAATGTCATCGTCGGTGCGTCGCCTGTTCCGTGGTGTCGATGCGCATGCGATCGCGCCCGCGCGTGGGAGACACTGTGCCAGAATGGCGCCACGCAAAGCGCCATGGCGCGCATCGAAGCGTGTGCGGGATAATGCGCGACTGGGCATTTTCTGCCCGGCGACAACTGCCGCCCGGTGCAAATTGTCGGCGCCATTAACCCTCGCGCAAGCGAAGCGCCATAGCGCTGCGGACAATGAAAGTTGAACCTCCGCGCGGCCCTTCGGCGACATCGACGACACGGCGTGCGTCTGGCGCGGGCGCGGCCGGATTCTCGCTGCCGTCCAGCGAAGCGCGTGCGACGCAGGCGGCGTCCGCCGCTGCGCCGCTGACCGCGCTGGACGCCGTGCTGGCCTTGCAGGTCGATGAGGGCGGCAAGCGGCGCCGGCAGATGCGGCGCGGGGCTGTCGCGCTCGATACGCTCGATCGCCTCGCGGCTTCGCTGCTTGACGGTTCGGATGGCGCGGACGGCGATCTCGCCGCGCTGGCCTCGGCGCTGAAGGACCGCGAGCCCACCGGCGACGCGGGTCTCGATTCGGTGCTGCGCGAGATTGACGTGCGCACGGCCGTGGAGCTGGCCAAGCGGGAGAAACGCGCTTCGGGCCGTTGATTTGGCGAGCTTTTTGCGTAGCGACGAACAACTGGCGCGCCGGATTGTCGCGGCGTGGGGGCGGGTGTATACGCCGCCCAGCCGGAAGAGGCGGAGTAGGGCGTTGACCTTGCGAGACTTGAAGAAGATCGAGACGCTTCCGGAAGGGTACCGGCCCTCGGAGTCCGAGCCGTTCATGAACGAGCGGCAGCTGGAATATTTCCGTCGCAAGCTGCTCGTGTGGAAGGAAGAGATTCTCGAGGAGTCCCGCTCCACCATCGCGGCCCTGAAACAGGACACCGTGGCGTTGCCCGACGACGCCGACCGCGCCACCAGCGAAACCGAACGCACTATCGAACTGCGCACCCGCGACCGTCAGCGCAAGCTGATCGCCAAGATCGATGACGCGCTGCGTCGCATCGAAGAGGGCGAGTACGGGTACTGCGAGGAAACCGGCGAGCCGATCAGCCTCTCGCGCCTGGAAGCCCGCCCGGTGGCCACGCTGTCCATCGAGGCGCAGGAGCGCCACGAGCGCCGCGAGCGCGTCCACCGCGACGACTGAGTCCGCCGGGTCGAACCCGCCCTGAGGGTCTTGCCACCTTCGCGCCCGGCTGGAATGGTCCGGGCTGACGGAGGATTCACGATGCGTCTGGCGGCCGCGTGCTTTGCCCTTTTGCTGTCGATAGCCACGACGGCGTCCGCGCAGGTCGCGGGCTCCCCGAGCGGCATGATCGCGATCAGCCCGAAGGAGGAACTCGCCCAGCACCAGCGCATGGAGCAGGCCTTCGCGGCGCTGCAGCCGCAGCGGCGCGGAACGGTCGACACATACGTGCTGTCGGTCGGTTTCTGGGACGAGCACGTCTTCCAGCACGAGGCCGAAGGCGCCGCCGCGGTGCTCGGCCAACGCTTCAACGCCGCGGGCCGCACGCTCATTCTCACCAACGGCGAGGGGCCGGGCACGCCGCGCACATATCCCGGCGCCCGCCCGTACCAGCTCGCCTCCGCGATCGGTCGGCTCGGCGAGGTGATGGACAGGAATGAGGACGTCCTCGTCCTCTTCATGACCTCGCACGGCAACCCGGACGGCTCCATGGCTATCCAGGAGCAGATGCGCACGCGGTTTGCGCTGCGGCCGCAATTCCTGCGCGAGGCGCTCGACGAGGCCGGCATCAAGAACCGTCTGGTGATCGTCTCGTCGTGCTTCTCGGGCGCGTTCATTCCCGCGCTCGCAAACGAGAACACCATCGTTCTCACCGCCGCCGCGTATGACCGCACGAGCTTCGGCTGCCAGCCGGAACGCGACTGGACGTATTTCGGCGAGGCCTTCATCAACCAGTCCATGCGCCAGAACCGGCCGCTGCTGGATGCATTCGGCACCGCCAAGATGCTGATCGAGTCCTGGGAAGCGCGCGACAACGTGCGCCCCTCGCTGCCGAACTCGTCCGTCGGTGCACAGACGCAGGTGATCCAGAGCGCGATGACGGGGCGGGCGCGGTAGCTTCGCTTTAGGCGCGCAGGACCGCGCGTCTTCAGACGCGCATGGGAAGGCGGCGCCAGACTCCGGGGATCTCGCGTTGCGTGAAATAGCCGATGCGCGTCTGAAGACGCGCGGTCCCTTCTAGAGTGCTTGCCATGACGTCGCCGCCCTTCACGCCGAAATTCAGACCGCCGCGCGATCTCGCCCGTGCGGTGGCGCGGGGATTTCGCGGCCGGTGTCCGCGCTGCGGCCAGGGCAGGCTCCTTGCGGGTTACATCTCGCCGGTTTCCGAGTGCGCCATCTGCGGCGAACACCTGCAGCCCTGTCAGACCGCCGATTTCGCGCCTTATCTCGTCGTGTTCGCCATCGCGCTGACATTGCCGCCGCGCGCGAAGGGCGCCGCCATCGCGCTGCTCTGGACGCTCGACATCCGCGCGTACCAGTAGCGATCCGATTGAGCCGCGTGCGCGATCTGCGTATGGAGGCGGGCGCCGCAGTCGGCCAGCATCGAGGATCCGCCGTGCAATACGATGACGTCGTCATGGGCCGCCGCAGCATTCGCGGCTTCCGGCCCGACCCCGTGCCGAAGGCCGTGCTGAAGGAAATCATCGAACTCGCCATGCGCGCGCCGTCGTCGCTGAACACGCAGCCTTGGAACTTCTACGTGGTCGCGGGCGCGCCGCTCGACCGCATCCGCGCCGGCAACACCGAACGCAATCTCGCCGGCGTGCCGGACTCGCGGGAATTCCGCGGCCACGGCGCCTATGAAGGTGTGCACCGCGAGCGACAGATCGAGATCGCCAAACAGCTGTTTTCGGCGATGGGCATTGCGCGCGCGGACAAGGCCGCGCGCACCGATTGGGTCTTGCGCGGCTTCCGCCAGTTCGACGCGCCCGTTTCAGTCGTCGTGACCTACGACCGCGCGATCCAGGGCGGCGACATCGCGCCGTTCGATTGCGGCGCGGTATCCAATGCGCTCGTCAACGCCGCATGGTCGCGCGGTCTCGGCTGCGTGATCAACTCGCAGGGCATCATGCAGTCGCCCGTCGTGCGCGAGCACGCGGGCATTCCTGACGACCAGGTCATCATGATCTGCATCGCCATGGGATATCCTGACGATGCGTTTCCCGCGAACGCGGTGGTGTCTCGGCGCAAGGCCGTGGACGAGGCCGCGGTGTTCGTGGGCTTCGGCGACTAGCGTAGCGCCGAAAGCCAGTTCACGATCGCAGCCTGCAGCGCGATGCGCTTGTCGGACCAGGAATGGTCGGTGGTCTCAAAGCGGGTATCGAGGCGTGTGGCGCCGGCATCGCGCAGGGCTGCGACGAAATTCTCCGAGTCCGCCTTCACGAAGTCCTCGCTGTAGAGAACAAGCAGCCGGCGATCCTTCAGCGCGGGCGCAAGCGCAGGCAGGGACCACTCCGCATGCGGGCCCATCAGCTCGTCGGCCATCGTCTCGCCGGTGGCGCCGTTCAGCGTCTCGCGGCTGTCGTTCATGAAGGCGACGAGTTCCGCGCGGCGTTCCGGCGGCGCGTGGCTCGCGCGACCGAGATCTCCGGCGGAAATCATCACGCCGCCGAGCAGGGCAGGATCGCTGGCGAGCGTGTGCGCCGTCACCCATCCGCCCATCGAGTGTCCGCCGACGGCGATCCGCGCGGGATCGATCGACAGTCTCGCAGCGACGTCCGGCCGGCGCAGATAGGCAAGCGTAGCGCGCGCGTCCTCCAGCGTATTGGCGAAGCGGAATGCGCCGGGCGAGCCCCACGAACCGCGATAGTTGATGGTCACCACCGTCCAGCCCGCGCGCCGCACCGATTGCGCGAGATCGAGATTCTTCTCGTTGCCGGGAAGCCCGTGGAACAGCACGAACGCCGGATGCGGCTCTGCGCCCGCAGCGACGAGCGCAAGACCGTTGATCTCGAGCCCCGCGGTGGGAATGTGCACGACTTCCTGTCGCGCCGGGTGCGCACGGTCGGGCGCCGTATCGGCGATCACCGCGCGGGGGATGCGCTCGGCGTGCGCGGGCGCGGCGGGTGTGAACGTCACAGCGCAGAGCGCGAGGGCAAGGGCGCGGATCATGTCAGCGCGACTGCACGTATTTCGACACGATCCCCAGCGGCGCCGCGGTCGTGCGTTTCGCCACGCGGATGACGATGCGCGACTGCACGTCGGACACGAGGCCGAGGGAGAGGATGCGGTCGCGCAGGAAATCGTCGTAGGCGTGCATGTCGGTGGTGACGATGCGCAGCATGTAGTCGACCGCGCCGGTGACGGTGGCGCAGTCCACCACCTCGGGCCACTTCAACACCGCCGCCTCGAATTTCTCGAGATTGTCCCGCGTCGGCAGCTGCAGCTTGACGCTGGCGATCACCTCGAAGTTGAGGCCGAGCTTCTCGCGGTCCAGGAGGGTGACCTGTCCGGTGATGACGCCCGCCTTCTTCAGCCGCTCTATCCGCCGCCAGCAGGGGGAGGAGGACAGGCCCACCTTGTCGGCGATGTCGGCGATGGACAGGCTCGCGTCCTGCTGGAGGAGGTCCAGGATGCGGGTGTCGATGGAGTCGAGTTCCTCGGACAAGGTTTCCTCCCGTTGGGGGTATTGGCTGCTTTTGGGGGTTACTTTTGCGCGTCTTGTGCAATTCAGCAAACAAAATCACGCCAGATGCGCAATACCTGTGCGCGGGGTCTGTCGAGGACCGTTTCCGGACTGCGGCTGGCGGCGTGACGCTTGCGCGACCGGGCGCGCCGCTCTATCTGTCCCGCCCTCGCGCGCGCCGCACCGGCCGGCGCGGGACGGTGGCGTAGCTCAGTTGGTTAGAGCGTGGGATTCATAACCCCAAGGTCGGTGGTTCAATTCCACCCGCCACCACCATGGCCCCCAAGTGCTTTCGCAAGGCGTCGCTGTTGAGCGCGTATCGTTTGACGCGCCCGGCGCGCGAATCAGCGGCTGCTTGTGCTTTCCGCAAGCGTGCGGTCGGCGCCGGCGCGTGGTGCGGCGCTCTCGCGGTGTCATCCTTCGCGATCGAAGAATAGCCGACTCAAGGACCAACCGCGCCGCAGTGTGGCGGACGCGATGGCGACGGTGCGGATTCGCCGGATTGACGTAATAGACGCCTTGAAACGAAGGCGCCGTTGGCGCGTGCGGACCTATTGGGGCCGCAACATTGAGACGCGCGATCTGCTCGCGCGTCACCCGGCGGAAGGCTTGCAGCGTGTCCGCTGTGTCACGTCATCAAACTTTGGCTGTTCGGTGACGCAAGCGTCACGCAGCGCCGATACCCGGGCCGCCGACGAACGCGCGACTTCTTGCGCTTCAGCGAAGGGAAACCATATGAAACTCCGCCTTTTGACGGGCGCGCTT
The DNA here is from genome assembly GCA_964530695.1 of uncultured Caulobacteraceae bacterium. Lineage (GTDB taxonomy): Bacteria > Pseudomonadota > Alphaproteobacteria > Caulobacterales > Aquidulcibacteraceae > VFBF01. The sequence goes on from CAZGYQ010000024.1 coordinate 26,488, forward strand.
GCGCTCGCGACGATGCAGCTCGGCAATGCGCACGCGCAGACCCTGGCGCCTGTCGCCACAGACTCGGCCGCATCGACCGCGGAGGAAATCGTCGTTCTTGGCCAGGGCGTGCGCCAGACCCAGACCCTGACCGGCGAAGAGCTTCTTCGTGACGCGCCGGGCACCAGCCCGCTCAAGCTCGTCGAGCGCCTGCCGGGCGTGAGCTACACCGCCGCCGACGCGTTTGGCGCCTATGAATGGGCGGTGCGCATCAACATCCGCGGCTTCCAGCAACAACAGCTCGGCTTCACCGTCGACGGCATTCCGCTGGGCGACATGTCCTACGGCAACTTCAACGGCCTGCACATCTCGCGCGCGGCGATTTCGGAGAACATCCAGGACGTGCAGCTCAGCCAGGGCGCGGGCGTTCTCGGCACGCACTCGACGTCTAACCTCGGCGGCACGCTGCAGTTCACGACCCGTCGCGCGAGCGAAGAGCGTGGCGGCGTGCTTGCGTTCTCCGGCGGAAGCGATTCCCTGTTCCGCGGCTATGGTCGCCTTGAAACCGGCGCGATCGACGCCCTCGGCGGCGCGCGCGGCTACGTCTCGTACGTTCACAACGAGCAGGACAAGTGGAAGAACGGCGGCCAGCAGATCGTTGACCAGTGGAACACCGGCTTCACCGTGCCGCTGCCGCTCGGCGAGATCGAAGGATATTACAACCACTCCGAACGTCGCGAAGCCGACTATCAGGATCTCTCGCTGGAGATGATCCAGCGTCTCGGCCCCGGCTGGGACAATACCGCGCCGAACTGGGCGCTCGCCAACCTTATCGCCGACGTCGCCAACAACCGCGGCGACACGGGCCTCGCCCCGACAAACCCGGCGGCCGGAACCGTCTATCCCGCGCCGATCGCGACAGTCGATGACGCCTACTACGACGCCTCCGGTCTCCGCGACGACGACCTCGCGCGCCTGACCTACAAGGCCGACATCGGCGAGAACGTGGCGTTCTCGGCGAGCATGTACCACCACGAGCAGGAGGGACAGGGGACCTGGTTCACACCCTACGCGAACCCGTTCTCGTTCGGCCTGGGCACCGTCGGCGTCACCTCGCCGGTCTCGGTCCGCACGACCGAATACGACATGGTGCGGCTCGGCGGCTTCGCCGACCTCAGCGTCACCATCGGCGCCCACACCGTGCAGGGCGGCTTCTGGCTGGAGCACAACAGCTTCGACCAGGCGCGCCGCTTCTACGCCAACACGCGCGCCGCACCTCGCGACGTGATGAACTTCATGCGCAACCCCTTCGCGACGCAGTGGGCGTTCGACTACGAGATCGACACGCAGGTCTTCTACGTTCAGGACACCTGGGACGTCACTGACGCACTCACAGTCCAGGGCGGCTTCAAGTCCTTGAAAGTCGAAAACAGCGTCGTCACGGTCGCCAATGGTTTCGCTGGATTTACCCCCGGTTCCGACGCGGACCTGCGCGGCACGATCACGGCGGAGGACAATTTCCTCCCGCAGGTCGGCTTCACCTACCAGCTGAACGAGGCCGCCCAGCTCTTCGGTGGTTACACCGAGAACATGCGGGCGTTCGATCTCGCGGCGTTCAACAACCGCAGCCAGATCTCGTTCGACGCGGTGAAGCGTCTCACTGACCCGGAAACCTCGAAGACGATCGAGGGCGGCGCCCGCCTGCGCGGTGACCGCTTCCAGGCTGTCGGCGCGGTCTACTTCGTGAAGTTCGACAATCGCCTGCTCGGTATCCGTCAGGGCGCAGGCATCATCGGCAACCCCTCCGTCATCTCCAACGTCGGCGGCGTGGAGACCAAGGGCATCGAGCTTGCGGTGACCTATGACGTCACCGACAACTGGACCGCGTTTGCGTCGTACGCCTACAACGACAGCACCTACGAGGATAACGTCGTCGATGCGACCGGCGCGATCCTGCAACGCACCGCCGGCGCCACGGTCGTCAACACGCCCGAGCACCTCTTCAAGACCGACCTCAGCTACGACAACGGTTCGCTTTTCGGCAACATTTCCGCCAGCTACACCGGCGAACGTCAGCAGGACTACACCAACGCAACCGGCCAGGTCGACGGCTTCACCGTCGTCGACATGTCCGCCGGCTACCGCTTCGAGGGCGAAGGCCCGATCGGCGGACTGGAGCTGCGCCTGAACGTGACGAACCTTCTCGACGAGGACTACGTGTCCACGATCGGGACGAACGGCTTCACCAGCGGCAACGCCTTCTTCAACCAGTCGTTGATGGTCGGCGCGCCGCGGCAAGTCTTCGTGACGGTCCGCAAGACCTTCTGATCGTTCCATACGCCTGCAATAACGGGGTCGGGCCACGCGCCCGGCCCCGCTTTTTTTCACCCCACCAGTGTTCCGGGAACGTCTCCACATGATCCGCACGATTGTCATCGCCGCGCTCGCGGTTCTCGCCTTCGCCGCGCCGTCCCACGCACAGCCGGCGCCGCGCGATCAGCGCGTGATTCTCGTGATGCTGGACGGCCTGCGCTGGCAGGAGGTTTTCCGCGGCGCCGACACCGAGCTCTCGTCGAGTGCGGAGTACATGCGCTCGTCCTTCGCGAAGGACGTGCGCGCCGCCTACGTTGACGCGCCAGATCGCCGGGCGGCCTTGATGCCGTTCCTGACCAGCATGGTGGCGAAGGAGGGCGCCCTGATCGGAAATCGCGATGCGGGGTCGTGCGCCCACGTCACCAATGATCGCTGGTTTTCCTATCCGGGCTACAACGAGACATTGACGGGCAAACCCGACGCACGGGTCAACTCCAACGACTTCGGCCCGAACCCGAACACGACATTCCTTGAATGGCTCAATCGCCAGCCGGGCTACGCTTCGAAAGTCGCGGCGGCGACGTCGTGGGATGCGTTCACGCGCATCATCAACGCCGAACGCAGCGGCGTGCTGGTGAACGCTGGCCTCACGCCGTTGCCTGGACGCGGTGGCGACGTGGCCGCCTACAATCGTCTGCTCGCCGATACGCCCGTGCCGTGGAAGAGCGTGCGGCTCGACGGCTTCACGCACATGGCCGCCATGCACATCCTGCGCACGCAGCGCCCCCGCGCCATGTTCGTCTCCTACGACGAGACGGACGATTTCGCGCACGACGGCGACTACGCGCAATATCTCATGGCCGCGCACCGCGCGGACGGTTTCCTGCGCGAGCTGTGGGAGACCGTGCAGGCCGATCGCGCCTACGCCGGCCGCACGACGATCATCGTGACCGTCGATCACGGGCGCGGCGACCAGCCGGGCGAATCTTGGCGTCACCACTACAGCGGCCCGGCGCTCGCGGCCGGAACGTCCCCGCTGCGCGAGAAATTCCCGAACGGGATCCCCGGGTCTGACCAGACGTGGATCGGCGCAATCGGCCCGCGCGTGCGCGCTGGTGAAGCGCTCGTGTCGCCATCGGGAAGCTGCGCGGGGTCCAACCAGGTCGCAGCGACCGCGTTGACGGCGCTTGGGCTCGACTGGCGCCGCTTCGACGCAACCGCGGGCGCGCCGCTCGACATCTTCAAATAGCGGACGGGGCGTCGCTGCGCCGGCTGGCTGACGGCGCGGCGACGGAGGGGAAGAGGGTCCGGAACGGGCCGCGGCGACGGGTCTCGAAATCGCCGCCGTTGAAGCGTCCATGACCTCGATGATCACCCGTCGCGCGTTCGCGCTTTCCGCCGCCGTCGCGCTGTTCGCGGGCCAGGCCATGGCCCAGGCGCCGGCGGCGGGCGGCCCACGCACCTTGCGCTACGCGCGCGCGCCAGGCGTCGCCGCCGACCTGCAGAGCCTTGACCTCTACGCGGCGCCCGGAGAGGGCCGCCCGCTCGTCGTCTTCATCCACGGCGGCGGCTGGCGCATCGGCGACAAGGGCATGGGCGCGCACGGGCGCCAGAAGGCGGCGTTCTTCAACGCGCTGGGCATGTCGTATGCGAGCATCAACTACCGCCTCTCGCCCGCCGTCAGGCACCCGGCGCACGTGCAGGATGTCGCCGCCGCGCTCGCCTGGCTTCACGAGCATGCCGGTGAACTGGGCTTTGATCGCGATCGCATTTATGTCATCGGTCACTCCGCGGGCGCGCACCTCGCCGCGCTCGTTGCAGTCGACCGTCGCTGGCTCGGCGCGATGGGCAAGCCGCTGTCGATCGTGAAGGGCGCCATCCTGCTCGATGGCGCGGGCTATGACCTGACCACGCAGGCGCCGGCCGTGATCGCGCGCGGCGGTTTTCTCGGCGAGATGTACAGCGGCGCCTTCACCACCGACCCCGCCGTCTGGCGCGATGCCTCGCCCACGCTGAACATCGCGCGCGGGCAGGGCGTGGCCCCGTTCCTCATCGTCCATGCGAGCCGGCCGGATTCCACCTATCAGTCGCGCCGGCTTGCGGCGGCGCTGCGCGACGCGGGCGCCGATGCGCGGCTCTACGAGGCGCGCGGTTACACGCACGCGCAGGTGAACCGGCGCATCGGCGAGCCGGGCGAAGCGGTCACGCGCGAGATCACGGCGGCGCTGCGTCGCTGGGGCGCGTGACGTTTACGCCCTGCACGCCTGCTCGGCCTCCCAGCGCTTGCGCAGGCGTGCGAGCGGTTCGCGGAATTTCGCGCCCGTGGGCGCCGCATCGCGGATGCGGTCGGTGCGGAAGTTGCGGAAGGCGTTGCGCAGTTCGCACCATGCCGCGACCATCCGGACGTCCTCGGTATAGGCGATCAGGAACGGCCAGATGACCCGGCTGGTCGCGCGGCCATCGACGTCCTCGTAGTCGATCCTGAGTTTCTGCCGCTCGCGGATCGCCGCGCGGATGCGCGCGACGTCGAATGAATCGGGCGCGCGCTTGCGGAAGGAGATCGGCCGCAGCGACGCATCGAGCAAGATGACGCGGAGCTCTTCGGGCACCGCGTGGTTGAGCTTGGCGATGAGATCCTGCGCGCCGCGCGCGAGCGCCGCATCGCCGCGCTGCGCCACCCACGCCGCGCCGAGCACGGCGGCCTCGAGTTCGTCATGCGTCAGCATCAGCGGCGGCATGTCGAAGCCGCTGTCGATCACGTAGCCGGTGCCGGCCTCGCCCCGCACGGGCACGTTCTGCGCCACGAGCTCGGCCATGTCGCGATAGAGCGTGCGCAGCGAGACCTCGAGTTCCTCGGCCAGTTCGCGGCCCGTCACCGGCCGGCGCTTGCGGCGCAGGACCTGGATGATGCGGAACAGGCGTTCGGTGCGTCTCATGGCGTCTGCTGACAGACTGCTGCCACAAGGCTGTCAGCAGGGCAAGTCCATGAACCGCTTCCGCGTAACGGACCGCAAGGAGAGCGACATGACGACGTTGTATGGTTGGGGGCCGATGTTCGACCTGCCGGGGCCGAGCCCGTATGTGATGAAGGCCGACATCCAGATGCAGATGCTGGGCGCGCCGTTCAAGCGCGCGATCGCCGAACTGGACTCCGTGGCCAAGCACAAGGCGCCCTATGTGGTCGACGACGGCGTGCTCATCGAGGACAGCACCTTCATCCGCATGCATTTCGAGAAGAAGCTGGGCAAGGATCTCGACGAAGGTCTGACGGCCGCGCAGCGCGGGCAGGCCTGGGCGGTGGAGCGTCTGCTCGAGGACCGGCTCGGCCTGATCATGGTGTGCGAGCGCTGGCTCGACGACGCCAACTTCAACAAGGGCCCGGCGCAATTTTTCGCCGGTGTTCCGGAGGCGATGCGCGCGCAGGTTATCGCGGAGGTGCGCGCGGGCGTCGAAGCAAACATGAAGGGGCACGGCATCGGCCGCCATTCGCGCGAGGAGCGCATGGCGCTGGCTGAGCGCGACGTCGGCGCGGCCGCGGCGATGCTGGGCGAGGGGCCGTTCCTGTTCGGCGCGAAGCCGACGGCGGCGGATGCGGCGGCCTATGGCGTGCTCGCGGCGTGCGGCACGCGGTATTTCGATACGCCGCTCGTGGCGCTGATCGATGCGCGACCAAATCTGCGGCCTTACCTGGCGCGCATGGAAGAGCGCTTCTTCGCCGAAGCGGCCTGGCCCGCGATGGCGGCTTAAAGGAACGCGTGGAGCTGCTCCATGAAATGTTCGAACCGGTCGTGGTGCAGCCAGTGGCCGGCGTCCTCGAACAGCTCCACGCGCGCGTTGCGGAAGTGCTGCGCGCGCCCGTCGGCCGCGGGGTTCGAGGCCCAGCTCTTGGCGCCGTAGAGCAGCAGCGTCGGGCAGTCGATCGCGCGCCAGAGGTTTTCGATCTCGGCCTGCGGCATGTCCACGGGCGGCCACACGCGCAGATAGTTGTCGAACTTCCAGCTGTAGGTGCCGTCCTCGTTCTGGCTCACCCCGTGCACTGTGAGGTGGCGCGCCTGCTCGTCCGAGAGATAGCCGTTCTCTTCCCTCATGCGCGCAAGCGCGGCGTCGATGGTCGGGTAGCGCTTCGGCGCGCGCGCCGCGGCGGCGCGCTTGTCGTCCACCCAGGCGCGGAAGCGCTGCGCGTACGGTCTGGCGTTGCGCTCGGCGATGATCTTCGGCGACGGCCCGAGCCCTTCGATGGCGCACACGCGGCTGACGTTTTCCGGGTAAAGCCCCGCATATCGCAGCGCGACATTGCCGCCGAGAGAATGCGCCACAACCGCTGCCGGCGCGAGCTTCAGCTGGTGGAAAAGCTGCGCGAGATCGTAGACGAGCGCGCTCAGGGAATAGTCTCCCTCCGGAGACCAGGCGCTGTCGCCGTGGCCGCGCAGGTCCGGCGCGATGATGCGCCAGTCCCTCGCCAGCGCGCGCGCCGTCCAGTCCCACGAGCGGCAATGGTCGCGTCCGCCATGCACCAGCACGAGCGGCGGCGCTGCGGGATCGCCCCATTCCACGTAGTGCAGGCGCAGGCGCTGCGAGATGAAGGCATGCGAGGTGGGGCCGCGATCCATTGAGGTTTCCGGGCTGGCGGCGCCGATCTGGCTCGACCGCGGGCGCCACTCTTACAGCGGCGGCCCACGCACCTCCATAATGGTCGCACGGCTTGACCCGGGGCGCCGCCCGCGCCACACGCCAACGCGATGGAAACGCCCGGACAGAAACCTGACGCCCCGCGTCCGCGGGGGCTGGCGGCGCTCGCGGATTTTGTGACCAACATGGACGCCCGCGCGTGGCGCGCCGTGTGGATCACGCTGGCGATGTTCGTCGTCGTCGGCGCGATGCTCGTGGTCGGCCGCCTCGTGCTCGGCGACCAGATCGAGATTGCGGTGAAGTCCTGGCTCGGCGGCGCGGAGCGGGGCCACTGGGCGCTGCCGGCGGCCATCCTCGCCTTCACGATCGCGGCCTTCGTCGGCGCGCCGCAGTTCGTGCTGATCGGGGCCTGCGTCATCGCTTTCGGGCCGGAACGCGGCTTCTGGTATGCGTGGATCGCCACCATCGCCTCGGGCGCGGTGACGTACTTCGTCGCGCGGTTCTCCGGCGCGCAGAAGATCGTCGCCCGCTACAGCGGCGCCACCGGCGGGCGTTTCACCCGCTTCATGGGCAATTCCCGCAACGCGTTCTTCGCCTCGATGATCGTGCGGATGCTGCCGACGGCGCCGTTCATCGTCGTCAACATGAGCATGGCGGTGGCAGGGATGCCGTTCGCGCCGTTCATCCTCGGGCTCGCGGCGGGCGTTGCGCCCAAGACCGCCATCGTCGCCTTCGCCGGCGACGGGATCATGGATGCGCTCGAGGGCAATGTGGGCGCGGCGGCGGTGGCGGGGGCCGTGGCGATCGCGATCTGGTTCGCGGCGGTGGTGCTGGTGCGCCGGTTCGTCAGGAACCCGGTCACGGAAGGCGAGGAGAAGGGAAAGTAGACGGGAGCGCGGGCCTTCAGGCCCGCAAGGCCTTCGAGAGTTGGCGGGCCTGAAGGCCCGCGCTCCCAGCTATCGAGCAAATTTCTTGCGCCTCAGTGCGCTTTCCGCTATCCCGTCCGCATGATCCGTCCCCGGACCCGCCTCCTTCTTCCGCTTCTGGGCCTTAGTTGCCCCCGGGCGCGCTCGTCCCTGGCCTGACGGCCACGCGCTTCGGGGGTCTGAGGTTTTCCACCCCCTTCCAGGAGCGCCCGCCATGCCGGCTCACGTAAAGATCTTCGACACCACCATGCGCGACGGGGAGCAGTCCCCCGGCGCCTCCATGACCCTCGATGAAAAGCTGGAGCTGGCGCAATGGCTCGACGCCACCGGCGTCGACGTCATCGAGGCAGGCTTCCCGATCTCCTCCAACGGCGACTTCGAGGCCGTGCGCGCGGTTGCGGGCGTGGTGAAGGAAAGCGTCGTGTGCGGACTGTCGCGCGCCGGCGCCAAGGATATCGACCGTTGCTGGGAAGCCATCAAGGGCGCGGCCCGCCCGCGCATCCATTCGTTCCTGTCCACCTCCCCGATCCACCGCAAGCACAAGCTGCAGATGGACCAGGACCAGGTGCTCGACGCGATCACGTTCTCGGTTTCCCACGCGCGCAATCTCTGCGCGGACGTGGAGTGGAGCGCCGAGGATGCCACCCGCACGGAGCGTGATTTCCTGCGCCGCTGCGTCGAGGCCGCGATCAAGGCCGGCGCCACGACGATCAACGTGCCCGACACCGTGGGCTATTCGTTCCCGCAGGAATACGGCGAGATCTTCGCCGATCTCATCGCCAACGTGCCGGGCGCCGACAAGGTCGTGTTCTCCGCGCACTGCCACAACGATCTCGGCCTCGCGGTGGCGAACTCGATCGCTGCGGTGATGGCGGGCGCGCGCCAGATCGAATGCGCGATCAACGGCCTCGGCGAGCGTGCCGGCAATGCAGCGCTCGAAGAAGTGGTGATGGCGTTGCGCGTACGCGGCGACGTGCTGCCGTATGAAACGAAAATCGACTCCACGCGCCTGATGCGCGCGAGCCAGATGGTCAGCCGCATCACCGGTTTTCCCGTGCAGTACAACAAGGCCATCGTCGGCAAGAACGCGTTCAGCCACGAGAGCGGCATCCATCAGGACGGCATGCTGAAGAACGCCCAGACCTACGAGATCATGCGGCCGGAGGATGTCGGACAGGGCGGCACGTCGCTGGTGCTCGGCAAGCTCTCAGGCCGCGCGGCGTTCAAGGACAAGCTGGCCGACCTCGGCTACGAACTGGCGGCGAACGAATTCCAGGATGCGTTCACGCGCTTCAAGGAACTCGCCGACCGCAAGCGCCACGTCTACGATGACGACATCATCGCGCTGGTGGACGATCAGATCGCTCACAGCCATGACGCCATCCAGGTGAAACGCCTGCGCGTCGTCGCCGGCACCGAAGGCCCGCAGACCGCGGAACTCGATCTTGAGATCGACGGCGAACACCGCTGGACCACCGCGCGCGGCAACGGCCCGGTGGACGCGATCTTCGCCGCCATCCGTTCGCTCATCCCGCACGATGCAAAACTCGATCTCTACCAGGTCCACGCCGTCACCGAGGGCACGGACGCGCAGGCCGAAGTCAGCGTGCGCCTGATCGAGAACGGTCGCGTGGGCGCGGCGCGCGCGGCGGACGCTGACACGCTCGTGGCGAGCGCGAAGGCCTATGTGGCGGCGCTCAACCGCCTTGCGGCGAAGCGCGCGAAGGGGCCGGACGCGCAGGAAAGCGCGGCGTAGGCGAGAGTTGGCCTGCGGCGTCCTGCCGACCTCGTCTTACCCGCGCACGCCGTCGCCCTTGAGCGTCTCCAGATAAGCCGAGAGATCGCGCGCCTGCTCGGGCGTCACCGCGACGTTTGGCATTGTCGGATGCGCGGAGTGCAGCCAGACGTTCAGCGCCAGCGCGTTCATGCCGGGCATCCGCGCGATGGTCTCGAAACGCGGCGCGGCCGGGTTGGGCGAGGCATGGCCCGGCGTCACGGCGTGACACGCCGCGCAAATTTCCTGTGCGAAGGCAAGCCCGCGCGCAACGGCGGGGTCGGCGGCTGGAACCGGCGCTGCGGGCGGCGCGCATACGCAAGCCGTCGCAAGGCAAAGCGCCGCAAGCAGGATCAACCGTCGCATCCGAACCTCCGCTGTCTTCGGTCGCCATCGGACAAGAATACGATGATCCCCCGCGCGCGCGGCGCGTTGATCGGGGTCAAGGCGAAGCGGGGGCCGGGAGAGCGCCGCGCCTTTCCATCCCCCGCGCGCGGGGGAGGGATGGCCGAGTGCAAACGAGGTCAGGGTGAGGGGACAGTCTCGCAGAATGAGATTCGTTCTGCGCCGCCGG
>CAZGYQ010000025.1:0-35892 GCA_964530695.1 uncultured Caulobacteraceae bacterium
GGCCCATGCCCTTCATCTTGTTGAAGCGCGGGAAGTTCATCAGCATCGCGAACGATGCGAAGAGCTGCAGGCCCTCGGTGAACCCGCCGAACATCGCCACGGAACGCAGGATGTCGGCTTCGGTCGCGACGCCGAACTTGCCCATGTAGTCGTGCTTGGCGCGCATCTGTTCGTATTCGAGGAACGCCCCGAATTCGCTTTCCGGCATGCCGATGGTTTCAAGCAGCAGCGCGTAGGCGGCGACGTGGATCGTCTCGATGTTTGAGAACGCCGAGAGCATCATCTTGATCTCGGTCGGTTTGAACACGTGCGCGTAGCGCTCCATGTAGTTGTCGTTCACCTCGATGTCGCCCTGGGTGAAGAACCGGAAGATCTGGGTCAGGAGGTTGCGCTCCTGGTCGGAGAGCTTGGAAGCCCAGTCCTTCACGTCCTCGCCGAGCGGCACTTCCTCCGGCATCCAGTGGATCTGTTGCTGGCGCTTCCAGAAGTCGTGCGCCCACGGATAGCGGAAAGGCTTGTAGGCCCTGGAAGGCACTAGCAGCCCGGGAAGGTTTCCGTTTGCGTCGCCGTACGCCATTCGTCCACTCCACGCCAGATATCGGCAGATTACCGGTGCGACCCACAAGATATAGCGTCGGTGGATGAAAAGTTAACAGCATCCGCCATATCCGCCGCACGTCGCACAGGGCCGCGATTCCAGCGGGGTGGGCAACATCGCGCATGATTTTTCAGTGCACGGATGGATGCGGAGAAAGGTCGCGGCCGGCGGCCCGGATTCAGCGGCGCATGGTGAGCGAAGCGCCGATGTAGTTCTCGTCCTTCGATTCCCAGCCGTTGGAGACGTTGCGGTTCATGACCGAGAACGAGGCCTGCATGCCGCGCGCCTCCATCGAGACGCCGATCTGGGCGTCGCCGACGATGACGCGGTCTTCCTGGTAGCTGATGCCGCGCCGGGCGGCGCCCGCCATGGCTTCGGGCGTCCAGGTGAGGGCCGACCCGTCGGTCGCGGCGAAGAAATACCAGGCGGGGCGATCCCAGGTGGCGTTGCTGGTGAATTCGCCAACCATTCTTTCAAGGCGGCGGCCGAGTCGGACTTCGCCGCCGAGACTGCGCAGCTGGCCGCCTTCGGGGCCGAGCGCGAAGCCCGCGCGCGGCGCAATCGCCAGGTCAAGATCGAGGCCCGTCTGGCGGGCGGGCGCTGAAAGCGCGTATTCGAGATTGTAGGTCTGAGGCTGCGTCTGGTCGCCGATGGGGTCTGCGAACGGGTCCGGCCGAACTTCCGGATTGAGGCGCATGGGCGCCTCGCGGCTGGCCAGCACCGGGGAATCGAACGTATCTGCGCCTGAGCTCAACGCTGCGGAGCCGTCGCCGCGTCGGGCGCCGAGGTCCGGCGCGGCCGCGAGTGGATCGACCTGTCCCTCGATGGCCATGCGAAGTGCGGGGTTGGTGGGTTCAGCAAGGCTCGATCCGCTGACGCCGATAGCCAGTGCGCTGGCGGCGGCCATCCAAAGCGAGCATACGATTGTTCGTGCCATGTTCGCCTTCTTCATGACCTGAAGCGTGCGCCCGCAGGGTTAACGAATCCTTGCCGCGATAGTTTCGTCGATCCGTCAAGTCACGGCGGCCGCGACTTCGTATGTCACGCACACTATGCATACCGCGTGCCCGCGTCAGCAACCGGGAACGTTAAGAAGCGTTAGTCATGCGCGGCGGCAGCTCGCGTTGCATCATCACCACATCGAGCCAGCGGCCGAATTTCCACCCGATATTCCAAAGGGTTCCGACGTGGCTGAACCCCGCCTTCGCGTGCAACGCGATGGAGCCGGCGTTCGCGGAATCGCCGATCACGGCGATGACCTGCCGGCAATCCAGCATCTGCAATTCCGCGAGCAGACTGCCGAGACAGGCGATGCCGACGCCGCGTCGCTCCCAGCCCGGCGCGACGTAGACGGAGTCTTCAAATGAGTGCGCGTAGGCTGCGCGATCGCGAAACTGGGTCGCATAAGTGAAGCCGGCGATTCGCGTAATGTCGTCCTGCGGGCTCGCCACGAGATACGGCCAGCCGCGCGAGACCACCTTCGTCCAGCGCTCCTTCATCTCGGCGATGCCCGGCGCCGTCGTCTCGAAGCTGCCCGTGCCGGTGGCGACATGGTGGGCGTAGATCAGGGAAACCTGCTGGAGATCCTGCTCGAAGCAGGGGCGCAGGACGATCTTCACGGTCTCGCTCATCGGATCACTCGTGGCCGTTTGCGCAGGGCGCGCGGTGAGCGCGCTCGACCTGCAACGTCACATGGCGGATGCCGAACGCCGCGCGCAGGTCGTCTTCCGCGCAGTTGAGAAAGGCGTCGTCGCCGCCGCCGGGCGCGACAAGGTGGGCGGTGAGCGCCGGTTCCGTCGGGCTCATGGCCCACACGTGCAGATCATGCACCGCCGTGACACCCGGAAGAGCGGCAAGGCGCGCCCGGACAGCCGCCACGTCGATGCCCTGAGGGGCGGCGTCCATGGCGAGATCGAGCGAATCCCGCAGCAGGCCCCACGTGCCCCAGAGTATCACCACGACCACGGCCACGCTGGCGGCGGGATCGATCCAGCTCTGGCCCGTGAACCACACTAGCGCGCCGGCGACGATCACGCCCGCCGAGACCGCCGCGTCCGCCATCAGGTGCAGGAAGGCGCCGCGGGCGTTGATGTCGTGCTTGCCGCCGCCGGCAAAGAGCATCGCGGCGCCGGCGTTCACGGCGATTCCCGCTGCGGCGGTGGCCATGACGATCACGGGCGACACCGCTTCCGGCGCCGCAAACCGGCGCAGCGCCTCCCAGCCGATGGCGCCGGACGCCGCCACGAGCAGAAGGCCGTTGGCGAGCGCCGCGAGCACGCCCGCCTTGCCGAAGCCGTAGGTCCGGCGCGCGCTGGCCGCCCGCGTCGCCAGCCACGCCGCGCCGCCCGCAAGGGCGAGCCCCAGGACATCCGACAGGTTGTGCGTGGCGTCCGCGAGCAGGGCGGTCGAGTTGGCGAAGAAGCCCGCCGCGACCTGCACGACGACGAAAACGAGATTGATGACCAGGGCCACGCCATAGGTCCGCGCGGACGCAGCATGAGCATGGTCATGCGCGCCGTGATGGTGATGATCGTGGCCATGCATCGCCGCAGGAAGCGATGCGCCGTCGCGCGGGTCAAGGCGCAATGACGTCGCCGCCCGCCGGTTTGCCGTTCCCGACTCAACCGGCTACCTGAGCCGGCTGAAGCGGGACCCACCACGGCATGACCAGCGAACCACTCATTCTCGGCGTCGCACGCACCCACGATGTGGCGGCGGCGCTGATCCGTGGCGACCAGCTGCTTGTGCTTGCGGAGGCCGAGCGCGTGCTCGACGACAAGCACGCCGCCGGCGCCGACAAGCTCGGCCCAGCGATCATGGCGGCGCTCGCGACCATCGGCGCCACGCCCGCAGACATCGCCGCCGTCTGCATCGCCGACACCGGCATGGAAGGCATCGAGAAGGCGCGGCCCGATCTCGTCGCCGAAATGCACAGCCCGCGCGCGATCGCGCAGCTCGGGACCGTCGCCGATATGCCGAACCTGCCGCTCGGCGGTCTCGGGATTGAAAGCGTCGATCCGCAGACGCCGCTGTACGTTGTCTGCCACCACGGCGCGCACGCGGCGGGCTCGGTGTGGCTGAGCGGTTTCGCGGAAAGCCTCAATGCGGTGATCGACGGCTACGGCGTGTGCTGCGGCTCAGCTCTCTATCACTACCGCGACAACGGCCTGCATCGCCTCGCGGACAGCCTCGACCGCTACCTGCTCGGCTGGCGCTATCAGCTGTTCGGGCATTTCGTGATCGAGATCGATTCCGATCGCACGGACGTGCTCGATCTCGCCGGCAAGGTGATGGGCCTGAATGCGTACGGCGATGCGCGCGAAGATCAGGTGGCCTATTTCGAGAAGTGGTTCCGGGGCCCCGATTTCAACGCCTATGAATGGGCCTGGGACTACACGCATCGCCATTTTACCGATCTCGTCGGCGAGAAGGGTCTGCATCGCGATGTCGGTTCGGCGCGGGACAAGTGGTTCACCGATCTCATCGCCTCGATGCAGGAGGCGTTCACGCGCTGCATCGCGCGCTATGTGGACGACGGCCAGACCGCAACGGGCGCGCAGGACGTGACGCTCTCGGGCGGCTGCGCGCTCAACGTGCTCGCGAACACGCGCGTTGCGTCATCGCCGCGCGTGCGTGAGCTCTTCGTGCAGCCGACAGCAGGCGACAACGGACTGCCGATTGGCGCAGCTGCGCTCGCGGCGTCACGCCTGACGGGGCGCCCGTTGCACGCGCCGGGCGCCGATCACCAGGCGCGTCGCAATCCCTACATCGGCGTGCCGCTGGAGCTGGATGCCGACCTGACGAAGGGCTTGGACGCTCCCGCAGACGCGCGCGAGACGGTCGCTGCGCTCGCCGACATTCTTGCCTCGGGCGGAACGGTCGGCATGGTGACGGGCCGCGCGGAGCTGGGGCCACGGGCGCTGGGGCATCGCTCGATCTTCGGATGGCCGAACGGCCCGGAGTTGCGCGACACGCTCAACCGTATCAAGAGCCGCGAATGGTGGCGTCCGTTCGCGCCGGTGTGCCGCCTGCAGGACGCGGAACGCTTTTTCACCGCGCCGGCGTTCTCGCCCTACATGCTGCTCACCGCGAACGTGCGCGAAGAGTATCGGCGCCATCTCGCGGCGGCCTCGCACGAGGACGGCACCGCGCGCCTGCAGGTGCTGGAGCGCCGCGAGGATCACCCGCTGCTGTGGGACGTTCTCGCCGAGATGGACGCGCGCACCGGCGTCGGCGTGCTCGTGAACACGTCCTTCAACGTGAGCGGCAAGCCGTTGCTGAATCGCGCGTCCACTGCGTTGCAGGTGTTGCGTGACACCGTGCTGGATGCGGTGTGGATCGAGGGACGATTGGTCCGTCGCACAGATCTCGGCAGCTAGGCCGTGTGCGTGAACCACATGGAGCCGCCGCCGGTCCAGCTCTCGTTGCGTTCGCCGAAATCGAAGATCGGCGTCTTGAACCAGTCGGCGAACTGCGGCGCGCGGCAGAGGTAGGAGGTCGGCGCCAGCGGCTTGATGCGGTGGCGGCCCTGCATGAGATACACCGCCAGGAGATACTGTTCGTTCCAGTACCAGGGCGCGAACATGTCCGGATAGTCCCACGGCAGCGTGATGTCGTGCACGTGGACAATGACGCCGGGTTTGATCATCGGCAGCACGTCGATCATGAACACGGTGACGTCGGAGTTCATGAAGCTGCGGTGCGAGCCGTCGAAGAAGAGGATGTCGCCGGCTTCGAGCGTGGCGAACACGGAGAGATCGTAGGTTTCGAGGCCGTCGCGAAGCACTTCGTCGCAGATGGCGTCCACCTGTGCGCGCGGCTGCGGATCGATGGAAATGACTTTCGTGTCCAGCCCTGCGCCCGTGACGGCCTTGCGCGTGAAGCAGGTCGTGATGCCGGAGCCGATCTCGAGATACGTCTTCGGCTTGTACTTGGTGATCATCGTGTGCAGCACGACCGCATCGAACGGCGAGAACGGCACGCCGAACCACGCCGGCATCGGCAGGTTTTCCTCGCTGAAATCGAGCGGGATGTCGGCCATCGCGTCGCGGCTCGTGCGCATCAGCTCCATGAATTCACGGAACTCCGCGCTGTGCGCCTCGAACCAGTTCGCAAGCTGAGGGATCGGCGGGCGCGTGGCTCCCCAGCGGGGGCGATAGTCGCGCGACGGCATGTAGTCGACCGGCAGGGCATATTCCGAGTAGGGCGTCCCCGGAAGGATCTTGTAGTTGAGGGTGGACCCGTCCGTCATTGCAATCACTATCCTTTTCGCCATCCGGCGCATGCGACCGAAAAACCGTCGCACGGGTTGCGCGGCAATGAAACCCTGGGTCGCAGGGCGACTGGCGGCAGGGAACACGACGGATCCGGAAGCTGGCGGGTCACGACCAGAGCGACCCCGGGGGGCTGCTCATAGCGCGCCCGCGCCAGCCTGTCATGAGCGCCGACGATCCCGAATTGTCGGGGCGACCTCCGGCCGCTATGGGTGGCCGCGCGAGGGTGTAACATGTTCCAAAATCCCAAGAGGATCGTCGCCAAGCTGGCCGAGGGGCTTGAGATATCGGGCGCGGTCGGGCGGCTCGATGAAGTGACCGAGGAATATCGCTTGCGGTTCGCCGCGATCGAAAAACCGCGCGAAGACGTCTGGTGGTTCGAAGGCGGCGGCGCCGGTTCGCCCGCCGCGCGAAAGGCCCTTCGCGGGGTCGTGCGGTCGGGGCAGACGGTTTTTGATGTCGGCGCGAACGTCGGCGGTTTCACGCGGCTCGCGTCCCGCCTTGTGGGGCCGCGCGGCATGGTGTGCGCCTTCGAGGTGTCGGCGCGCATCCTGCCTGTCCTCTGCGGGAACCTGATGCGCCAGAACGCGTGGAACGCAACCGTCTACGCCGCCGCCATCCATGAGCGATCCTCGATGGAGGTGGATGTCTACCACAGTCGCTATCTCAACGACCGGATATTGGATTCCGCCTACGAAAAGCCTGCCGGCGTGTCGAAGGCGATGTCGATGAGCCTGGACGATTTCGTCGCCGAGACCGGCTTTGTTCCAGACGTGATCAAGATCGACGTGGAAGATGCCGAATGGCTCGTCGTCAAAGGTGCGATGGAGACCATCAAGACGCATGCTCCGACGGTCATCCTCGACAACTCTTCGACCAATGCGGATTACTGGAAGTTCTTCACGGCCAACGGCTACAGGGCGTTGAACGCGCTCACGTATGCCACGATCGATGATCCGGCCGGCATGGCGTCGAACATGACCTGTTCACACATACTGTTTCTGCCGGAGTCCCGGGCCGCCGAGCGCACCTTCCAGACTCCGTGCCGGTTCAAGGAGGTGGCTTCAATTCCGTCGATCGGTTTCCGCCTGAAGGAAAGCATCTGGGGGCTGGCGAAGCCGCTGCGGCTCGAAGCAGGCCGCTACGTGGTCGACGCGACGTTCCAGGCTGACCGGCACGACGACCACCTGGTCATTCGTCTAGATGTCGGCGGGCGATCTGCGGTCCGGTACGAGGGCTCCTCGGCGGTGCTTTCGAACGATGTGCGCTACTGGGTCTTCGACGTGCCGGTCGAGGCTGACGTCACGATCGAGTTCGAGTTCCTGCGCGGAGACCCGACCGCCGGCTTCAGCATCGACCGGATCAAGATGCGCCGGGTCGAGGGGTTCGAGGGCCTGGCCATGTCCTACCTCCTGGCGCCCTGAAACGAATGCGCTTCCTGCGGGCGCAAACTTGCGGCGGCGGACCGGGCGCGCGATAGAGCATTGAAAACATGAAGGGCCGTCGGGGCGTGCCACGCCCTGCCGGCGAAATGGTGGGATAGTTCCGTGCGCGTATTGCTATTGGTCCAGGACCTCTTCCGTGCGCGTGGCGGCGGGCAGACCTTCTATCGCAGGCTGGTCAATTCCCATCCCGACATCGAATTTGTCTATTTTCGCTCTCAGGAAGACGAAGACGCCGCCCGCCCGGCGAACGCGCGCGCCGTTCCAATCAATGCGCCGATCAACCTGCAGGTCACGCGTCCGGGCATCTTTCCGGCGTATCGCAACGGCGAACTGGCCCTGGCGCTAAGTTTCGCGGAAGCGGTGGCGGGCGAGGCCTTCGACATCGTCGACTACCCGGACTTCTACACTTTCGGCTCCTATCTGCGCGAAGCCTTCGCCCATCACGGGGTGAGGCACCGCGCCATCGTCCTGTCGATGCACGGCAACATCTCCAATACGATTGAGCAGGCGTGGGGCTCGCCGGGCGACAACACGTTGCAGCAGCGCCAGCTCGAGACCGAACAGTTCCGCGACGCCGATGGACGCTATTCCATCTCTCCGATGTATCGCGATCTCTGGATGAAGCGGGTGAACGCGCCGGTTCACCTGATCGATCCGCTCAGTGTCATCGACATGTCACACGACCCGGTCACGCCGCCGGCACGCACCGGCGTCAAGCCGGATCTTCTCTATGTGGGCCGCCGCGAGCGCCTCAAGGGACCGGACCTTTTCGTCGAAATCGGCGCT
Organism: uncultured Caulobacteraceae bacterium; assembly: GCA_964530695.1. Lineage (GTDB taxonomy): Bacteria > Pseudomonadota > Alphaproteobacteria > Caulobacterales > Aquidulcibacteraceae > VFBF01. The sequence continues at coordinate 8,103 of CAZGYQ010000025.1, forward strand.
TGGCTTGAAAAAAGCGGTTACGGCGCGCTGGTTGCTGTCGGCGATCCTGTGGCGCTGGAAGGCGGCGGATCGGCCGATGACATGCTCGTGCGGCACGCGCAGCGGCGCGGCGTTGACTGCAAGTTCCAGCCCGGCCTGCCTCCCGAAAAAATCCGCGCGCTCTTCCACGACGACGTGTGCGTGGTGCTGCCGACGCGGTTCGATACGCTCAACCTTGTGGCGCTGGAGGCGCTTTCCGAGGGCGCGCCCGTCGCTTTGTCCACCTCCGCGGGCGCATGCCAGTATCTCGACGCGGCGCACCCGGACGTGCCCTATCTGAAGATCGATTTTACGGACTGGCCGGCGAGCATTGCGGCCATGGACGCGTGGCTGGCCGACTATCCGGCGCAACGCGCCGCGGCGGCGAAAGGGGCGCAGCTTCTGCGCGCGCGCCAGAAGCCATTCGACATTCACGGCGTGTACGGCGACATCCTCGCCGCCGCGCCGGGCGAGGCGTCGGCGCATGCGCCGCAACTCAGCTGGGTGAAGCGGCGCAACCAGGGCGGCGGGTTGAGCTATTCCGGCCTGCAAGGGCTGAAGTCGTGGGTGCGCAAGAACGGTCTCGAACCGCTGACGCGACCGATGTACTCTTGGGGCCTCAAGGCGGGATCGGCATTCATGGACCTGGGCGAGGTGAATGCGCCGCGGGAGACGGTCGTCTCCCTGCGCATGCGCGAAATATCCGAGTTTCCCGAGAAAAACCTCGCGCAGATCGGCGAGAAGCTGCGCGCGGTCTACGCAATGGCGGACTCGCCGTTCTATCGCGGCAATCTGTGGCAGGAGATCGCGCGGCTCGAGCGCCTGCGGGGCAACGATCTTGTGGCCGCCACGTATGAAATCCGGCTTCTGCGCGTGACGGGCGGGGACCGGTGGAACTACCTGCCGGGGATCACGGCGGTCCTGGAACAGAACAACAAGGCTTCGGTCGCCGAAATGCTGGCGGCGCAGTACGGGCCTTCGGCGTCGCCGGACAAGGTGCGCGGACTGCTTGAGGCGCGGGTCGCGCCATTGCGGAAAAATCCCATCGATGCGAAGGCCGGCTGTGCGGTGATCGACGACCACCGTCGCAATCCGGCGCCGGTCGTCTCAATTCTGGTATCCCTCTACAACGCCGCGTCGAAGATGCCGTTCTTCCTGCGCATGCTGGAGCGACAGACGCTGGCGCATGCGGGAAAATGCGAAATCATCTTTGTCGACGCCAATTCGCCGGCCGGAGAGCAGGCGGCGGTGGAAGCGCACATCGACGTGCTGAAGCACGATTACCTCTTTGTGCGCGCCGAAGAGCGCGAGACCATCCAGGCCGCGTGGAACCGTGCACTGGGCTTCGCGCGCGGGACATACATCACCTGCCTTGGCGTCGATGAGGGGCTTTATCCAGATGCGCTCGAACGGCTCGCTGCGATGCTCGACGCCGATCCGTCGATGGACTGGGCGATGTCGGACAGCATCGTCACGCAGGTGGACATGAACGGGCTCTTCGTGAGCGACGTGATGGTCTATGCGCGCGGCCATGCCGCGAAAGAATCCACCTATCTCGACACGACCTACGTGTCCTGGGTCGGCGGCCTCTACCGGCGCGACCTGCACGACCGGTTCGGCTACTACGACTCCTCGTTCCGCGCCGCCGGCGATACTGAATTCAAGATGCGGCTCTTCCGCAATCTCAACGTCGGTTTCCTCGACCGCGCGCTCGGCGTGTTCTTCGACTATCCGGAGGAACGCGCGACCGCTAGCCCGATCGCCGAAGTGGAGGATTCGCTGGCCTGGTACGCCTATAGATCCGAAGGCGGGGTTGGCTACCTGTTCGACGGGCAGGAGCCCTACGCAGCGCTGTCGCTGCTCGGCGATTGTGCGGCGTATCGCAAGGCCTATCTCAAGCACACAAGCACCGATATCGAACTCGGCGCCAATCTCGCGCGCATGCTCAGGGAGTCATTGCCCGACGATGCGACGGTCGAAGCTTTCGCCACCGACTTCGCGTCGATGAGAGCGGATCTGCGCGGCGTTGAGTATGCCGACGGACTGACGGATGCGCGGCAATCGGACGTCGCGGTGGCGAAGTTGCGCGCACGCTGGGCCGAGATAGAGCGGCGGCACCGCGGCCTGATTCCGAAGGGCAATTCGCTCAACTACGGCGTCACGAACGACAACCGCTTCGAGCAGCACTCGTGGCTATGGAAGACGAACTAGACGCGCCGGCGCGGAAGCGCTCGGCGGCTCGGAGTCCCGCCAGCGCCGCGGCGCCAGTTCGAGAATGTGCGCGAGGCCCAGCGGTTCGAGTTGGGCGAGCAGCGTTTCCTGGCAGTAGTAGTCCTGCGCGAGTTCCCAGTCGTAGCCGATCTGCTCCGGCTCCAGCGTCCCGAGCGCCGCGCGGAACGCTTCCTGCTGGTCGGCGGGCAGAATCGTCTCGTTGCGCCGTTCCAGCGTGATGGGCGCGCGCAGGCGCAGGAAGTCGCTGATCGCCAGCGCTTTGGCCCGCGGCTCCATTTCGTGCTGGATCATCAGGACGCGCACGTCGCCGCGCTCCGTGACGCCGAAACCGGCCTGGCGATCGAACCTGCCCTCCATGCCGTCGATCCGGAAAGGCAGCTTCAGATGCTTGTTCAGCCAGTCGGATGCGAAGTCCTTGCGGCGCGCGACGAAGGAAGCCACCAACCCCTCGACGCCGCCCGCGGCCGCCACGTCGGTGACGCCGTAGAGCAGCATGGACATGTCGCGGGTGATCGGTTCGCGGATGGGGCAGACAATGTCGAATTTCAGACCTTGATCAAGCAGAAGCGCGAACGCCGCTGACCAGAGCAGGTCCACTGGCACCGCATGGTCCATGTGTGACCTGAGATCCTCCCGGATCTGGTCCAAGGCGATCTTGTGGATGTGGTAGACGTTGCGGACGCCCGCATCCTGCAGCGCGCGAACAATAGACACCGATCCGACCCGGCCGCACTGCAGCACCATTGTTACTTGCATGTCACGCTTTTGCTTTACTGGACTTCAGCGATTGCCACCCAGCACGCCAAACGCGTGAAATTCAATATTCCGTCGCAATCAGGCTGTGAATTCCTGATTGCAGGGAAAAGCGCGGCCGCCACCCAGTGGCGTCAAGGAACGCCGCGCTGTCGAGCATCTTGTAGCCGGCGCCCTGGAAGCTGCCCTCGGGCGAGGTCAGCGGGACCTTCCAGTCCAGTGCGGCGAGAATGGCGTTCGCTGCTTGACCTACGGTCACCGGGGTGTTCGCTCCGACGTTCACGATGCGGTTCTCGAACGCGGCGTCGGCCGCGAGAATGGCCTCGATCTCGTCCTCGACGTAGAGGAGCTCCCTGACGGTGTCGTGATTCCCCCAGACGGTGAAAGATTTCGCGCCCGCTCGCTTCTCGCGGACTGCGCGGTCGATCATCGCGCCCATGAAGTGGCTTCGATCCTCGGCCTTGTTGTCGTGCGGACCGAAGAGGGTGGCGAGCACGCAATGCAGCCACTTCAGTCCGTACTGCTCGCCGTAGGCCTTGCTGCCCGTCGCTACGGCCATTTTGCCTAGTGCGTAGCCGTACACGGAAGGGTGCGCGCCGCCCTCGCCGAAGCGGGACTCGGGCAACGGCGCGTCGGACTCAGGATAGGTGCACGAGGAGCCCATCGAGATGAGCTTGGCTTGCGGCTGAAACTGGCGCCACGCTTCGAGTACGTTGAGGTGGATGCGCGTGTTGATGCGCATGAGTTCGCCCTGGATGGCGTACTGCACGGGGCCGGTGCGCTGACGCGTCACCACGTGGAAGATTTTCGATGCCTTGGGCGCTTTTGCGAACGCCGCGTCCGCCACGCCCGGCTCGGATAGATCGCCATCGCGCCGGTGGACGCCATGCCAGCGCTGGCCGCGCGCATCGAAGTAAGCCGCAAGGTTGCGCCCGATGAAGCCGTCGGCGCCGACGATCAGGACGGGGTCAGCGGACGAAGGCATGGCGATACCAGTCGATGGTGGGCTTCATGCCGTCCTCCAGCGTGCGGAACGTGACGCCAAGTTCCCTGCGGATGCGTTCGGATGTGGAGGCGCGCTTCGCCGGCCCGAAGGCGCCGGGCGCGCCCGCCTCAATGGGCTTTGTCACGCCCGCCACGCGCATGACGGTCTCGGCGAGCTCGCCCAGCGTGGATGTTTCGCCGCGGCAGACGTTGAACGTCTCGCTCCGGTCCCGCCAGGCGATAGATCGTGAGAACACCTCCACGACATCGCCGACAAAGGTGAAGTCCCGCTCCACGTTCGGATCGCCCCGGATCGGAAAGACCGGACTGGCGTCGAGCGCCTTCATCACGAACGCCGGCGCCACATGCGCCTTGTTCGGGTTGACGCTGTCGTACGGGCCATAGGGGTTGGAGAGCCGGAAGATCACCGCATTCACGCCGAAGCGCTTCGCATAGAGCCCCACGGAAATCTCCGCATAGCGTTTGGACCACGCATAGAACGCCTCGCTCTCGAAGGGCGGCGCATTGAGGTCGATCGGACGGGCGTCGTCCATCACCGACAGGCCCGCCTCGTACACCGCCACGGAACTCGCCATGCGCAGTTCCGCGATCTTCCGCTCCGCGCAGAAGTGCAGGATGCGACCGTTCAGGTCGTTGTTGTTGAGCAGGATGTCGCTCTGCGCGAGATCGAAACGCCCGGCGTCATAGCGGTACGCCGCCACGTGGCACGCCACGATGTCGGCCGGCAGGGCGCCCAAGTCCGAGATGGAGGAAAGCGCCACCGTGCGCGCCGCGCCCGGAACCGGCGCGCCGGACCCGGTCACGGCGAATACTTCACGCCCATCGGCCGTCAGGCGCTCGACAAGATTGCGCCCCACGAATCCTGAAGCGCCGAAGACGAGCACCGCGCCGGACATGCGCTCACGCCGCGCTGGCGGGCAGGTCGGCGGCGGTGACCACGCGCAACGCCGGCACTGGCACGATGAAGGCGCCGCCGGAACGAAGGTACGCTTCTTCCTTCACCAGAAACTCGTCGATGAAATTCCAGGAAAGGAGGAGGTAGGCGTCCGGCTTCGGCGCGGTCGCTTCGTCGACGATCGGAATGCCGGCGCCGGGGATGAGCTTGCCGAACTTGAGCGGGCTCTTTTCCACCGCGAGCGCCACAAGATCGGGCCCGATGCCGAAAGAGTTGAGCAGGGTCGCGCCCTTCGCCGGCGCGCCATAGCAGTGGACGGATTTTCCACGCGCCTTGAAGTCCCGCAGCGTCGCGAGCAGGTCGTCGCGCAGTTTCCAGACCTTGCGCGCCCAGTCCTGGTAGGTGGCGAGTTCGCCGAATTTCTTGGCCGTCTCGGTCGCGCGCATCCGTTCCACGGAAGACTTCACCGGACGGGCGCCCTTGTGGCCGACGTGCGCCTCCAGCGAGCCGCCATGGATCGGCACAAGCGAGACGTCGAAGATCTCAAGCCCGTGCTGTTCCAGCAGGTGCGAAAGCGAGCGCAACGTATAATAGCAAAGATGCTCGTGATAGATCTGGTCGAACGCGACGTTCTCGATCATGCCGCCGAGATAGATGGCCTGCACGCAGAACACGCCATCCTCCGCCAGCAGCGCCTTGATGCCGCGGGTGACCGAGTGCAACTCTTCCAGGTGAAAGAAGACGCCTGACGCCGTGACGAGTTTGGCCGCGCCATGCTGCGCGCGGATCTCGCGGGCGGTTTCCTCGTTGAAGAAGCGGTTCCAGGTCCGCACCCCGGCGGCGGTCGCGAGATCGGCCACGTTGGTCGCGGGCTCCACGCCGAGGACCTCAAGCCCGAAGGGCGCGTATTGCTTCAGCCAGGTGCCGTCGTTGGAGCCGATGTCCACCACGAGGTCGCCGGCCTTGGCGCTATAGGACTCCACAAGACGTTTCGAGGTCTCCGCGAAGTGCGCCGGCAGGGTCTTTGTGGTGCCCGAGACATAAGGATAGTCGGAGAACATGCTCTCCTTCGGGATCGTGTGGTCGATCTGGACGCCAGTGCAGGCGCGGCAGAAACCGGCCCGGAGCGGGAAGGCGGGCGGCGGCGCATGAGCCAGTTCCGGCGGCACGAGGCGGTTGCAGTGGGGCTGATCGCCCAGATCGAGAAAGAGTTCGACCTCACGGGCGCCGCAGAAGCGGCAGACCATGTCCAGTTTGTCCCCGGGTTTCATCGTGATCCTCAAAGCGCCTGATCCAGTCGCGGGCGGGGTACACTACCGCAGTGCAAAAGAACAACCCGAACGGGCGCCGAAGTCGCTGGACCGCCGCGGGAGCGGTGCAGTAGACCCACCGACGGGACAACGCGGGCTCGCCCGTTGAATGGATCGACGATACAAGGGACTTCGCCATGGCCTACATGACGAGAACCCCGTTGAGGGTGAGCTTCTTCGGCGGCGGGACAGACTATCCAGAGTATTTCGCAAATCGTCCGGGCGCCGTTGTTGGCATGGCGATCGACAAATACATTTATATTGCCGCCACGATCTTGCAAACATCTATCGGATACAATTATCGCGTCGCGTATTCGAAACTGGAAACGGTCGACCGGGTCGAGGAGATCCAGCACCCCGTCGTGCGCTCTGTCCTGCAGGATTACGGCGTCGATCGCCATCTCGACATCAGCGTCATGTCGGATCTGCCGTCCAGCGGCGGCGGCCTCGGGTCATCGTCGTCCTTCACTGTAGGATTCGTGAACCTGATCCGCTCCATGGGCGGCGATGAACTCACCAAACTGGATCTCGCGCGCGAGGCGATGCGGTTCGAGCGCGATGTGCTCAAGGAGCGCGTCGGCGTGCAGGATCAGCTCCACGCTTCCTTCGGCGGACTCAATAGGTTCGATTTCGAGGGCGACCGCATCCGCATTTCGCCCGTCAGCCTGCGCGCGGAAACACAGGCGGCGCTGAACGAGTCGATGGTGCTCATCTACACAGGCATCGCGCGGCGCGCGACGGCCGTGCTGGACGAACAGCTCGAAGCCACCAAGGACAAGAAGCTCGATACCGATCTCGGCAAGCTCTACGACCTCGTCGAGGACTGCGTGGCGATGCTGGAGGGTGCGAACCCGAACGTCGTCGCCGCGCTCGGCGCGATGCTCGACGAGAGCTGGCAGATCAAGCGCCGTCTGTCTTCCAAGATATCGAATCCGGAGATCGACGATCTCTACGCGAAGGCGCGGGCGGCCGGCGCCTACGGCGGCAAGCTTTGCGGCGCGGGTGGCGGCGGCTTCCTGTTGATGCTGGCGCCGCCGGATCGCATCACTGAAGTCGTCGCACGCGTGGCGCCCAACGTGGTGCTGCCGATCCGGATGGATTATCCGGGCTCGACGGTGATCATGTCGGGCGTGCGTCCGAACGGCGCTTCTCTCGCCATGTCGAACCGGCCTGTGCGCCCATTGCGCCTTGCGGCAGGCGGCTGACACGCGCTATCGGCGCGTGTCGAAATTCAACCTTGCGGACTGGATCTGAAATGAAAGTGCTTGTGACCGGCGGAGCCGGATACATCGGGTCAATCCTCGTTCCCACGCTGTTGGCGCGCGGAGATTCCGTCACCGTCCTCGATCGCTTCGAACTGCACGGCCACAGCCTCGCCGATTGCTGCCGCTACGAGGGCTTCACGCCGGTCAAGGGCGATGCGCGAGACACGCGCGTGCTCGACGATCTGGTGCCGAAGCATGACGTGATTGTTCCGCTGGCGGCGCTCGTCGGCGCGCCGATCTGCGCGCAGGATCCGATTGGCGCCGAAACGCTCAACCGCGACGCGATCGTCTCCCTCGTCCAGCGCATGAGCAGGAACCAGAAGATCGTCTATCCGGTGACGAACTCCGGTTACGGCGTCGGCGAGAAGGATGCGTTCTGCACGGAAGAGTCGCCGCTGCGTCCGATCTCCATCTACGGCGTGACGAAGGTGGAAGCCGAAAAGGCTGTGCTCGACTCCGGCAACGGCGTGACCGTGCGTCTGGCGACGGTGTTCGGCATGGCGCCGAAGATGCGCATCGACCTGCTTGTGAACGATTTCACGTTGCGCGCGGTGAAGGATCGCGCGGTGGTGATTTTCGAAGGCCATTTCCGCCGCAACTTCATCCATGTCCGCGACGTGGTGAAGGCGTTCCTGCATGCGCTTGACAACTATGAGGCGATGAACGGGCAAGCCTACAACGTGGGGCTTTCCGAAGCGAACCTCTCGAAGCTGCAGCTCTGCGCGAAGATCAAGGAGCATGTCCCGAGCTTTGCGTACCTTGAGGCGCCGGTGGGCGAGGACCCCGACAAGCGAGACTACATCGTATCCAACGAAAAGATCGAGGCGACCGGCTGGCGGCCCGACTGGTCGCTCGATCGCGGCATCGCCGAACTCATCAAGGGATACACGATGTTGCGTACGCAAAACTTCGTGAACGTCTGACACCCGCGAGAGGCCGCTGTGCGCGTTCTGGTGACGGGGGCTTCTGGATTTATCGGACGGTGGACGTGCGATCTGCTTCCGTCGCTGCTGGCGGGCGCGGAGGTCGTGCGGGCGGGACGGCGGGCTTCGCCCGACTGCGATGTCGCGGTCGATTTCACAAACGCGGACTCGATTGGCGCGCTCGTCGCGGCTGCGCGGCCGGACGTCGTCGTGCATCTGGCGGGCGTGGCGTCGCCGGCGGCGGCGCGCGAGGACCCGGCGGCGGCGTTCGCGGTGAATGCGGGGGCTGTGGCGCTGCTCGCGGACGCGGTGCGCGCGCAATGTCCGCGGGCGCATTTCATCCTGGCGGGATCGGGTCTCGCGTACGGCGCCGCGTTTTTCGATCATCCCGAGCCGGTCCGCGAATCCGCACCGTTGGGCCCGCGCGATCTCTATGCGGCGACGAAGGCTGCGGCGGAGGTTGCGTTGCGGCCCGCCGTGGAGGCGGGGCTGCGCGCCACGGTGCTGCGGTTGTTCAACATCATCGGGCCGGGCCAGTCGACGGCGTATGCGCTGCCGAAATTCGCCGCGCAGATCGCGGCGATCGAAGCCGGCCGCATGGCGCCGGAAGTGCGCACCAGCCGGCTCGACGAGGGGCGCGATTTCGTGGATGTGCGCGACTGCGTGCGTGCCATCGCGTCGGTGATCGCCGGCCGCACGGCGACGCCGGGCATGGACGTGTTCAACATCGCGAGCGGATCGACGCGAATCATGAGCGAGGCGCTGCGGGACATGATCGCGCTGGCGCGTGTTCCCATCGCCGTCGACGAGCATCCCGACGAAGGCCCTGCCGGGCGCGCGCTGATCGCGAGGGGCGACGCGGGCGCAATCCTGGCGGCGGCCGGATGGCGCGCGCAAACGCCATGGGAAACCACCTTGCGCGACATGCTGGACGAACATCGCGCGCGGGCGCATGCATCCACCCAGCAATGACGCGCCGTCTCGTCATCATCGAGCCCAATCTGCGGACCGTGGGCGGGCACTGCTTCGACTATGTGCGCATCATCGCGCGCGAAGCGGCGGCGGCGGGCATTGGCGTGCACGGCGCCTTCCATGCGGAAGCGGCGCCGGAAATCGCCTCCCTCGGCATTCCCTTCGCTCGCGTGTTCCGTCGTGCGTCGCCCGCGCCGCAGTCGCGCACCGGTCTTGGCGGGCTTGCGACCGCAATGCTCGGCGAGAAGGCGACGCAACGCCTGCGTCGTGCGGTGCTCGGCGCGCCGGCGGGAGAGGACGATGCGACCGTCGCGCGCGCCGCGTCGTTTGCGGGCGAACTTGCGGACGCCATCGCGCCCTTCGACTGGAAGGCAGGAGACCGCGCCTATTTTCCCACGCTGTTCTGGGCCGAGGCCGTGCACGCTGCGCGGCAGGCAGCGGAGATCACGGCGCGCGGCGCGCGGGTGAGCATGTGTCTGCGGTTTGATCCGCCCGCGGGTGCGGATGGTCGCGATGCGCTGCGTCGCGCGGCGGGCGAGAGCGCCGCCATCGACTGGTGCGCGGATACCGATGAACTTGCCGGCGCCTATGGCGCAATACTCGGGCGCGCCGTGCGGACGATCCGCATTCCCGTCGATCTTGTACGGCTTGGCGATGATGCGGCGCGACGACCCACGCCGGCGCCGGTGCGTGTGGCGTTCATCGGCGAATCGCGGCGCGAGAAGGGCTTTCATCTGTTGCCCGATCTTGTCGCCGCCGTGCGGCGCGAGGCTGACGTGCGCTTCACCATCCAGCTGATGGCGGGCGAGGCGGGCGCGGATGCTTCGGTGATGAAGGCGATGGCGCGTCTGCGCGCGGGCGCGGACGGCGTCGATCTCGTGCACGGCGCGCTCGATCAGGACGCATTTCACGGCGTGCTCGCCGCTTCGCACGTGCTGTTGCTGCCGTATGCGCCGGATGCGTACGCGCGGCGCAGTTCGGGATTGCTGGTGGAGGGCCTCGCGGCGGGGCTCGCCATCGTGACGCCCGCGGCGGACTCGTGGATCACCCGCACCATCGCGCGCAACGGCTCGGACGCCTTCACCTATGTTGATCCGGAGGACCTCCCGGACGCGGTGCTGCGCGCTGCACGCGCGATTGCAGCCGGTGCGGTCGTCAGGCCGCGTGCGCCTGATTGCGCGACGCTGGCTTCGGCGCCGTGGACCGATCCCGCCTGATCAGATGACCTTCATCGCCCGCCATGCCGCGAGTTGGGCGTCGTCGGCGCCGAGCAGTGCGCCGTAGACCTCGCTGTTGTGGGCGCCCAGCGCGGGGCCCGGCCACGCCACTTCGCCCGGCGTGCGCGAGAGGCGCGGGAAGACGTTCTGCATCTTCAGGTTCGCGATCATCGGATGTTCGACATCGATGATGGATCGCCGCGCGGCGAAGTGCGGATCGGCGAGCATTTCCGGCGCGCGATTCACGCGGCCCGCGGGCACGCCGCTTTCGGTCATCAGGGATTCGACTTCGGCCATGGTGCGCGACTGCGTCCATTCACCGATGAGTTCGTCGAGGAGATCCTGATGCGCGCCGCGCGCGCGGTGATCGATGAAGCGTGGATCCTTGATCCATTCCGTGCGGTCGATGGCGGTGCAGAAGCGGTCGAACACGGAATCCTGATTGGCCGCGATGAGAATCGCGCCGTCCGCGCACGGATAGACGTTCGACGGCGCAATGCCGGCGAGCTTGGCGCCGGAACGACCGCGGATCTCGCCGTTGACGCTGTATTCGGGGATCGTCGCTTCCATCACCGCGAGGACCGCTTCGTAGATCGCAGAATCGACAACCTGCCCGAGGCCCGAACGATCGCGTTCCTTCAACGCCATCAGCGCGCCCATGAAGGCGAACGACGCCGCGAGCGTATCGCCGAGCGACAGGCCCGCGCGGCTCGGCGGACGGTCCGGTTCGCCGCAGAGATGCCGCATCCCGCCCATCGCCTCGCCGACGGATGCGTATCCCGCGCGCGGCGAATAAGGGCCGGTCTGGCCGTAGCCCGACACGCGCACCAGCACGATGCGCGGATTGCGCGCCTTCAGCACGTCGTAGCCGAGGCCCCATTTCTCCAGCGTGCCGGGACGGAAATTCTCGATCAGCACGTCGGCCTGCGCGACGAGACGCAGGACGATGTCGCGGCCCTCCGGTTTGCGCATGTCGGCGGTGACGCAGCGCTTGTTGCGCGCCGCGACGGCCCACCATGTAGGGATTTCACCGCGCCCCCACGTGCGCAGCGGATCGCCCTGGTCAGGCGCTTCGACCTTGATCACGTCGGCGCCGTGATCGGCGAAGAGCTGGCCGCAGAAGGGGCCGGCGATGAGCTGGCCGAGTTCGATGACGCGGGTGTCGTTGAGCGCGCCGGCGCGTGCGTGCAGTTCTATCATGCGCGAAACCGTACCGGATGCTGGCGTGCGCGCAAACGCGGCGCGTGCGCTCAGCCGCGCACTTCCTTCAGGGCCGCGCGGATGAGATCGGGAGTCGCAGGGTCTTCGCCCAGCGTTTTCATCGCCGTGGCGACAGCGCGCGCGGCGGTGGCGGCGTCGATACCGAGATTGACCAGCGCGCTCACCGCTTCGCCGCGTGCGCCCGATCCGCCGGCCACCAGCACAGGCCCCTTCGCCGTCGCGGAAAGCGGCGCGTGCGCGAGAAAGCCGCGCGGCGGGGCCTTGCCGGCCAGTTCCTGCACGATGCGCGCAGCGAGCTTGGGGCCGACGCCGTTGGCGCGTGCGAAGCTCGCCTTGTCCTGCAGCGAGATCGCGTCGCCGATGTCGCCGGTGGTCAACGTATCGAGGATGTTGAGCGCGACCTTGGCGCCGACGCTCTGCACGGACTGCAGGTGCGTGAACCAGCCGCGCTCCTCCTCGCTGGAGAAGCCGTAGAGCTTGATCGCGTCCTCGCGCACGTGCGTCTCGATGGCGAGCATCGCGGCTTCGCCGACGGACAGGCGAGACAGCGTGCGCGAGCCCGCCTGCACCACGTAGCCGACGCCGTTGACCTCGATGAGGGCCGCGTCCTCTCCGATGGCGGTCACCACGCCCTTGAGACTGCCGATCATGTCACCCTCTCCCGCGGGCGGGAGAGGGACAGACGTCGCGCAGCGACGTCAGGGTGAGGGCCCGTAGGACGACAGAGTTCTCGCGTCTCACAGGCCCTCTCCCTCGCTCGCATGCGCTCGCATTTCCCTCCCCCGCAAGCGGGGGAGGGTGATCCTACGCCACGCCTCCGAGGCGCTTGCGGAAGCCGCCGTGTGCGGCGTGGCAGATGGCGACGGCGAGCGCGTCGGCGGCGTCCGCCACCACGTTGCCCGCGGCCGGCATCAGGCGGCGCACCATGAAGGCCACCTGTTCCTTTTCAGCCTGACCGGTGCCGACCAGCGCCTTCTTGATTTCCGCGGGCGCGTATTCGCCGATGTCGAGGCCGTGGCGGGCGGGCGCGATGAGCGCTGCGCCCCGGGCCTGGCCGAGGGCGAGCGCCGATTTCGGGTTCTGGGCGTTGACGTAGGTCTCCTCGACCGCCGCCTCATGGGGGTCGTGCTGTTCGATCACGGCCTCGAGACCGTCGAGGATCGCGGCGAGCCGGCGGCCCATGGAGAGATCGGCCTTGGGGCGCACGACCCCGTGGGCCACGTGCGAGAGCCGGGCGCCATCGGCCAGGATGATACCCCAGCCGCAGCGGTTCAGGCCGGGGTCGATCCCGATGATGCGCATGATTGTCATGGAACGAGGCTCTTAAGGCGATTCCTTACCAGACCGCTTAAAGGCAGTTTCCCCTCGCGCGCCACGAAGAGCCCCCTCAGGGGGTTATTCGCCGCCGCGCGCACCCCTCAGGAGGCGCCGCGTGGCTTCAGCTGCCGCGACAGGCAGGCGAGGCGGCTTGCGGGCGGCGGCGCCTTAAGTCTTGTTGAGGCGGCCCGCGCCGCCTTGACGAAGCGCCGCCGCGCCTTAGGCCGGACGGTGAAGGATCGTGTTCATGAGCCAGACCGTCGCCGCCGCAGCTCTCGCCCAGAGCCGGCTTTTTCGCGCCCTGACCGAGGAGACCCGCCAGATGCTGGTCGACCGCGGCGCGGAGGTGCGCCTGGCGGCGGACGAGCGGCTCTGCGCCAAGGGGGACAAGGGCGACGCGCTCTATGTCATTCTTGAGGGCGAGCTTGAGGTCGGGGTCACGACGGCCGGCGGCAAGCAGGTGCGGTTCGCCGCCCTCGGCGCCGGCGATGTGGCCGGCGACATGGCCGTCATCGACGGCGGCCCGCGCTCGGCGGACATGACCGCGCTCCGGCGCACGCGGCTGCTGCGCATTTCCCGCGACGCGCTGCTTGACGCGCTGAAGAGCGAACCGCCGGCGATGCTGGCTCTGGCGGGGGAGCTCGTGGCGCGGCTCAGGGCCACCGATGCGACCCTTGAGCGCGCCGTGCTGCATGACCTCGGCGCCAAGCTCGCCGGGCTGCTGCTGGATGAAAGCGGTCGCGGCGCGCGCGCGGTGCAGCTCACACAGGTGGAAATGGCGCGCCGCATCTCGGTGTCGCGCGAGAAGCTCAACCGCAAGCTTGCGAGCCTGCGCGACGAAGGGCTCATCGAGATGGGCAAGTCTGGCGTGAAGGTCCTCGACGCCGATGGGCTCGAAGCGACGGTGCGCCGGCGCGACGGCGACTGAAGCCCTTTGCGTTCGTCGCCGTCGGCCCTACGTTCCCAAGGCGATCCGCCTGGGCGCCTTGCATGGGGTTTGCGATGAATGCCTCGCTCGTCGAAACGGACCCGACCTCCTTTTACCGCACGAGCGCCGAACGCAGCGCCGATCGCTGGGTGCATGTGACAGGCGTGACAGGCGCGGCCATCGCCGGGCTCGTGCTTCTGGGCCTTGCGATCTGGCAGGGCGGCGTCGGGCGCGTCAGCGCCGTCACGATCTACGCGCTGTGCTGGATCGGCATGCTCACGGCCTCGATGATCTACAATCTAGCGCGTCGCCCCAACTTGCGCGGCGTACTGCGTCGGCTGGACCACGCGGCGATCTTCCTGATGATCGCGGGCTCCTACACGCCGTTCACGACGCAGCGTTTCGACGGCTGGTGGGCGATCGGCATGACAGCGGGCGTGTGGGTGATCGCGCTCGGCTGCGCGGCGGGAAAGCTGTTCGCGCCGGGCCTGTCGAAGAAGATCTGGATCGCGGCGTATCTGTTGCTCGGCTGGATCGCGCTGGTCGCGTTGAAGCCGTTTCTTGCGGGCGTGTCGCCAGTCGCGCTGACACTGCTTGTTGTCGGCGGGTTCATATACACGGCGGGTGTGTGTTTCTACGTGTGGGAGCGCCTGCCGTACCGGCGTGCGATCTGGCACATGTTCGTGCTCGCCGCGTCCGGCGTGCACTATGCGGCGGTGCTGGTCGGGGTCGTGCTGGCGGCGCCGAACGTCTAGGCCATCTTCCCCGGCACGACCGGGTGGGAGCTCGACAACCCGCCATCGACCGCAATCGCCTGTCCGTTCACGTAGGATGCTTCGTCGCTCGCGAGGAACAGCGCGACCTGCGCGAGTTCCTCGGGCGCCGCAGCACGCTTCAACGGATTGAGCTGGCCGATCTTGCCTTCGGTGCCGCGCGAACGCGCATGATCGAAAACGGGCTTCGTCATGCCGGTTTCGGTGAGTCCGGGGCAGATCGCGTTCACGCGCACGCCGGAGCCCGCAAGCTGGTTCGCCGCCGTCTGGGCGATGGAGATGACGCCCGCCTTCGAGGCCGAATAGGGCATGCCGCCCGCGCCGGAGCGGATGCCGGCCACGCTCGCGGTGCAGATAATGGACCCGCGCTTGCGCTCCACCATCGGCCGCGCGGCCGCCTGCACCGCAAGGAACACGCCCACGAGATTGATGCGCAGCAGGTTGGTCCAGTTTTCTTCCGTAAGTTCAAACAAGCCCGGCAGGCCGCCCGAAACGCCCGCATTGGCGAACATCACGTCGATGCCGCCGTAGTCCTTCTCCGCCAGCGCGACGGCGTCGCCGATGACCTTGGCGGACGCCGCATCGCCGACGATCGCCACGCCCTTGCCGCCCTCGGCCTTCAGCATCTCGACGGTCTTCGTGACGTCTTCGGAGAGATCGACGGCGATGACGGCCGCGCCTTCACGCGCAAACAGCAACGCCGACGCGCGTCCGATGCCGCTGGCTGCGCCGGTGATGACGGCGGTTTTTCCGGTGAGGCGTGCCATAGATGTCTCCTCCATTCGATTTTGTGCAGTGTAGCTCTCCCTCCCCTCGATGGGGAGGGTGGCCTGAGCGAAGCGAAGGTCGGGTGGGGGGTGCGCGCTGAACTTGAAGATTTGACGCGAGAGGAACGGCGCCTCGCCCTTCCAGCATCTCCCCCCGTCACTAAGCGCGCACCCCACCCGGCGCTTCGCGCCACCCTCCCCATTGAGGGGAGGGAGGGAACACAACCTCAGTCCTTGAACGCCGCCGCGCGCTTCTCCATGCCGGCCATCACCGCCTCGATCTGGTTCGGCGAGCCGATGAGCGCGACCTGTTCGCGCGATTCCTCAAGCAGGATCTGCTTTGGATCGCCATCCTGCATGACGGCGAACAGGCGCTTGCCGGCGCGGATCGCGTCGGGACTCTTGCCTGCGATCTCTGCGGCGAGCTTGAGCGCTTCCGCGTAAGGGTCGGCGCACACACGCGTGGCGATGCCGAGCGAGAGCGCTTCCTCGCCGGCGAAGACGCGGCCCGTATAGGTGAGTTCACGCGCAACATCATCGCGCACGAGGCCGCGCAGCAGCACCATGCCGGCCATGTCGGGGATGAGACCCCACTTGATCTCGAGGATGGCGAGCTTCGCATCGGGCGCCACGAAGCGGATGTCGGCGCCGAGCGTGAGCTGGAAGCCGCCGCCGAACGCCACGCCGTGCACGGCCGCGATCACCGGCACGGGAATTTCACGCCATACATAGACCGCCTGTTGCGCGCGGTTGGCGCCGCCCGGCGTGCGGTTCTCGGTGACGAGCGCGCCGGCGCCGCCCTTGCGTTCGCCCGAGGCCATCTTGGCGAAGTTACCCATGTCGAGCCCGGCGCAGAAGGCGCGGCCTTCGCCGGAGATCACCACGGCGCGCACCGACTTGTCGCTCTTCAGGCGCTCGCCGGTCTCGATCAGCGCGGAGAACATCGCGTCGTCGAGCGCGTTCATCTTGTCGGCGCGCACGAGCCGCACATCGGCCACGGCGTCGCGCATCGTCACTGTGATCCGGTCTTCCATGCTTCGCTCCCGTAACGTCATGACGTGTTTGATGCTGAAGGCACCACGTTCGCCGCATCCCTGCAAGCGGGCGCGCCTTGCAAAGGCCGGAACGTGAGCGGAAAGTGACGCGGCCCGCATCCGCCGCCTTGACGCGACGGCATCGAAAAAGCGGATCAGGGAGCGCGAGATGTCCCCAGGATCGACCTACGATCTTGTCATTGTCGGCGGCGGCATCGCCGGCGGGGCGATGGGCGCGATCATGGCGCGGGCGGGGCGCAAGGTGCTCGTCCTCGAAGCGCAGGCCGTCTACCAGGACCGCGTGCGCGGCGAATGGATTGCGCCGTGGGGTGTGGTCGAGACGCAGCGCGTGGGGCTTTACGACCTGCTCATGGAGGCCGGCGGCCACCATCTCGCGCGCCACATCACCTACGACGAGAGCGTCGCGCCCGAGGCTGCCGAGGCGGCGGCGTTGCCCCTCGATGCGATCCTGCCCGGGATTCCGGGACCGCTGTGCATTCGACATCCCGTGCACTGCGAAACACTGTTCAACGAAGCTGCGCGCGCCGGCGCGGAAACGCTGCGGCCTGTGGATGTGAACAAGATCGTCGGCGGCGCGGCGCCGTCGGTGACCTTCACGCACGAGGGGGTGGAACGCGTCGCGCATGCGCCGCTGATCATCGGCGCGGATGGACGCATGTCGCCTGTGCGCGAAGCGTGCGCGATCACGCTGCACCAGGACAAGCCGCACCACTGGTTCGCGGGCCTGCTCGTTGATGGATGCGACGGCTGGAGCGACGACCTGCAGGCGATCGGCACGGAAGGCGATTTCGGCTTTCTCGCGTTTCCGCAGGGCGAAGGGCGCATACGCGTCTATGGCGGCTACGCATTGGCCGAGAAGAGCCGCTTCGCCGGGCCTGACGGCCCGCAACGCTTTCTCGACGCCTTCCGCATGCTGTGCGCGCCGATCAACGAGGCCATTGCGAAGGGAAGACCGGCCGGCCCGTTGTTCAGCTATTTCAACAACGACAGCTGGACCGATGCGCCGTACGCGCCGGGCGTCGTGCTCGTGGGCGATGCGGCCGGGTGGAACGATCCGATCAACGGGCTCGGGCTTTCCATCACCTATCGCGACGTACGCATCGTCTCGGAAATCCTGAAGGGGATGGACGATCTCTCGATCCCCGATTTCTCGCCCTACGCCGAAGAACGCAGCGAGCGGATGCGGCGGCTGCGCTTCGCTGGCGCGTTGCAGGCGACGCTCGACATGGAGTTCGGCGCGGAAGCGCGTGCGCGCCGCAAGAGCTACCACGAACGCGGCGCGACCGACCCCATGCTCAAGATGCACGGCATTGCGATCATGGCTGGTCCGGAGCATGTGCCGGCGGAAGTCTTCACAGAAGCGCATCGCGCGCGCGTGCTGGCGGGATGAACCCATGACCATCGACATCGCGACATTCAACGCCGACTGGCTCAGGGCCTGGACGGACAAGGACGTCGAGCGTCTGCTGACATTCTATACCGAAGACTGCGACTACAAGGACCCGCAGACGGCGGCCGGCATCAAGGGTCACGACGCGCTGCGCGCCTATCTCACCGGCCTCTTCGGCGCGACGCCGCCGATGACCTACGCCCCGGATGAAATCTGGCCCATCGCGAACGGCTTCTGCGGGCGCTGGTTCTGCACCATCGGCGAGAACGGGGAGGGCGGGCGATTGCGCGGCTTCGATCTGTGCATCCTGCGCGGCGACCGCATCGCGCTCAACGAAGTCTTCGTCCACCAGCTGCCCGCCTGAAGAAGAGCCGCATGACAAAGCCGGATATCCGCCGCCCGAAGGACATCGACGCCCGTTGGCTGACCGCAGTCCTGCGCGAAGGCGGCGTCGATGCCGACGTGAAGAGCTTCACAGCGAGGAATGTGGGCACCGGCCAGATCGGCGAAAGCGTGCGTTTCGTTCTCGACTACGCGCGTGACGCCGAGGGCGCGCCGCGCTCGTTGGTCGGCAAGTTTCCGTCACCGGGCGATGAAAGCCGCGCGGCGGGCGTTTCGCTCGGCAACTACTGGCGGGAGGTGAACTTCTATCGCCACCTTGCGTCGAGCGCGCTGATCTCGACGCCGCGCTGCTGGTTCACCGACGTGGACGACGGCACCCACGAATTCGTGCTGATGATGGACGATCTCGCACCGGCCGAGCAGGGCGACCAGCTCAAGGGCGTGAGCATCGCGACGGCGGGGCTCGTGATCGACGAGGCCGCCAAGCTCCACGCCTCGCACTGGGGCAACGACAGTCTCGATGACTACGCCTGGGTGAACAACACGCCGAAGGCCGCAAAGCCGATCACGCCGGAGATGGTGAAAGCGATCTGGCAAGGCTTCACTGCGCAGTACGCAGACCGCCTGACGCCCGAAGCGCGCCATATCGGCGAGCGCATGGTTGAGACCTTCGACGTCAACCGCGTCCGCACCGATCGCCCGCGTTGCCTCACGCACAACGATTTCCGCCCCGACAACATGATGTTCGGCACGCCCGCGGGCGGCAAACCCGTCACCGTGCTCGACTGGCAATCGATTGCCTATTCGGTGGGGGCGACGGATGTCGCGTATTTCCTCGGCGGGGCGATGACGCCGGAGGAGCGCCGCGCCAACGAGACCGCGCTGCTCGACCGCTACCACGCGGGCCTCGTGAGGCACGGCGTGAACAACTACGCGCGTGCGGAGCTCGTCACCGACTACGCGGCGGGCAGCTTCCAGCTGTTCCTGACGGCGTTCTTCGCGGCCATGGTCGTCACCCGCACCGCGCGCGGCGACGACATGTTCTTCTGCATGCTCAACGGCGCGACGGCCCAGATCATGGACCACGACGCGCTGCGGTTTCTGTGACCCGCGACACAGCCGGCCGTGGCAGGATGGGCGAGGATGACGGCGTTGGATCCATCGATCCTTCATCCGTGCATCCCTTCAGCGGCGCTCTCCGGAGCGTCGCCTTTTTTTCAGCTTTCGAGTTTCGAGAGCGCTTCGCGGCGCCGGCGCGGATCGATGTCGGCGAAGACTTCGGACACAAAAAGCCGTTTCTGCGAGACGATGTCGCGCACGCCCTGCGAGAGATCGTAGTCGGCCTTCTTGCCCATGTCGCTGACGATCCGGTAGGCGCGGGTGATCGCATCGAGCGCCGGCCGGCGCTTGCCGCGGAACGCGTGTTCCTTGTCCGTCTCGTCGAGGCCGTCCACCGGCGCGTTCGGAAAGAAGAGACGTCCGCGATCGAGCAGCGCGGAGAGGCGCACCCGCATGACGCTGCGCCGCTGCGCAAACTCCGTGTCGCTCATCAGGCCGTCGCGCCGGTCCCGCACGAGACCGTGCGCATCTGAAAGCCGTTCGATCGTTTCGCCAGCCCACGCCATGAGCTCGCTGTCGCGCTGCGCGCGCAGCGATTCAAACTGCATTTTCTGCTGCCGGTCGACGGTTGCGCGGTTCAGCAGGAACGACGCGATGGCGGCGATCGCGGAGCCGAACGCGAGCCAGTCGGTTGGCTGCAGCCCCGCGATGAAGCGCGTGGCGGCGGAAAGAAATTCGTTCATCGGGTCATTCCAGGATGAGATCGGCGGCGGCGTCGAGGATGGCGTCGGCGTCGAGGCGCAATCGTCGATAGAGATCGGGCAGGTCTCCGGTCTGGCCGAAGGTCTCCACGCCGAGCGCGCGCACGCGATGGCCATGTACGGAGCCGAGCCACGACAGGGCAGACGGCGAGCCGTCGATGAGCGTGACGATGCCGGCGCGTGGGGAGAGGGGGGCGAGGAGATCGGCGATGTGACTGGGAGCGCGGGCCTCCAGGCCCGCATCGGCGTCCGGTTGCGCGCCTGAAGGCGCGCGCTCCCATCTTCTTCGTCCCGCCACCGTCCAGTTGCGGTGCAGGAGATCTGCGCTCGTCACCGCAAGCAATCCCGCGCCCGGATGATCGTCGAGCAGCCGCGCATGCGCTTCCATCGCCTCCGGCGCAAGCGCGCCCTGGTAGGCGATGACGAGTTCGGCGCCCGGCGCGGGCGCGACGAGCCAGTAGGCTCCCGCGCGCGCATCGGCTTCCCACGCATCGCCGTTGCGCCTGGGCTGCGCGAGCGCGCGCGTGGTCAGGCGGAAATAGGAACTGCCGCCATCATCGGCCTGCATGTGTTCGAGCGCGTGGCGCATCAGCACCGCGAGTTCATCGGCGAACGCGGGTTCGTACGAATTGAGACCGGGTTGACCCATGCCGATGAGCGGCGTGGAGATCGACTGGTGCGCGCCGCCTTCGGGGCCGAGCGTCACGCCCGATGGCGTCGCCACAAGCAGAAATCGCGCGTCCTGATAGCAGGCGTAGTTCAGCGCATCGAGACCGCGCGCGATGAACGGATCGTAGAGCGTGCCGATCGGCAGCAGGCGCTCGCCGAAATGCGGAGCTGCGAGGCCGAACGCCGCGAGATTGAGGAAGAGGTTGTTCTCGGCGATGCCGAGTTCGACGTGCTGACCGGCCGGCGTCTCGGTCCAGATCTGCGCGCTCGCAATCTTGCGCTTGCGGAAGACGTCCTCGTCGGTCTTGCGGCTGAAAAGCCCGCGCCGGTTCACCCATGCGCCGAGATTGGTGGAGACGGAAACGTCCGGCGACGTCGTGACGATGGCGTCCGCAAGCGGCCCGCCCGTGCGTGCGATATCGTTCAGGATCTTGCCGAATGCCGCCTGCGTGGAGATCTCCGCATCGTCCACGCGCGGAAAATCCGCGCGCGAGGGCACGGGAATGCGCTGCGCTTCAAAGCGCCGTTGCACGGGCGCGGCCCACGGCGCGGCCGCGAGTGCGACCTTGCACTGTGTTTCGATTTCGACGGGCAGGCCCGCGAAGGGCTCCCACTCACGGCCTTCGGGCACGCCCATCTTCGTGCGGAACGCATCCATCTGCGAAGGATTCATGAGGCCCGAATGATTGTCCTTGTGCCCCTGGAAGGGCAGGCGCCAGCCTTTCACCGTGTACGCCAGCATGAAGATCGGCGTTTCGGAAGACGCCGCGCGGTCGAACGCTTCGATCATCGTCTCGAGGCAATGGCCGCCGAGCGAGGTCATCAGCTTCGCGAGGCCTTCGTCGTCATACGCCGCGAGCAGTTTCTGCGCCGGGCCTTTCAGGTCCGCATCGAGACGCTCGCGCCACGAGGCGCCGCCTTCAAAGCAGAGCGCGGCGTAGAGATCGTTCGGGCAGCCGTCGATCCATTCGCGCAGCTGCGCGCCGCCGGGCGCCTTGAACGCATCACGCAAGGCGCGACCATATTTCAGCGTTTCGACACGCCAGCCCGCGGCGGCGAAGATGTCGTCGAAGCGGTCGAACATGCGATCCGGCGTCACCGCGTCGAGCGACTGGCGGTTGTAGTCGACGATCCACCAGATGTTGCGCAGGTCGTGCTTGCACGCCTCGATCAGCGCTTCGTAGACATTGCCCTCGTCGAGCTCCGCATCGCCCACCGTCGCGATGAAGCGGCCCATGCGCTCGGGCGGAATCTTGCCGCGCGCGGCGAGATAGTCCTGCACGAGGCTGCCGAACGCCGTCACCGCGACGCCCAGGCCGACCGAGCCCGTGGAATAATCCACGTCGTCGATGTCTTTCGTGCGCGACGGATACGATTGCGCCCCGCCGAGCGCGCGGAACGCTTCGAGCTGTTCGCGGGTCTGTCGGCCCAGCATGTACTGGATGGCGTGGAACAGCGGCGAGGCGTGCGGCTTCACCGCGATGCGGTCCTGCGGCCGGAGCGCGTGGAAGAAGAGCGCCGTCATGATCGTCGTCATCGACGCGCACGACGCCTGGTGACCGCCGACCTTCAGCCCGTCGCGGCTCTCGCGCAGGTGATTGGCGTTGTGGATCGTCCACGCCGCCAGCCACAGCATGCGCTCTTCGAGCTTTTCGAGCGCTGCGAGGTCGGGGCTGGCGCGGACGGGCGTGAGGTCGGCGATGGAGCGGGCGGTCATGGCCGGAGCCTATAGCCGGGCGTCGTCGTTGCCCAAAGTGATATCACGTGATATCATTCAATGATGTCGGCCATCACCATCCGCAACATCCCGGAAGAGGTCCACGACGCCCTGCGCAAGCTGGCGAAGGAGAAGCATCAGTCCGTGGAATCGCTCGTCCGCGAGGCCATCGGCGAACTCGCGCTCGGCAAACGGCGCGGCGGGATCGACTTCGAGGAGGTGCGCCGCGTGCGAGAGGCGCATGGCGTGTTCGAAGACGGCCCTCCCTGGACCGATGATCTCGACGATCCCGCCCTCAGCCGGCGCCTGCTCGGGCTCGAGGAGTGACGCTGCTGCTCGACACACACTATGTCTATGCGCTTGTGGCTTCGTTCGAAGGTCTGACCCGCAAGGAAAGGCAGTTCCTGGAAGCCCGACACGAACACTTCGTGATCAGCGCCGTGGCGATCTGGGAAATGCGTCTGAAGTGGAACGCCCGACGACGGTCCGGAACGCGCAAAGGGCCACGCGATCCCGAGCATGTGCTGGAAATCCTCAGCGAGCTTGGTCTGGACTTTCTTTCGCTGACGCCTGCACACGGCGCCACGCCGCTCGCCGTCCCACTCAAACACGCCGACCCGTTCGATGAGTTGCTTGTCGTGCAGGCGCAGGTGGAGGGGATGAAACTCGTCTCGCGCGATGCGCTGCTCGAGTTTCATCCCTTGGTCCATTCCCTTTAGGGTTCACGCCTTTTCCACCGCGTCCGCCGCCGCATCGATCGCGGCGACGAGCACCGGAATGTCCTGCTCGCTCACGCCTTCGGCGAACTTCGTGCGGATGGCGCCGATGAGGCGGCCCATGGCGCGGCGCACTTCGCTGCGGTGGGCGCGGCCCCCGCCTGGTCCGCCTTGCGGTCCCCAGCTCGGGCCGTCTTCGCTGAAGCGATCCTCGAAGGTCTCAAGGATGCGCTTGTTGGCGTCGAGCTGGCTGCGGCCTTCCTCGGTGATTTCGAACACCTTCTTGCCGTCGACCTCCGTGGCGCGGATCTGGCCGGATTCTTCAAGCAAATTTAGCGTCGGATAGACGACGCCGGGGCTTGGTTCATAGGCGCCGCCGGTCTTCTCGCCGATCGCCTTGATGATCTCGTAGCCGTTGCGCGGGCGTTCCGCGATCAGCGCGAGCGCGATGATCTTCAGTGCGCCGTGCTCGAAGTAGCGCCCGCCTGCGCCGCGCCCGCCGTGACGCCCGCCGCCGCCCCAGCGCCCGTGATGGCCTTCCGAATAGTGGCCGCTCCAGCGGCGGCGGTGATGTCCAAAACCGTACATGTGCATTCCTGCGTGCGAGGCCCGCCAATCGGCCCTCGACTTCGATATATCTATTATTTCGATATATCGAAATCAAGCCCTTGAAGGGAAATGCGCGACGTCAGGCGCGCGCCGGAAAAATCCTTGACCATATCCAACTGGCAATATAACAATGTGGATATGGATGCCGCTGATCGCCTCGACGCAACTTTCGCCGCCCTCGCGGACCCGACGCGGAGGGCGATCCTCGCGCGGCTGGCGGAAGGGGAGGCCTCGGTCGCGGAACTCGCCGCGCCGTTCGCCATCTCGCAGCCCGCGGTGTCGAAGCATCTGAAGGTGCTCGAACGCGCGGGCCTCATTTCCATCGGCCAGGACGCGCAGCGGCGCCCTCGCCGCATCCAGGCGGCCGCACTCGCGGAGGCCAACGCCTTTCTCGAACGCTACCGGGCGCTCTGGGAAACCAACTTCGTGCGCCTCGATGCGCTGCTCGACGAACTGCAAGGCAAACCGCCGAAAGCCAAGAACTGAAGGGAACAACGTGATGTCGAAGATCAAGCCGTGCCTGTGGGTGAAGACGACGCCGTCCGAGGTCGCCGACTACTACAGGTCGATTTTCCCGAACGTCGAGATTGCCGACGTCAATCCGATGACCGCGCAGATCGTCATCGAAGGCCAGCCCTTCATGATCCTCGCCGGCAATCGCGATCACGCGTTCAACGACGCCATCTCCTTCGTCATCGACTGCAAGGACCAGGCGGAGGTTGACCACTACTGGAACAGGTTGACGGCCGACGGTGGCGCGGAAAGCCAGTGCGCGTGGTGCAAGGACAAGTACGGTGTGTCGTGGCAGGTCGTGCCGCAAGCGCTGATGCGCTTTATCGGCGACCCCGACCGCACGAAGGCCGATCGCGCCGTGCAGGCGATGCTGAAAATGAAGAAGATCATCGTCGCCGACCTCGAAAGGGCATTCAACGGCTGATGTTTCCTCCAGACGCAGGACTTTTGGACATGGGACCTTTTTTTGAATCCGCAGCTGTGACCCTGCCGTCCGACACGACCGTACAGGTGCGCCGCTCATTCCATGCGCCGCGCGAGAGCGTGTGGCGCGCGCACACGGAGCCGAAACTCGTGCAGCGCTGGATGCTGGGACCGCCGGGATGGACGATGCCGGTGTGCGAGATGGATGTCCGCACGGGCGGCAAATATCTGTGGCGCTGGCGCAGCGAGGACGAAGGCAAGGAGTTCGGCTTCCGCGGCGAATACCGTGACGTCGATGCGCCGCGGAATATCGTCCACACCGAATTCTATGATCCCGGCGATGTCGGCGGCGACATGGGCGAAGGCGCGCTCATCTCGATGAGCCTCTCCGACGACGGCGGCGGCAAGACGACGCTCACCGTGCTGATGGACTTTTACACCAGGGAAGCGCGCGACGCGGCGGTCTCCACCGGCATGACCGACGGCATGGAGATGGGCTACGCCCGGCTCGAAAGCGAGGTCCTGGCGGAGGCTTCGGCCTGAGCCGTGCCGCAGCCCGCCGTGTCGAAGCACTTGAAGGTGCGCGACCGCTATCGCGATCTCTGGGAAACCAGCTTCGCGCGCCTCGACGAACTGCAAGGCAAACCGCCGAAGGCAAAAGATTGAGCGCGAGAGCCAGGAGAGCCCCATGACAATGTTTTTCGACTCCGCCGAAGTGAGTCTGCCGTCCGACACTACCGTGCGGGTGCGGCGCTCATTCAGGGCCCCGCGCGACCTCGTATGGCGCGCGCATACCGAACCGAAGTTGTTCCAGCGCTGGCTGCTGGGGCCGCCCGGCTGGTCGATGCCGGTGTGCGAGATGGATGTGCGCGTGGGCGGCGCATTCCGCTGTCTCTGGCGCAGCGACGAAGAGGGTAAGGCGTTCACTGTCTTCGGTGAGTACCGGGAAATATCCGCGCCGGTCCGGCTCGTGCACACCGAATTTTTCGATGCGGGCGATGGCGGCGACAAGGGCGAGGGCTCGCTTCAGACGCTGGAGTTCCAGGAGCGGGATGGCGCGACCACGCTTGTCTCGCTGATGGATTTCTACACGAAGGACGCCCGCGACGCGGCTGTCGCCACCGGCATGACCGACGGCATGGAGGCGAGCTACGCCCGGCTGGAAGACGTGTGCGCGGAATTGCGCTGACGCCTATTTGTAGACGAACGCCTTGTCGTCGAGATCGATCGCCGGCAGCGCGTCCTTCTCGGCCCAGTAGTCCTGCGTGTGCTGCCATTCCGGCTTGTCGCCGCGCTTCGGGAGCAGATGCATGCCGCGCATCAGGTAGCCGGGGTTGAAATTCTCCGGATCGATCCACGACAAGAGCGGCATGTCCTTGTCTTCCGGCCGGAGCGCGACCTCGACCTTCTTCACGCCCTTCTTGTCTATGTGGTTGAGCAGGCGGCAGACGAAATCGCCGATGATGTCGGCGCGCAGCGTCCAGCTCGCGCGGAAATAGCCGAAGATCCACACCATGTTCGGGATGCCGGTGAACATCATGCCGCGATAGGTGACGGTGTTGGCGAAATCGAGCGGCTTGCCGTCGATGGTGAAGGCGATGTCGCCGAGCACGTTCAGGTTGAAGCCCGTGGCCGAGATGATGATGTCGCCATCGACCTTCTTGCCGGATTTCAGCTGCAGGCCGGTTTCGGTGAAGGTTTCGATCTCGTCGGTCTCGATGGAGGTCTTGCCGGCGAGCACGGTCTGGAAGAGATCGCCGTCCGGCACGAACGCGATGCGCTGGCGCCACGGGCGGTATTTCGGCGTCAGGTGCGTGGCCATGTCGAAGTCGGGCCCGACGATGGCGCGCACGCCCGCGAGCAGTTCTTCCTTCACCACCTCAGGCTCGGCGACCGCGCGGCGCGTGAACGCTTCCTGGTCGAACAGCACCTTGCGGCGCACGATCTCGTGGATCCACGTCTCGTCGATTTCGAGCTCGCGCAACATGTTGGCGATCTCGTTCTCGTTGCGGCCGGGGATGAAATACGTCGGTGAGCGCTGCACGAGCGTGACGTGCGCGCTGTCATTGGCGATCGCCGGCACCAGGGTCGCGGCCGTCGCGCCCGAGCCGATGACGATGACGTTCTTGTTCTTGTAGTCGAGATCTTCCGGCCACGTCTGCGGATGGATCAGCTTGCCCTTGTACTTCTCCATCCCGGGCCACTGCGGCGTGTAGCCCTCGCTGTGGCGGTAGTAGCCCTGGCACATCCAGAGGAAATTGGCGGTGAAGGTGCGCTTGGCGCCGTCGCCGTCCGTCGCCTCGATGATCCAGAGATTGTCCTTACCCGACCAGGACGCCGTCGTGATCTTGTGGTTGTAGCGGATGTGCGGCGCGAGATCGTTCTCGTCGATCACCTCGCCCATGTAGGTGAGGATTTCTTCCGCCGTGGCGATCGGCGGGCCGACCCACGGCTTGAAGCGGTAGCCGAAGGTGTAGAGGTCGCTGTCGGAGCGGATGCCCGGGTACTTGTGCATCAGCCACGTGCCGCCGTAGCTCTCGAGGCCTTCAAGCACGACGAAGCTCTTGCCGGGGCATTGCTGCTTCAGGTGATACGCGCCGCCGACGCCGGAAATCCCCGCGCCGACGATGAGCACGTCGAAGTGTTCGGTCTTCGCGGACTTCGCGGGCGCGGTGCGGACGGCTGCCTCGGTCATGTGATCTCATCCTCCCGATCCGGTTCACGCTCCGGAAGGGCGCGACCAAATTTCCGTTGTTCACATCATACACAAGGGCGCCGCAGCGTACGCCCTTGATCAAGATCAAAAACGGAGTTTCGCCGCAGAGCGTGGCACATCCTTCTCCCTCGCCCGCGTGCGGGAGAGGGACAGCTTGAGCAGAGCGAAGGCAGGGTGAGGGCCCGGTCTCTCAGAAAGAGACTCGTCCTGCGCCACGCTCCCCC
>CAZGYQ010000026.1:0-35273 GCA_964530695.1 uncultured Caulobacteraceae bacterium
ACGGCTCCAACGGGACGCAAGGTCGTGCGTCACTAACCGCCGGTCGCAAGACCGGCATCCATCGGCGCAAGTCCTTGCGTCCCGCCTCCCACTTTGGTGGGGATTGTGTGAAGCCGCAAAACCGCGAGGTTTGTGCGGGTGATGGTGTTGGCGGTGGTCCGTGATGAGGACCGCCGGCGCCCTCGCCGGCATCGGTGCTGAAAACAGGCGACGATCTTTCAGGACGGTACGCTTTGCCGGCGAGGGCGCCGGCGGTCCCGCTCTCCAACACCTGCACTCCACCAACGTCGCGCTCCCCAACCCCCGCGGGACACGCTAAGACGCCCCGAAACGCAAAGGACCCGCCCCATGGACGTCACGCAAATTCCGCCCGGCGCCAATCCGCCGCACGAGATGAACGCCTTCATCGAGATCCCGCAGGGCGGCCTGCCGGTGAAGTACGAACTCGACAAGCCGTCGGGGGCGCTCTTCGTCGACCGCTTCCTGCACACCTCGATGATCTATCCGGCGAACTATGGCTTCGTGCCGAACACGCTCGCCGAGGACGGCGACCCGATCGACATCCTGGTGGTGACGCCCACGCCCGTGGTGCCGGGATCGGTGATCCGCGCGCGGCCCATCGGCGTGCTGCTGATGACCGATGAAAAGGGCTTTGACGAAAAGATCCTCGCTGTGCCCGTGGACAAGCTCAATCCGTTCTACACCAACGTGCGCGCGCACACCGATTTGCCGCCCCTGCTGATCGACCAGATCACGCACTTCTTCACGCACTACAAGGATCTCGAGCCCGGCAAGAACGCCTCCGTCGGCGAATGGGCGGGCCTCGACGTGGCGCACGAACGCATCCGGCTGGCCATCGAACGCTACGCGAGGGAGGGCCAGTGAACGATGCGGTGACAGAGCCGGCGACGCAGACGCAGGAGGTCGTGCAGCTGCTCGCCGCGATCGGCGCGGAGGCGGCGCGCATGGCGGAAAAGCCCGTGGCGGTGGTGTCGGCGACATTCGACTGGGTGGCGCCCGCGCGCGAAGGCGAAGCGATGCGCGCGCATGCGGAAATCACGCGTGCGACGCGCACAATCGTGTTTTCACGCGGCGACCTGCGCGGCGAGGACGGACGGCTGCTCCTGACCGCCAGCGCGGTGCATCGCGTGATCGTCGACTAGCCGCGTGCGTGCGCGCGGTTTCCGCCGAGCCAGAGCTTCATCCAGTTGCGGTCCATCCACTTCTTGCGCAGCGCGCCGTGCGTGGGCAGATCCTTGGCGTCGCGCGGGATCATCATGTCGTTCATGCGCGGCTTCAGGCCCCGGATGAGATCTTCCTCGATGATCTGGCGCTCGCGTTCTTCCTTGATCTTGAGCACGTGGCGTTCGGTGGCGCCGTAGTACCAGAACGCGCGGCCCCACTTTTCATGGCCGAGCAGGCGCGAGCGCAGCGACGCCGCCTTGCCCACATAGAGCGGCTCCATCAGGAACACGAAGCGCCGCCGCACCATGACATAGAGGCCGGCGTCTTCCGGCAGGCCCTTCTTGGTCAGCGTGACCTTGAAGCGATACCGCGCGCCGCTCTCGCCGCGCCATGTGTGCCAACCGAACAGCAGCATCGCCGCCTCCCGAATCCGAAGGCGTTAACATTTGGGCGATGATGGTTAATCAAATTCTAACGCGCTTCTTCCGTGTGCAACCCGAGATCCCCCTCGACGCGGACGATCCACGTTCCTACATGAGGAAACGCCGCGAGATCATAGCCCCCGTCCCCCGCCCAGCGTGTGTATGCAACCAGCGCAATATCAGCGAGCGTGAGCGCATCGCCGACGAAATAGCGGCGTCCTGCAAGCGCCTCGTCCATCCGCTTCAGCGCGGCGTTTCCCCTGGTCTCCAGTTCGCGATCCCGCTCGTCGCCGCGCAGCCCCTGGAACTTCACCCGGAAGCGGCGCACCGCGATCGTAGGCTCGTGGCTGTACTGCTCCCAGAAGAGCCACTCGAACATCTTGGCGCGATCGTAGGCGTCCGCGGGAACAAGCGCAGAGCCCTCCGCCAGATGCAGCATGATCGCATTCGACTGCGCAAGGCCGCGCCCGTCCGCCAGCACCGCGAACGGAACCTGTCCCCACGGATTGAGCGCGAGGAAAGCAGGCAGACGCGTTTCGCCCGCGACCACGCTCGTCTCCTTCCAGTCGAAGGGAATGCGCAGCCGCTCCGCCACCCACTTCGCCTTCAGGCAGTTGCCGCTGATGGTGTCGCCGTAGATCGTGAGTTTGCTCATTCAGCACTTCTATCGCCGCGCGCGCAACGAGCCAGAGGGTGGCGCTTACCGGATTTCCGCAAATGGCTCCAGGCGCGCTAAACCCAACCCTCGCCCGCTTGCGGGAGAGGGACAGATCGAGCGTCAGCGAGATCAGGGTGAGGGCCCGGTCTCTCAGGACGAGACTCGTTTTGCACCACTGTTCCCTCACCCGGTTGCTTCGCAACCACCCTCTCCCGCAAGCGGGCGAGGGTTGGAAAGCATCCCGGGCGAAGGCGTGCGTTCCGCCTTGAACCCATGTATGGCGACTCCCATGTCAGACGTCGTCATCATCGGGGCGGGCCACAACGGGCTCGTGTGCGCGGCCTACCTTGCGGCGGCGGGCGCAAAGGTCACGGTTCTCGAACGCCGCCACGTCGTCGGCGGCGCGGCGGTGACGGAGGAATTCCATCCGGGCTTCCGCAATTCGGTGGCGTCCTACACGGTCTCGCTGCTGCAGCCGAAGGTGATCGCCGATCTCGACCTGCATCGCCACGGCCTGAAGATCGTCGAGCGCAAGGTCTCGAACTTCCTCCCGCTGCCGGATGGCGACTGCTTCGCAAGCGGCCCGGGCATCACGCAGGCCGAAGTCGCGCGCTTTTCAAAGAAAGACGCCGAGCGCCTGCCCGCGTACGAACAGCGCCTCGAAGTCATCGCCGACATCTTGCGCGATCTCGCCATGAATGCGCCGCCCAATCTCGTCGAGCGCGGCTGGCGCGAGGCGTTCATGGAAATGCTCAACGGCATCGGCGCCGCAAGCCGGCTCACGAAACTCGACATCACCGGCAAGCGCGACGTGCTCGA
This sequence comes from uncultured Caulobacteraceae bacterium, assembly GCA_964530695.1. Lineage (GTDB taxonomy): Bacteria > Pseudomonadota > Alphaproteobacteria > Caulobacterales > Aquidulcibacteraceae > VFBF01. The sequence goes on from CAZGYQ010000026.1 coordinate 3,085, forward strand.
CCTCTTCACCAAGAGCGCCGGCGACTGGCTCGATCACTGGTTCGAGAGCGAACCGCTCAAGGCCGTGCTCGGCTTCGATTCCATCGTCGGCAATTACGCGAGCCCCTACACGCCCGGCTCGGCCTATGTGCTCTTGCACCACGTCTTCGGCGAGGTGAACGGCAAGCGCGGCCAGTGGGGCCACGCCATCGGCGGGATGGGCGCGATCACGCAGGCGATGGCCGCATGCTGCCGCGAGCGCGGCGTGGACATCCGCGTCGATAGCCCGGTGAAGGAAGTGATCGTCGAGAACGGCCGCGCCGTCGGCGTGGTCACCGAAAAGGGTGAGACGTTCCGGGCGCGGGCCGTCGTCTCCAACCTCAATCCGAAACTCCTGTTCCAGAAGATCGTCGACACCGCGCTGCTGCCCGCCGACTTCAACGAGCGCATCGACCGCTACAAGTGCGGCTCCGGCACGCTGCGCATGAACGTGGCGCTCTCGGAATTGCCGCGCTTCACTTGCAAACCGGAGCCGGGAGACCATCTGACAGCAGGCATCATCATGGCGCCGAGTCTTGCCTACATGGACCGCGCCTATGCGGATGCGCGCGCGCTGGGCGTCTCGCGCGAACCGATCGTGGAGATGCTCATTCCTTCAGTGGTGGACGACAGCCTCGCGCCCGCGGGCCAGCACGTCGCCAGCCTCTTCTGCCAGCAGGTCGCGCCCGCGCTGCCGAACGGCGCCTCATGGGACGATGCGCGCGACGACGTCGCCGACCTCATGATCCAGACCGTGGACCGCCAGGCGCCGGGCTTTGCGAAATCCGTGATCGCGCGCCAGATCAATTCGCCGCTCGATCTCGAACGCACGTTCGGGCTCGTGAACGGCGACATCATGCACGGTGCATTGTCGCTCGATCAGCTGTTCTCCGCACGCCCCGTGCTCGGCCACGGCGGCTACGGCACGCCGATCAAGGCGCTCTTCCAGTGCGGCTCCGGCACGCACCCCGGCGGCGGCGTCACCGGCGCGCCGGGCCACAACGCGGCGAAAGTGGTGAAGCGGCATCTGCAGTGGGCGCGCCGGTGACGAACACAGACATCGCCGACCGGCCGAGCTATGGCGCGGAGAACGCCGCGGGCGTCGCAATCGCCGCTGAGAAGCGCGCGCGCGGGCGCGACATCCGCCCGCTGCGCCAGCTCCTGCCCTATCTCGTGCGACGGCGCGGCGACCTCTTGGGCGCGGGCGTCTTCCTCCTGCTGGCGGCGGCGGCGAACCTCGCGGTGCCGGTGGCGTTCCGCGGCGTGATCGACCATGGCTTTGCGGCGGGCGCGGAAGCGGCGGTGGACCGCGCCTTTCTCGGTCTTGCGGGCGTGGCGCTGCTGATGGCGCTCTTCTCGGCGGCGCGCTTCTATTTCGTGAGCAAGATCGGCGAGCGCGTCGTCGCGGACCTGCGCGCGGACGTCTACGACCACATCCTCTCGCTCTCCTCGGGCTATTTCACCCGCGTGCGCACGGGCGAGGTGCTGTCGCGGCTCACCGTCGACGCCGCGCTCATCGAAAATCTCGTCGGCACCACGGCGTCCGTCGCCACCCGCGCCTCAATCACGCTCATCGGCGCCGCCGCGATGCTGGTCGTGACCAACGCCAAGCTCGCGGGGCTGCTGCTGCTCATCATCCCGGCGATGCTCGCGCCGGTGCTCTTCTTCGGTCGCCGCGTGCGATCGCTCTCCACCTCCGCGCAGGACCGCATCGCCGATGCATCGGCCGCCGCCGCCGAAAGCATCGACGCCATCGACACCGTGCAGGCGTTCGGCCGCGAGGACGACATGCGCGCACGCTTCCGCAGCGCTGTGGAGCGCGCCTTCGAGGCCGCCCGCAAACGCATCGGCGCGCGCGCGCAACTCACCGCCGGCGCCATCGGCGTGATGTTTCTCGGCGTCTCACTCGTGCTCTGGCTTGGCGCGCGCAGCGTGCTCGCCGGCGAGATGACGCCCGGCGCGCTGGCGCAGTTCGTGCTCTTCGCGGTGCTCACCGCCGCCAACGGCGCGATGCTGTCGGAAGTCTGGGGCGATGTGCTGAAGGCGTCGGGCGCCACCGAGCGTCTCACGCAGATCCTTGCGGAAAAGCCCGAGATCGCCGCGCCCCCGCATCCCATGCCGCTGCCTTCGCCCGGCAAGGGCGCCATCCGCTTCGAGGGCGTCTCCTTCGCCTATCCCGGTTCGGACGGACGCTCCGCGCTCAACGGCTTTTCGATCGTGGTGAAACCGGGCGAAACCGTAGCACTCGTCGGCCCGTCCGGCGCGGGCAAGTCGACGGTGTTCCGCCTTCTGCTGCGCTTCTACGATCCCGTCGGCGGATCGCTCTTCCTCGACGGCGTGGAGGCCCGCGCCGCCGATCCGCGCGACTGGCGCGAACGCTTTTCCTACGTCTCGCAGGACGCGCATCTCTTTTCCGGCACCGCGGGTGAAAACATCCGCCTCGGACGCCCGGACGCCAGCAATGAGGACCTCGAACGCGCGGCGAAGCGCGCGGAAGCCTGGCCTTTCCTCATTGAACGCGGTGGGCTCGACGCCAATGTCGGCGACCGCGGACGCGCGCTCTCCGGCGGCGAGCGGCAGCGCCTGTCGCTCGCCCGTGCGCTGGCGCGCGATGCGCCGGTGCTGCTGCTCGACGAGGCCACCAGCGCACTCGATGCGCAGAATGAAAAGCACGTCCAGGCCGCGCTCGCAGAAGCCCGCAAGGGGCGCGCGACGCTGATCATCGCGCACAGGCTCGCCACGATTCTGGAAGCGGACCGCATCGTGGTGATGGACGCTGGGCGCGTCGTCGAAGAAGGCGATCACACCTCGCTCGTCGCAAAGGGCGGGCTCTACGCGAAGCTCGCGGCGATGCAGTTCATGGACGGCGGCTGAAGGGCCTCTTTCCGCTTGGGGAATGGTGACAAAGGCTGGTCGCTATCGCAGGTTCCTGCCGACCCCCAAGGAGGAGCGCCCGCATGAAGACCCGCATCACCGAAATGTTCGGCATCGAACACCCGATCATCCAGGGCGGAATGCACTTCGTCGGCTTCGCCGAAATGGCGGCGGCTGTCTCCAATGCGGGCGGCCTCGGCATCATCACCGGCCTGACGCAACGGACGCCGGCGGACCTCGCCAACGAGATCGCCAGGTGCCGCGACATGACCGACAAGCCGTTCGGCGTGAACCTCACCTTCCTGCCCGTCGTCTCCAACCCCGACTATCCGGGCTACGTGAAAACGATCATCGACGGCGGCGTGAAGGCCGTGGAGACCGCGGGCAACAATCCGGTGAAATGGCTGCCCGCACTCAAGGAAGCGGGCGTGAAGGTCATCCACAAATGCACCAGCGTGCGCCACTCGCTGAAGGCCGAGGCCATCGGCTGCGACGCGGTAAGCGTCGACGGCTTCGAGTGCGGCGGCCACCCCGGCGAAGATGACGTGCCGAACTTCATCCTGCTGCCGCGCGCGGCGGAAGAGCTGAAGATCCCCTTCGTCGCCTCGGGCGGCATGGCCGACGGACGCAGCCTGGTGGCGGCCCTCGCGCTCGGTGCGGAAGGCATGAACATGGGCACCCGCTTCATCGCCACGAAGGAAGCGCCCGTGCACGAGAACGTGAAGCAGGCGATCGTCGCGGCCAGCGAACTCGACACCCGCCTCGTCATGCGCCCACTGCGCAACACCGAACGCGTGCTGACCAACGCCGCCGTCGAACGCCTGCTGGTGAAGGAAAAGGAGCTCGGCGCCAGCATCAAGTTCGAGGACATCATGGGCGAGGTCGCCGGGGTCTACCCGAAGATCATGACCGAAGGCGCGATGGACGCCGGCGCATGGTCTTGCGGCATGGTCGCGGGCCTCATCCACGACATCCCGACCTGCAAGGAACTGATCGACCGCATCATGGCCGAGGCGGAAGAGATCATCAGCGGGCGCCTGAAGCGGTTCCTCTGAAGTTCGCGCAATACGCGCACGCCTTTGCCCCGCGCACATGGGACGATAGCGTGCGCGCAGGTTTCCGGGGTCCGAACATGATGGTGCGCGCAACTCTTCTCGCTGCGATGGTGGCTTCCGGCATCGCCTTCGCCGATCCGCCGCGCCGCGCGCCGTCCACGCATTTCGAGGCCGCCGATGTGTTCGGCCTGGAGTACGCGGCGTCGCCCGCGATCTCGCCTGACGGCGCGCGCGTGGCCTATGTGCGCGTCTCCGGCGACATCATGACCGACCGCTTCCGCCGTTCCATCTGGATCGTCGACGAGACGGGCGCCAACCACCGCCCGCTGGTGCAGGGACGCGGCGGCTACGGCTCGCCGGTCTGGTCGCCGGACGGCCGGGCGCTGGCCTACGTCGCGCAGGAAGGCGGCGGCGTCGAAGTGCGCGTGCTCTATCTCGACACCCGCCAGTCGGCGACGCTCGCACGCCTTCCATCCGACGCGCAGAACCTGACCTGGTCGCCGGACGGCAAGACGCTGGCCTTCCAGATGTTCGTGAAGGAAAAAGGCGCCGAACCCGCAGCACTCCCGCCGAAACCGGAAGGCGCCGAATGGGCGGCTCCCGCGCGCGTCGTGGACTCGCTCGTCTATCGCGCCGACGGCGACGGTTTCCTCGACGCGGGCTTCACGCAGATCTTCGTCCTTCCCGCCGACGGCGGCACGCCGCGTCAGCTGACCTTCAGCGCTCACAACCATGATGGACGTCTGTCGTGGAGCAACGATGGCGATCGACTCCTCCTGTCTGCAAACGCTCAGGAAAACTGGGAATTCCAGCCCGTCGAATCCGACGTCTATGAACTCGCGATAGCGGACGGCGCTGTCCGCCGCCTGACGACGCGACGAGGTCTTGAGGACGAGCCGACACTCTCACCCGACGGCGCGCGCCTTGCCTATGTCGGCTTTGACGACCGCGAGCAGGGTTATCAAGTGTCCGAACTCTGGGTGGCCGACGCAAACGGCGCAAACCCGCGCTCGCTGACCGCGTCCTTTGACCGCGACATCCGTCGCCCCGAATGGACCCGCGACGGCCGCGCGATCGTGTTTCTCTTTGAAGATCACGGCATGACTAAAGTCGGCCGGGTGAGCGTCAACGGCGGCGGCGTCACCACGCTGATGAGCGACCTCGGCGGCATGGACCTGGGCCGTCCCTATGCCAGCGGCGCCTATTCTCTCTCGCACAATGGGCGGATCGCGGCGGTCGTGGGATCGTCCACGCAGCCGGCGAACATCGCGGTGTCGAGGGGCGCATCCACGCGCCAGCTCACCCGCCTCAACGACGATCTCTTCGCCGGCAAGACCATTCCCGCCGCCACGTTGCTGACGGCGCGTTCTTCCGCCGATGGCCGCGCCATCGAGTCCTGGGTCGTGCGGCCGCCGGACTTCGACGCCTCGAAGAAATACCCGCTGCTGCTGGAGATTCACGGCGGCCCGTTCGCGGCGTACGGACCGAACTGGGCCGCCGAAGCGCAGATGTACGCGGCGGCCGGCTACATCGTCGTCTACGCCAACCCGCGCGGTTCGACGAGCTACGGCGGTGAATTCGGCAACCTCATCCACCACGACTACCCGAACAAGGATTTCGACGACCTGATGAGCGTCGTCGATGCGGCCATCGCACACGAACCCGTCGATCCGACGAAACTGTTCGTCACCGGCGGCTCCGGCGGCGGCGTGCTGACGGCGTGGATCGTCGGTTCCACCGATCGCTTCGCCGCGGCCGTCGTGCAGAAGCCGGTGATCAACTGGACGAGCTTCGTGCTTACCGCGGACGCCACGAACTTCTTCTACCGCTACTGGTTTCCGGGCCCGCCGTGGGATCATCAGGAACAGTACTGGAAGCGCTCGCCGCTCTCGCGCGTCGGCAATGTGAAGACGCCGACCGCCGTGCTCTCCGGCGAGGCGGACCTGCGCACGCCGATTTCTGAAGCCGAGCAATACTACGAAGCGCTGCGGCTGCGGCGCGTGCCGACACGGCTCGTCCGCGTTCCAGGCGCCTATCACGACATCGCCGCCCGGCCGACGGGACTGATCGCCAAGGTCAACAACACGCTCGCGTGGTTCGCCGAGCACGGAGGGCCGAAGCCCGCGGCGCAGTAAGGAGGGCGCCGGCGGCGAATCCCCCGATACTCCCCGCCCGATGGCCAAGCTCTATTTCTCCTACGCCGCCATGAATGCGGGCAAGTCGACGATCCTGCTGCAGGCGTCGCACAACTACCGCGAGCGCGGCATGCACACGCTGCTGTTCACGTCGTCGCTTTACGCGGAGGACGAGAATGGCCACATTACGTCCCGGCTGGGCGTGCATTCCGACGCGGAGCTCTACGGCGAGACGGACGATCTCTTCGCCCGCATTGAGGCGCTGCATGCGGCGCAGGCGGCGGCCTGCATTTTTGTCGACGAGGCGCAGTTCCTGACGCCCGATCAGGTCTGGCAGCTGGCGCGCGTGGCGGACAGGCTGAAGATCCCAGTGCTCTGCTACGGCCTGCGCACGGACTTCCGCGGGGATCTCTTTCCCGGCTCCGCCGCCCTGCTGGCCATCGCCGACAGCCTGCGCGAGGTCCGCACCATCTGCCACTGCGGCGCGAAGGCCACGATGGTCCTGCGCCACACGGCCGAAGGCGGCGTCGCCACCAGCGGCGCGCAGGTGGATATCGAGAAGTCGGTCTATGTCTCGCTGTGCCGCAAGCATTGGGAGGAAGACATGGGACGCTGGCCGCCGGCCACGTGACCCGCGTCATATCCCGGAACTGGCCGCCGCGCTGGACAAGGACGCAGGGCAGGTTCACTCCGTGAACACGTTCAATGAACAGCGGACTTCCGTAGAGGCAGGACGATGCTGCGACAGCGCGAGGAGCAGAAGCGGCGGACTCGCGCACGCATCCTTGCTGCGGCGCGGAAGCTGTTCGACGATCCCGGCTATGAGCTGACCACCATCCGCATGATCGCCGCCGAAGCCGGCGTCGCGGTGGGGAGCGTCTTCACGACCTTCCAGAGCAAGGAGGACGTCCTGCTCGCCATCACCGGCGAACTCTTCGACCAGATCGCCGGCGACCTTGCGGGCGCCTTCAACGCGCTCGGCGGAACGGCGCGCGAGAGGGCCAAGGTTTTCTTCGCCGAGGCGTTCATCGCCCTGAGCGAGCGGTTGCCGCTGATGATGGTCCATCTCAGTCTGGCGTGGCGCTGGAGCCACGCGATCGAAGCGGACCGCAAGGCGCACCTTGCCAAGGTCTTCAAGATCATGGCCGAGGCGCTGGCGGACGGCGTCCGTTCGGGCGAGTTGCCGGGCGACACCGACATCCCACTCCTGATGGACGTCCTCACGGACATCTTTATCCGCAATTTCCGGCGCGCCTGGTTCCGTGAGCTCAGTCCGGCGGCGCTCGCCGAACTGTCGGACCGCCAGATCGATCTGGTGTTCGACGGCGCCTGCGGGCGCCGCGCGGGCTGAGCCGCGCGACCGCCTCATGGGCCGGCGCCGCAATGCAGCATGATCCAGAGCGCCCCACCGACGGCCGAGCCCAGGCGGCCGGAAGGCAAAAATACCGCTCGCCTGACACGTTTCTGCGCTAGAAAGGCGGCTTGGGACCGGCGACAACGACCCCGGTCACAGACGCCCGACGGGAACAGGCGCTGGGTCGGCGATGGTCCGGATTTCGACTTCAGGGGAATGGCGCGATGACACTGAAACGCTGGTTTGCCGGCTTCTTTCTTCTTCTGCTGATGGTCACGGCGCTGTTCGTGAACTCGATCCTGTTCAGCGCCCGCTCCTTCCAGCACAACCTGTTCACGGTCGATCCCAGCTCAGGCGGCGTGATCTCGCTGACGGAACTCGCGGCGGTGGACGTGCAGGTCGCCGAACTCGAACGCCAGACGGCGCCGCAACGCGGCGAGGCCGCTCAGGCCGCGCAGAACGCCGCCGCCGCCCAGCTTGAACTCGACACCGCCCGCGACGGGGTCGCGGCGATGCAGGTCAAGCTGCTTTCGACGGTCGCGGCCCTTGAGGAACGCGCCGGTCTTCCGCCGGCCGCCGCCACGGGCGCCTTCGATACCGCTGACGTCGCGCAGCGCCTGGAGCGGATCGGCGCACAACGCACCACCGCGGCGCAGACCCGTGAGGCGGTCATCACCGCCCGCGCCGATCTCATCAAGCTCGCCGACGCCGAAGAGGCGCTCGGACCGAAGGAAGAGACTCTGGCGCGCCTCGAAACCGAGAAGCGCCGCATCGGCGAATTCATCGAAACGAGCAACCGCGCCGTGCTGGGCCTCAAGGGCCAGTTCGGCGACAACTTCCAGCGCATCCGCAACGAAGCGCGCGCACTCGAGGCCTCGAGCCCGTTCGGTCTCGGCTCGAACCTCGTCTCGATGCACCCGACCTTCCTGACCACGATGCTGGTGTGCCTGATGGGCGCGCTCGGCGCGCTGCTCTACCTGTTCCCGGCCTACCTGAACCGCGCCAACAACATCTACTTCGCCGACATCGTCGTGCGACTGGTGTTCGGGATGGTGACCGCGCTCGCGTTCTACATCGTCGCGAACGCCTCGATCGCCGGTCTCACATTCATGCCGGGGCAGGACGCAACGACCAACGCCGGCGCGAGTCTCAACCCGTTTGCGGTGTCGCTCATCGGCATCACGGCCGGCATCATGGCCGACGACATCGCCGCCTGGATCCGTGAACGCGGGCGCGAGGTGTTCGGCGGCGCACGCGGCGGCGGCGGCGGCGCGGCGGCTCCCGCGGCCCCTGCGGGCGACTCCATGCCGAACCCGCACGGCGGGCCGGTCGGGCTCATGGGATCGTTCCAGGCCGCCGGGCGGGATGCGCGCGCCAACGCACAGCCCAACGATCCGGGCGACACCCCGCCCCGCGGCGGCGTCGTCGGCTGATGAAATGAAATCGGCCCCGGCGCCAACCGGGGCCGAACTTTTTCAGATCACGCCATCTCGCCGAAATGCGCGCCCGGCGCGCCGGGCCTGAGGCGCAGGAGGCGCGAATCCGCAACCGCCGCCGTGCGATGCTTCACCGCCTCGCGGTAGTCGGGGTCGCGCAACATGTCGATGAACGCCTGCCCGCTCGGATATTCGGCGATGAAGGCGATGTCCCACTTCTCGCTTTGCGGACCGGTCACCATGAGTTCGGGCGACGCAATCCAGATCTGCTTGCCGCCGAGCCGGTCAAACACCGGGCCGCTCTCGCGGGCATAGGCGCGGTAGGCCTCGGCGCCGGTCGCGGACCGTCCGTCCTCGTAGTCGGCGAACGCCTTCAGGCGCACCAGATTGAGCATGTGGATCGGGTGATCGCGCGGCAGATCCTTGAACTGCGCGTAGACCTCGCGCTCGGGATTGATATGGCCCATCGCCTCACTTCCCCTTGAATTGCGGCGCCCGCTTCTGCACGAACGCCATCACGCCCTCGCGCGCATCCTCGGTGTCGCCCAGTTCGGTCTGGAAGCGCCGTTCGAGATCGATCTGTTCGACGAAATCGTTCTCGAAGGCCTGATCGAACAGTTCGCGCGATCGCACGAAGGCCTTCGTCGGCCCGGTCGCCAGACGCGACGCGATCTCGCCCGCCGTCTCCATCAGCACCGCATCGTCCACGCACTTCCAGATGAGCCCCCAGTTTGCGGCGTCTTCTGCGGAAAGGCGATCACCGAGCAGCGCCAGACCGCGCGCCCGCGCGACGCCAACGAGACGGGGCAACTGCCATGAGCAACCGAGATCGGGCACAAGGCCGAGCTTCGGCGCGAACACCTGGATGAACGTCGCTGACTTCGCCGCGATCACCATGTCGCACGCGAGTGCGAGGCCCACGCCGCCGCCCGCCGCCACGCCGTTCACCGCCGCGATGGTGGGTTTGGGAAACTCGTGGAGATCGCGCACCAGCGGATTAAAGTGCGACGTCATCGCTTCCGACGTGCGCTGGCCGGGCGACAATTTCGGCCCGCCCTCGATCGCGCGCACCGGCTCCGTGAGATCGGCCCCCGCGCAGAACCCGCGACCGGCGCCGGTGACGAGCAACGCGCGCACGTCCCCGTCCCGCGACGCCTCCGCGAGCGCGCCACGCATCGCCTCCATCAGCGCGCCATTCAACGCGTTGAGCGCATCGGGACGATTGAGCGTGAGCGTGAGCACGCCGTTGGCGGTGGAGAGGAGGATGGGGTCGGGCATGCCTAGTTCTCTTTGCTTTGCTGGGCGTAGTTGGGACCCCGCACGTAACCTGTCTTGTTGAGTGGCCGGCCCGGAACTCGCTCAATTAGGCCTGCGGTCATCATTTTTTGAAAAATTCGCTTCATCGTATTTTCAGAGCCAATAAAGCAAATTTTGCGGGCCACAGAGTTGTTGATTTCATCGTGGTCGCTTAGATACTCCACGATAATTTGCTCTGGCGTGCCCAGCTTTTCGTGACGCAACGTGACCAAGACACCTTGCTCCCTCTGGATAATTTCAGGGTCTCTCAAGCGCACGCTACGCATGGCCTCGAACGCAGTGTTCAGGCCTTCCCCGACGTCCTTGTTTGGGGCATTTGGAAACTTGTTCAGCAGGCGAACCACTTTTGGGTTTCGAGCGGCGCGCTCGTCCAAAATGTTCTTTACTGTTACGTGAGCCGGCAGCGTCCCCGGACTCTGAACCTCTATGCGGTTGTCAAATACTCGGATGTGAACGTCGTCCTGAATGCTGTAGTCGCGGTGAATGACCGCATTTGTGACGATTTCGTGGATCGCTTCGGTAGGATACTCAATCCGCTCGAGCCCCTCGGCACCCAAAACAGGAATATCCTCAGCGATCTGCTTCACCTTGCTGACGGCTGCGAAAATCTGATTGTAAACGCATCCCTCAATAGCCACGGGGTCGAAGGCAAGCGTCTCTCTGGTTCCCGCGTCGTCAGATGTCTTGTACCGATAAAGCTTGATCGCGGCCTTCGGCAGATCCGCCTGCGGCTCGTCCGCGAAGAGCAGAGTTCCAGCGACAGTAGGCCGATCTTGGACTATTAGCTTCTGCTTTCGGAGCCACGCTTCTGGCTCCGCTGTCGGAACCGTTTCAATCATGAAACCCAATATTGCTAGTGAGTTCGTTAACGCATCAAAATCCGAGGCAATCGTTTGATCCTCGTGACTTCTTATACCCTTGTTGAGTTCGAGGCGTTGAATTTTTTCCGGCGTGTCTTGAGGAAGGTTCTGCGCGCCCCTTCTTAGGTAGGCTGTTCCGTTCGACGCCTTTCGAATATCCAAGGCTTTGTCGATCTCAATGTGAAGTACCAAGCCAGACCGCCCGCCTGCACTAAGAAATGTCAGGCGTGACACAACGCCGGTGGGGAAGAACTCTTCAACAATTTGAACGTGCGCATTCGCAGCCTCGGGGTTGGCGAATCCCTTCCATTCCATGGGCCCGTCTTTGGGGCCAGTCACTCCAACAAAGACTTCGCCACCGTCCGCATTCGCAAGCGCCGATAGAGTGTTTGTAAGCTTGGCCGGTTGAATCTCGCGAGCCTTAAGGTCACAGAACTGCCCCTCTTCTTTGCTCAAAATTCGTACGACTTTTGCAGGTTCTACATCTGAGATATCGACCAAAGGCACCCCCACACAACTACAGTAGAGGCTAGCATCTCGTTCTCGCTGTGCTAGCCCCTCATTTCTTCGCCGCCTTCTCCGCCTCCCACTGCGCCTCCATCTCGGCGAATTCGCGCTTCCTCGGCCCCATGTAGCCGAAGAGGTGCCCAGCCACCTTCCGGATCTGGATTTCCTCGGAGCCTTCGGTGATGCGGTAGCGGCGGTGGTGGCGGTAGATGTGCTCGAACGGCTTGTGGCGCGAATAGCCGATGCCGCCGTGCACCTGGATCGCGCGGTCCGCCGCTTCGCAACAGAGCCGGTTTGCGTAGTAGTTGCACATCGACACCTTGTCGGAGAGCCGCTTCTCGACCTCCGGCTTCGGCATCTGGTCCATCTCCCAGGCGGTCTTGAAGATCAGCAGCCGCAGCATCTCGGCCTGCGTGGCCAGTTCGACGAGCGGAAACTGGATCGCCTGGTTCTTCGCCAGCGCTTCTCCAAACGGCTTGCGCTTCCTGGCGTACTTCACGCTCTCCTCGATGCAGAAGAGCGCCGCGCCACACGACGACGCCGCCTGGCGGATGCGATTCTCGTGGACAAAATGCTGCGCCAGCGAAAGACCGCCGCCGAGCTTGCCGAAAAGGGCGCTCTCCGGAACCCAGACGTTTGTGATCGAAATCCGCGGATGGTCCGTCGGCATATTGAACGTCCAAAGGTACTCTTCAATCTTCACGCCGGGGTCCCGCGCCGGGATGATGAAGCAGGTGATCCCCGCAGCGTCGCCGGCGACGCCGCTCGTGCGGCAGAAGCACATGATGTGCGTGGCGACGTGCATGCCGGTGGTCCACATCTTCTCGCCGTCGATGCGCCACCCCTTCACGCCGTCGCGGGTCTCGGGGACGGCGCGGGTCTCCATGTGCGTGGCGTCGGAGCCGTGCTCGGCCTCGGTGAGCCCGAAACAGGCGATGTAGGTGCCGTCGAAACTGCCGGGGATGAACGTCTTCTTCTGCTCTTCGGTGCCGAAGTCCCGCAGCATCAGCACGCCGGGCATGTTGGCGACGATGGAATGCTCGTTCTGCAGATCGTTGTGGAGGCCGAGGCCCTTGCGCGCAAAGTGCTCGCGGATGATGGCCATGCCGAGATTGGTGCCGTCCTGGCCGCCATACTCCTTCGGCAGCGCGTAACGGAGGTGGCCCGCCTTGTCGGCGCGGCGCTTGGCCTCCCGGAGCAGCAGCTCCCAATCGTGGCGCGGCAGGCCGCCGTTGTCGAAATCGGTGCGCGCCCATTCGCGACGGTGATCGAAGAAGCGCTCGTTGTCGTCCTGCGCCTGCAACGGCTTGATCTCGTCCTCGATAAACTTGTCGAGCACGACGAGATAATCAGCGATGTCCTTGGGAATGTTGAAGTCCATGGTGCGGCGCCTCCCTCTTTTCGTCTCCAGCCCTACGTTCGTCGCGCACGCGTTGCGCGGGGCGGCTGAGACGGACACTCTTTGAAGTCACCGTCAGAGGGAGTGGCGCCATGGTCAAGGCTATCGTCGCGGCAGTTCTCGCGATCGCGATGTTTCAGTTGATGGGTGACGTTGCGTCCGCCCAGACATCGACGACACAGTCTCCCGTCGCCTCGCCACCGCCTCCATCCCCTCCGCCGCCGGCATGCGAGGGCGCCGCGCATCGCGCGTTCGACTTCTGGATCGGCGAATGGGACGCCTACGCCACCGGAACGCAGGCGCTCGCGGGCAGGAGCGTGATCGAGTCCAGGGATTTGGGCTGCGTCATCACCGAGCAGTGGATCTCCGCGCGCTCGCCTTTCAGCGGCCGAAGCCTCAACCTGTTCGACGCGACAACAGGTCAATGGCTCCAGTTCTGGGTCGACAGCCAGGGCGAGATCACACGGTATGTGGGCGGACCAACCGCCGACGGCATGCGCCTTGTGGCGCTGGACGAAGCCGCCCCCGGCCGGGCCGGCAAGGCGGCGCTCCGGATGACCTTTACGCGGAACCCGGACGGCTCCGTCCGCCAGGTCGGCGAAACCTCCGCCGATGGAGGTCAATCCTGGACGCAGAGCTACGATTTCACTTACCGGCGCCGTTCGCCGGGGTGACTCCATAGTGCGATTTTCTGGCGCTCAATACCCTGACCGCAGTTTCCTGAATATTTTCGACATCATTCATTTTTCTGCTTGCGCGCTGATCCAGACCCGCTATGGTGTGTTTGTGTGTTGAGTGACGCGTCCGTCAACTTTGGCGGACCTATCTGGAGTTTCCCCATGAACGTCAAGTTCGCTGTCGCTGCGATCGCCGCCCTCTGCGTCTCCACGGGCGCCTTCGCCGCCGGCAAGACCTATGTCACAGCCAAACTCGCGACGCCGGTCGCCGAGCGCGCCCAGGTCATCGCCAACGGCGTCGTCTGGACCTGCGAAGGCGACTCCTGCACCGCGCAGTTCGCCCGCGCCGTGACCGCCAGGGTCTGCGGCGAACTCGCGAAGGAAGTCGGCCAGATCACCGCTATCGGCGATCTGTCGGCCGAGGATCTCGCCCGCTGCAACCTGCGCGCGGCGGCCCCGGAACAGACTGTCTTCGCGCGCAACTGATTTCTCTGCCCGGCCGCTCCTACGGCCCACAACTAAGGCGCGGAACCTCCGGGTTCCGCGCCTTTTTCTATCCGGCGGACTTGCTTGCACGGCTCGATGGCGGATCGGCGCAGCGGTGTAGCGTGAAGAAGCGCGCCGCGTCCTCATCGCCCAGTCGCATGCGCACCGCACCGGTCATCTTGTCGGCGAACTGGTGGGAGGCCGGCCGCACCCAGTCATCAGCGCCGCGTTCGAGAATGAGGACGCCGCGCGCGCCGTCCCGCCCCGAAGCGGCCGGCGATTCATAGTTGATGGTGATGCGCGATGTCGGCCCGCGCCGCTCGACCCGATACTTCGGCGCTTCGAACAGCACGCGCTCGTGGCGCCCGAAGAGGACACGAACGGCCCCGGTCTCGAAGCGGACGCCCGCACCCAGTGCACACGCGCCCTCACTTCTGCTCCAAAGACCTTCAAGCTCTCGCGGGGCCTCGTCGGCGCACGCGGTCACGAAAGCGACCGCAAGCAGGAGCGATGGAGGAAAAATGCGCGCCATGGCGCCGCTATCCACGATTCGCGCCGGACCGTGTAACTTCAGCCACTGGTCGAACCTTGCGACGCCCCCCATGTGGGGTGGTGCAAAACAAGATGGACCAGCCGCTCACCCCGCCACACGTCAAGGATCACCTGCCGCCCGCATCGGAGCTGCTGCAGGATCTGATGGACGCGTTCCCCGAGGAACAGGTCACCGTGGGCGAAATCCTGAAGCGACTTGAGGGCCAGGCGTTCGGCCTTCTGCTGCTGGTTCTCGCACTGCCCAACTGCATTCCCAATATCCCGGGTCTGTCGACCATCTTCGGCGTGATGATGGTTGCGCCCGCGGTCCAGCTCATTCTGGGGCGCGGAGACCTGTGGCTGCCCGCACGCGTACGCCGCTGGAGCATCTCGCGACACGCGCTGCACATGGCGATCAACGGCTCCCTGCCGATCCTCAAGCGCATTGAGCGCTATGTGGCGCCACGTTGGGCGTTCCTGGTGAAGCCGCCGTTCACGCAGTTTCTCGGCCTGCAGACGCTGTTTCTCGCCTTCGTGCTGATCCTGCCGATCCCGCTTGGCAACTGGATGCCGGGCATAACGGTCGCCGCTACAGCGCTGGCCCTGCTGCAACGTGACGGGCGCCTGGTGCTGCTGAGCGTGCCGCTGACGCTGGTGTCTGTCCTGCTGGCCTGGGCCGGCGTCCGGATCGGCTTCGTGGCTCTGAACGAGATCGGCCAGATGCTGCAAGGCGCGTTTAACGCCATGTTCTGATGTCAGCAGGTCTTGCGCGTCAGGTAGCCGATGACGGCGCCGTTGGAGCCCGCAACGGGTTCGGATGTATAGCACGATCCCTGCGGCGGTTGCGCGGGCGTGCGCGTGAAGAGCGGGTCTCGCTCGCCGGCGACGGTGTTGCGATCGGAAAGCGGCTCGACGGAAACGACGGTCGTGCCATCAGGTCCGACGGAGCACTCCGATCGTCCGCCATCGGACTCCAGAAACCGGACTGACGTCTGACCATCCTCACCCGGATAGGCGATCGTCACGCGACCTGGCTTGGCCTGCACCCGGGCGAGACAGGCGTCGATCGCCGGCAGGTATTGCGACAGCGCGCTCGACCAGTTGCGCGCCACTGTCGGCGCATTCGACGCCGCACGCGCGCACCCTTCGTAAGCCACGCCCTCAAACAGCACCGTGGCGCTGAAAGGATACGCCTCGCCGCCTTCGCCGTAGGTGCACTCGCCCGCCCGCACCGTGATGGTGAGCGGACCGGCCTCGACATACATGCCCTGCGCGCGCACGTCGCGCGGCGTGGGGATCGCATTTATTTCATCCAGCCCGGGACGACTGAACAGCGCGTAGTCCGCGAGCAGCGTCGCGCTCCAGTCAGGCTCGGCGCCTGCCGCCTCGAACTCACCGGCGTAGGCCGCCTTGACCTCGGGCGTCGCCGGCGCGCCGAGTGCAGCGAGCAGAGCTTGCGCCTTGGCCTTGATCTCGTCTTCCGTGATCGCCGGCCGCGATGATCCGTCGGATCCACTGCCGGACGGAGAGCCCGGGCCGCCCTGGCCACAGGCGGCGAGCAGAACCAGCCCCGCCGCCATTCCCGCGAACTTGCCGAATCGCATGCCCCCTGCCTCCTCATCCCCCGTTTTTCGGGACGCGCTTCCGGGCGCGACGGGGCCAACAAGGCTATTATACCCGCATGCACCGTGATTCCGACGCCTCAGCATACGAATTTTTCGCAGGCGGCGGCATGGCGCGCCTTGGACTGGGCGCTTTCTGGCGCGTGACCTTCGCAAACGACCTCGATCCGGGGAAGGCTGACGCCTATCGGCGGGCCTGGAACGACACGGTCATGCGCCAGGGCGACGTCGCGACCCTTCCGGTTGACGCCCTTCCGGGGCAGGCGGACCTCGCGTGGGCTTCCTTCCCCTGTCAGGATCTTTCCCTCGCCGGTGCGCGGGGCGGCCTCGCAGCGCCGCGGTCGGGCGCGTTCTGGGGGTTCTGGCGGGTCATCGAAGGGTTGGCATCGCAGGATCGCGCACCGCGCACGCTCGTGCTTGAGAACGTCAGCGGCCTGCTGACCTCTCATGGCGGGCGCGACTTCGAGGCGCTGGCGCGCGCGCTTGCGGCCGGCGGCTACCGGTTCGGCGCGCTGGAAATCGACGCCGCACATTTCGTCCCCCAGTCGCGGCCCCGCATCTTCATCGTCGCGACACGCGAGGCGCCCGACGCAGCATTGCGCGCCGCCCAACCGGTCGCGCCATTCCATACCGACGGCGTGCGCGCCGCGTCGGCGCGCCTGCCGCCGGATATCGCGAAGCACTGGGTCTGGTGGCGCCTGCCCACGCCGCCCCTGCGCAATACGCGCCTCGCCGACATCGTCGCCGATGATCCTGCTGCCGCCTGGCACAGCGACGCGCAGACCGGCGAACTGATCGCCATGATGAGCCCGCTGCAGCGCGCGAAGGTCGTTGCGGAACAGGCGCGCGGCGCGCCTGCAGTCGGCGCGCTGTTCAAGCGTGTGCGCATCGAGAACGGTGAAAAGCGGCAGCGCGCCGAAGTCCGCTTCGACGGCCTTGCGGGCTGCCTGCGCACGCCTGCCGGCGGGTCAAGTCGCCAGACGCTGCTGTTTGTCGACGGGCAACGTGTGCGGTCGCGGCTGATGACCGCCCGTGAAGGCGCGCGCCTCATGGGACTGCCGGACGAGTATCCGCTGCCCGCAAGCCAGTCGAAGGGTTTGCACCTTGTCGGCGACGGAGTCGCGGCGCCCGTCGTGCGCTGGCTCTCCGAACACCTGCTCGAACCGCTTGCGACACGCGCCCCGCGAGTGCGACGAAAAGCGGGTTGAGCGACGTCTTCGCCCCCGAGAAACGCGCCGCCGTCATGCGCGCCGTCAAGGCCGGCGACACCGGGCCGGAACTGGAGGTGCGCGCCCTGCTGCGCGCGCTGGGCCACCGCTACCGTCTGCACGCGCGCGACCTGCCGGGACGACCCGACATCGTGTTTCGGGGGCGTCGGAAGGCGATCTTCGTGCATGGCTGTTTCTGGCATGGTCACGACTGCGCGCGCGGCGCCCGCGCGCCGAAGGCGAACGCGGACTACTGGTTCGCCAAGATCGCGCGCAATCGCGCCCGCGATGCGGCCAGTGTCGCTGCGCTGCAGCACGCGGGATGGTCGTGCCTGATCATCTGGGAGTGCGCGCTGCGCACGCCGCATGACGTCGCCGCGGCGCTTGCGGAATTCCTCGGACCGCCCGCCTCGCGCCGCGCCGGATCGCGCGAAACGCTGGACGACGGTTCAAGGGTGCGCCAGCATCCTCGCTGACAACGGCGGGAGGTTTCATGTTCGTAGGCCATTACGGGCCGGCGTTTGCCGTGCAGGCGGCCAAGCGCCCCCCGTCGCTCGGCGCCGCGTTCCTTGCGGTGCAACTCGTCGACGTCGCGTGGGCCATCTTCGTGATGACCGGCATCGAGTACGGCCGCATCGAACCGGGCTTCATGGCGCTCTCGGCGCTGCGGCTGGATTACATGCCCTGGACGCACAGCCTGCCGGGCGCGCTTGCCTGGTCGCTCGCCGGCATGATGGTCTATCGCATCTTTGATCCACGTGGCGGATGGAGCGCTGCTGCGCTGATCGGCCTGTGCGTGTTCTCACACTGGATTCTGGATTTCCTCGTCCACGCGCCCGACCTGCCGCTCACCTTCAACGGCATGAAGGTCGGGCTGGGATGGTGGGACATTCCCGCGCTAGGCATCGGTGCGGAGGCGATCGTGCTGTTCGGCGGATTCCTAGCCTACCTCGGCGCGACAAGGGCGCGCGGAATTGCTGGACGCGTCGCGCCCTGGGCGCTGATCGCCCTGTTCGCCGGCCTCTACGCGTTCGACAAGCTCGGCCCCGCGCCTGCGGATATGAAAGCGGCCGCGCCGATGGCGCTTGCAGCCTATCTTGTCATCGTCGCGCTCGGCTTCCTGCTGGACCGGACGCGGCAGCCGAAGGGCGCGGTCGAAGCCGGCGCCTGAAGGCGCGCGCCACCGCCGGAAATTCAGTACGGCGTGGGCGTGACGCGTTCGACGGTCAGCCCGCGCGCGCGCAACATCGCCTGCACGCTGTCTGTCCCCGCAAGATGCGCCGCGCCGACCGCAACGAAATCCACGCCTGATCCGGCGAGTTCACGCGTGATCGTTTCAGCCCAGGCCGCGTTGCGCTTCTTGAGCAACGTCTCGTAGAGCTCGGGATAATCGCGCGCCATCTCGGCGACCATTTCCGTCGCCAGCGCGCGGTCGTCGCCTCTCTCCCAGGCCGCTTCCATCGCCGCAAGCGCGGCCGGTCCTTCGTTGATCTCGTCGAGCGCCTCATAGAGCATCTGCAGTTGCAGCGGTTCGGAAACACCCGCGAGAAAACGGATCTGCTCCTCGCTGGTTTCGAACCAGCGCATGGTCTTGCCGCCGGCGCGCGCAATGCGGTCAACGCTGCGATCGACCCCGGCGTTCGGGTCATAGCCCGCCTGCACCATCGGGACGACGGTGAGCGTGAGGCTCGCGAGCCATGGCTTCATCACATCGAAGACGTTCGGCGCGATGCCGAGTTTCGCCGCAGCGGCCTGTAGCTGCGGCGCGCGCGCCGGGTCGATCTTCGTCGAGAGCGGATGATCTCGGTCGATGCCGTACTGCGCCACGAGCCCCTGCATAGCCGCTTCCTTGGCCGCGTCGATCTCGAGTTCGGTCCAGACTTCCTGCGCTTCGCCGAGCGCGGCTTCGGCCGCCGGGCCGCCCCACGGCGCGCCGGGTTTTCGCAGATGGATTGTGCCGTAGAGGTAGAGCGTGGAGTCTGCGTCACGCACGACCCAGAGCGCGGGCTGGGGCGGCGCGGCCATCGCCGGACGCGCGTTGGCGGTCGCGCATCCCGCGACCAGCAACAGCAGGCCCGCCGCTACCGCCAACTGCAATTTGCGCATACCAACACTCCCCAGGACTACAAAAACGAACGCCATCCCACTGGCGCGGCTGATTTCGAATTCCCCGAGCTCGAAGCCGCGCGAACAGGGTTCCGCGTACGTCTGCCCGAAGGACACGGGGCTGACCAAGCCTCCTCCAAGCCGCCTCCCCCCGCCGACGTGTCTACACGTAGTCAGGAGGGGTGGGGAAAGAATTATTGTTTCGGGCGTCGCGAACCCGGTCTAGATGGCGTCATGCTTTCCCGACTGTCCCCCGTCGCGCTGGCCGCGACCGGCACGGCTTTGCTCTGCGTGATGGACGCGGTGATCAAGCACCTGTCGGTCACCAACGGCGCACTCGCCATCGCGCTCGGTCGCTATGTGTTCGGCGCGGCGGCGGCGGGCGCGATCTGGAACGCGGCGGGCCGCCCCGCAATCACGATGGAGATGGTGCGGGCGCATGCGCTGCGCGGCGTGCTCATCGCGACATCGGCGTTCTGCTTCTTCTTCGCGCTCGGCAAACTCGAACTCGTGGAAGCGATCACGCTCGGCTTTCTCGCGCCGCTGCTGATACCCTTCGCCGCGTGGGCGCTGCTCGGCGAGCGACCGCGTCAGACAAATCTCGCCGCGGGCGTGATCGGTTTCATCGGCGCCGTCATCGCTGCAAATGGCGCCCCCATCGCGCAACAATCACCTGAACGCATTTCGGGCATCGCCGCGGCGCTCACGGCGTCAGTCACCTATGCGCTTTCCATCGCCATGTTGCGCCAGCGCGCCGACCGGGACGGTGCGCCTGTTGTCGGCTTGATGCAGACGCTGCTGCCGATGGCCATCGTCGCGGGTCCCGCCGTCGCACTCGCACCGATGCCGGCGCTCAGCGACCTTCCGTGGTTCCTCGTGATGGGCACGTTGGGCGCCACGGGCTGGTATCTGCTGATCAAGGCCTATGCGCGCTCCGAAGCCCAACGGCTTGCGCCGATCGAGTTCACCGCACTCCTTTGGGCGTCGTTCTTCGGCTACGTGCTTTTCAGCGAAACGCCGCGCCCACAGGTCTATGCGGGCGCGGCGCTGATCATTGCCGCGTGCATGTTCGCGGCGTGGGAGGAACGGCGGGCGCGGCTCGCCCCCGCGCCGCAGACGACGCTCGGCGACTGACCGTCAGGTCACGCCGCCTTCTTCTGCGTCGCGCCGTTGAACAGGAAGTCGTTGCCGTCGTGGCTGACGCGCACGGTTTCTCCGTCGTGAATGCGGCCTTCCAGGATGAGCCGCGCGAGCGGGTCCTGGATCTCGCGCTGGATCACGCGTTTCAGCGGGCGTGCGCCGTAGGCGGGATCGTAGCCGAGTTGCGCCAGGCGCATGCGGGCGCGCTCATCGAGATCGAGTGCGATCTCGCGATCGGCCAGCAGCTTTTCCAGACGCTTCAGCTGGATCGCCACGATCTGTCCCATCTGCGCCTTCTGCAGGCGACGGAAGAGAATGATCTCGTCGATGCGGTTGAGGAACTCCGGCCGGAAACGCGCGCGGATTTCGCCCATGACGAGGTCGCGCACGTCCTCGATGTCGCCGCCCTCGGCCTGCTCGGCGAGGAATTGCGCGCCGGCGTTCGACGTCATGATGAGAATGACATTCTTGAAGTCGACCGTTCGGCCTTGCCCGTCCGTCAGGCGACCGTCGTCGAGCACCTGGAGTAGCACGTTGAACACATCCGGGTGCGCCTTCTCGATCTCGTCGAAGAGCACGACCTGATAGGGCCGCCGCCGCACCGCTTCCGTGAGCGCGCCGCCTTCCTCGTAGCCGACATAACCCGGAGGCGCGCCGATGAGACGCGAGACGGAGTGCTTCTCCATGTATTCCGACATGTCGACGCGCGTCATGGCGCTATCGTCATCGAAGAGAAATCCTGCAAGCGCCTTCGTCAGCTCCGTCTTGCCGACGCCTGTCGGCCCGAGGAACATGAACGAGCCGATCGGCCGGTTGGGATCCTGCAGGCCCGCCCGCGCGCGACGCACCGCGTCAGAAACCGCGCGCAACGCTTCCTCCTGACCGATCACGCGGCCGCGCAGGGCGTCTTCCATCGCCAGCAGCTTCGCGCGTTCGCCTTCGAGCATCTTTTCGACGGGCACGCCGGTCCAGCGGGAGACGACGCCGGCGATGGCTTCTGCGTCGACGACCTCCTTCATCAGGCCATCACCCTGGCCTTCCGACGCCGAAATCTGCTTCTCGAGTTCCGGGATGCGCCCGTACTTGATCTCGCCCGCGCGCGCGAAGTCGCCGCGCCGTTGCGCGTCGGCGAGTTCGGCGTGCATACGGTCAAGTTCTTCCTTGGCCTTCGTGGCGCCGGCGAGCTTGGATTTTTCCGCGCTCCAGGTCGCGGTGATTTCCGCAGATTTCGTCTCAAGCTTGGCGATTTCATCGCTGAGCTTGGAAAGCCTGTCCTTCGATGCCGGGTCAGTCTCTTTCTTGAGCGCCTCGGATTCGATCTTCAGCTGCATCAGCCGGCGATCGATCTCGTCGAGTTCCTCGGGCTTGGAGTCGATCTGCATCCGCAGGCGCGAGGACGCCTCGTCCATGAGATCGATGGCCTTGTCCGGCAGGAAGCGATCGGTGATGTAGCGGTTGGAGAGCTGCGCCGCCGCGACGATCGCCGCATCGGAAATGCGCACGCCGTGGTGGACCTCGTACTTTTCCTTGAGGCCGCGCAGGATCGAGATGGTGTCTTCCACCGACGGTTCGCCGACGAACACGGGCTGGAAGCGCCGGGCGAGGGCTGCGTCCTTCTCCACGTGCTTGCGATACTCATCGAGCGTCGTGGCGCCGACGCAATGCAGCTCCCCGCGCGCAAGCGCGGGCTTCAAGAGGTTCGACGCATCCATCGCGCCTTCGGATTTTCCCGCGCCGACGAGCGTGTGCATCTCGTCGATGAACAGGATGATCTGGCCTTCGGCGGACGTCACTTCCGTGAGCACCGCTTTCAGGCGCTCCTCGAATTCGCCGCGATACTTCGCGCCGGCGATGAGCGAGCCCATGTCGAGCGCGAGTAGCTTCTTGTTTTTCAGGCTTTCCGGCACATCGCCGTTGACGATGCGCAACGCCAGGCCTTCGGCGATCGCGGTCTTGCCCACGCCGGGCTCGCCGATGAGCACGGGATTGTTCTTCGTGCGGCGGCTCAGCACCTGGATCGTGCGGCGGATTTCCTCGTCGCGGCCGATCACCGGATCGAGCTTGCCCGCACGCGCGGCCTCGGTGAGATCGCGCGCGTATTTCTTCAGCGCCTCGTACTGGTCTTCCGCGCTGGCGGACTGCGCCGTGCGCCCCTGACGCAACTCCTGGATCGCCTTTTCGATGGTCTGCGGCGTGACGCCGGCCTTCCTCAGCGCCTCGCCCGCCTTGTCCGATCCGAGCGCGAGCGCAAACAGCAGACGTTCGGCGGTGACGTAGCTGTCGCCCGCCTTGGTCGCTGCCTGTTCGGCGGCGTCGAGCGCGCGCGCGAGCGGGGTTCCCATGTAGAGCTTGTCGCCGCCGCCTTGCACCTTCGGCAGCGCGTTGACGGCGCTGGTCGCCTCGTTGAGCGCGCGGACCGGATCGCCGCCCGCCGCGCGGATGATGCCGGCCGCGAGGCCTTCACGGTCGTCGAGCAACGCCTTCAGCAGGTGCTGCGGTTCAAGCTGCTGGTGGCCCTCGCGCATGGCGATGGTCTGCGCCGCCTGCACGAAGCCTTTGGCGCGGTCAGTGAATTTCTCGAGGTCCATGTGATCCCTCCAATGCGTCGTCCCGGACTGACGCCCGTTTTCGCTTGGGAGGTAGGTGTGGCGATAATATCACACAAGAGGCGTGTGGCCTTTCGCCACCCGAATCTCACCCGCGACCTCAATCTCCGGCGAGAAAAGCCGGCTTCGGGCTATCGGCGAAGCCCTCGACGGGCTCGGCGGCGGCGGCGCGGGGCGCGCGCTCGCGGCGCGGCGGCCGCGGCTCGTCGCCTTCAGCGCGGGGTTCACGGGCTTCGCGCGGCGCGCGTTCTTCGCGGATCTCACGCGGCTCGCGGGCCTGGGGCGGACGCTCCTCGCGCGGTTCGCGGGCTTCGTAAGCTTCGGCGCTCTCACCCTCCTGACGGGGGCTGCGCTCGCCGTCGGGGCGGAAGCGATTGCGCCGGTTGCGGCGGCCGCGGCGGAACTCCTCGTCGCCCTCGGGGCGGGGACCGTCGCTGCGCGGGCCACGATCGTCCCGGTAGACCGTCTGTGGTTGACGGCCTTCCTCGCGCGCCTCGACATCCGGCTGCTCGCCGCCTTCGCGCGGCGGCTGTTCGGCGCCGGCTTCGAAGTCTTCGCCGCCTTCCTCGTAGTCGAGATCGGGGTCATGACCGAAGCGCTGCTGCTGGTCGTACCGCGGCTCCGGCGTCTGCTGGTGCGCCGGCTGCATGGCGCGCAGCACGCGATAATAGTGCTCGGCGTGCTGGAGGTAGCTTTCGGCCATCACCCGGTCGCCCGACGAGTTCGCATCGCGCGCGAGCTGAAGGTATTTTTCGTAGACCGTGGAGGCGGACCCGCGGACCTTGATGTCAGGGCCGTTGCTCTCAAACGCGCGGTTGGACTGATGCCCGCCGCCGCCTCCGCCGCCGCCACTGCCGGGTTTGCGGCCGCGACCGCGTTGGCGCTGCTGATGCTTCATGTGCGAGTGGGGGCCCATAAGGTTCCTGCCTAGTTGCGCCACGCGTCGTCGATCGGCGCGCGGACGGGTCGTCTGGTCTGAAAGGATGCGGTTCGTCGCTCGCGCTTGCGTTCTTCGATCAATCGTCCACGAAGACTGTTGTTGCGGCCAATATGTCCTGGCCGTTCTGTTTCGGTGTTTCCGCGACCTGGCCCGGCTCCGGGAGCATCATGTCCCGCCAGGGACGCTCACCGCGCCGGATGAATATCCGTGCCACTCGAACCGAAAGTCGGGCGTCTGCGCGAGCCGCTTCCCATCCGCTGGGCGATTCAACGCCTAGGAAAGATACCCGCTCGCGGGGCCGCCGCCAAATGATTTTTCAGATGGGGGCCTTCCGACCCATAACGACCCGCCCGATGCCGGCGAGATCGGGTTTGACGGCCTCGACCTCAAGCCCGACCGCCCGGGCGAGCGCCGAGACGTCCGGCCCCTGCCCCTTGCCGATCTCCACCGCAAACCGCCCGCCGGGCTTCAGCAATCGAGCCACATCCGGCCAGAGGCGGCGGTAGGCGTCGAGGCCGTCGGCGCCGCCATCCAGCGCCAACCGCGGTTCGTGGACCGAGACTTCCGGTTCGAGCCCGGCGATCTCGCCAGCGGGAATGTAGGGCGGATTGGAGACGATCAGATCGAATGGCCCTTCCAGCCCTTCACCCCAGTCCCCGTGGATCAGAGACGCGCGCGCGGCAAGCCCAAGGGCTTCGGCGTTGGCGCGGGCGAAGACGAGCGCGTCGGCGCTGGCGTCCACCCCCACGCCGGTCGCAAGCGGGCGGGCCGACAGGATGGAGAGCAGGATCGCCCCCGAGCCGACGCCCAGGTCCAGCACCCGGACGGGCCTGTCCGAGGGAAGCGCCGCGAGAGCCGCTTCGACCACCGTTTCGGTGTCCGGCCGCGGCGTCAGCACGGCGGGGCCCACGGCGAAGTCGAGAGACCAGAACGCCTTCGTTCCAAGGATATAGGCCAGCGGCTCCCGCGCGGCCCGCCGGGCGACGAGCGCATCCAGACGCGCCGCGGCCTCGGCGCTGACTGGGCGATGGGGATCGGTGAGGATGTCGAGACGCTTCACGTGCGCCGCCGCCTCGACAAGCAGTCGCGCATCGAACACGGGCAGGTCCACGCCGGCCGCTTCGAGCGCGCGGCGCGCTTTCGTCCAGGCGGCGACAAGGGTCAAAGTCATCGCGCCCATATAGTGCTTTGCAGGCGGTCGCGCATGGCCGCTCGCGTTGGCCGATTTCGCCGGCGGAGACTTGATGCCTACCTCGACACCGACACCGACACTGACCCTCGCCCCGCCGGCGCCGGATCCGTCATCGCTCGTCCGGATGCGCCGCGCCGCGAGCGGGCTGCTGATGGCGATGACCGCGCTCTACGTGGGCGTCCACGTCTTCGGCGGCGCTCATCCCGGCTGGGGGTATGTGCAGGCCTTCGCGGAGGCGGCCATGGTGGGCGGCCTCGCGGACTGGTTCGCGGTCACCGCGATCTTCCGGCGCCCTTTCGGGCTGCCGATCCCGCACACCGCGGTCATTCCGAAAAGCCAGGGCCGCATCGCCGATGCGCTTGGCGCCTTCATCGCGGAAAACTTCCTCGCGCCGGCGCTGGTCGCGGAACGCGTCGCCAAGCAGGACATGGCGATGGCGCTCGGTCGCTGGCTCAGCGATCGCGATCAGCTCCGGCGCGTCGCCGACGGCCTGGTCGGCGCAATCCCGGCGATCCTCGACACGCTCGACGACGAGACGGTGGCGGCGTTCCTGCGCAAGCAGGCGTCGAGCCCATTGGCGTCGCAACAGATCGCGCCAGCGATCGGCAACATGCTCGAGGCGCTGGCGGCGCAGGGCAAGCATCAGGTGCTGCTCGACGCAGCGCTGGCGGAAGGCTGGATCTGGCTGGAAGAAAACCAGGACGCGATCCGCGTCCGCGTGCGCGATCGGACCGGCTGGCTGTGGCGCATGCTCTCTGTCGATGCGCAGGCGTCGGGGGCGATGATCGGCGCGATGGAGGATCTCATCGCCGAGACGGCGCGCGATCCCGGCCACCCGTTGCGCAAGCGCGTGACCGAAATCATCTCGCGTTTCGCAGGCGATCTGAAGAACGATCCGGCGATGCACGCCCGCATCGCGACGATGACCAGCGAAGTGCTCTCCCACCCCGCCGTCTCCGAAGCGCTCGACGCGGCATGGGCGCATGTGAAGGAGGCGCTGCGCAAGGACCTCGCGAAGGAAGACTCGCAGATTCGCGCCTGGGCGGTGGAAGGGTTGAGCCGGCTTGGCGAAGGGCTGACCGAAGACGCAACGGTCCGCGACGCGCTGAACGATCGCCTGCGGGCGCTCGTGGTGGAGCTGGCGGCGCGCCATGGGCAGGATGTTTCGCGCCTTGTCTCGGAGACCATCCGCGCCTGGGACGCCGACACCATCGTGCAGAAGCTTGAACAGAATGTGGGCCGGGACCTGCAGTTCATCCGTGTCAACGGCACGGTGATCGGCGGGCTTGTGGGGCTCGTCCTGCACGCGGGCGCGGTGTTCTTTTCAATGCCCGGCTGACCACGAAGAAGAGGCCCGTCCTTGCGGACGGGCCTCCCGGTTTCAGTGTTTTCGACCGGTTCAGAAATTCTTGCGGAACGTCACGCCGTACATCCGCGGCGGCGCCGGGAACTCGGAAATCGACCCCGACTGGAATACGGTATCGAACGCGATGAGCTGCGAGTATTCGTCGGTGAGGTTGGTGCCCCACAGCGCCACTTCCCAGCCATTCTCGCCGTCCTGAACGAGGCCGATGCGACCGTTGATCGTCGTGAAGGCATTCTGCACCTTGCACAGACACAGGTCTGAACCCGTGTTGTAGTGCGTGCGATAGTTCGCGCTCAGGTCGAAGAAACCCTTGATCTCGCCCATGCCGGTCGGATGCTCGTAGTGCAGTCCGCCGGACAGGTTCCACTTCGGCGCGTTAGTGAGCGTCAGGCCCGCAAGCGGCGGGTCGCCGTTCGGCGCAGGCAGCTGGTCGGCGGGGTTGACCTTCAACAGCGCTTCATCACCGTACTTCGCCACCACGTGGGCGACGCCGAACGTGAAGTCGAGCCCCTCGCCAGCGTGCCATGCGCCTTCGAGTTCAAAGCCCTTGCTCTCCACCGAGCCCGCGTTGGCGATCGAGAAGCCGATGCCGCTGAAGGTGTTGAGCTGGAAATCCTCGTAGTCGGTGTGGAAGTACGTGGCGTTCAGCGTCAGCGTGCGATCGAAGAACTGACTGCGGACACCGAGTTCCCAGGAGTCCGAGAATTCAGGAGAAAACGCAGCGGCCGCGTTCACCTGTGCCTGTGTGCCGGTCACCAGGCCAGTGTCGGGATTAACGCCCGTTGCGGCCGGTGCGTCACGATCCAAGTTGATGCCGCCTGCCTTGTAGCCGTGGCTCGCCGAGACATACGCCATAATGTCGTCGGTAATTTTGTAGTTCAGACCGACCGTTCCGGTGGTCTCGTTTTCGTCGACGACGGAATTGTAGGTCGGTCGCTGACACAGAAGCCGCAAACCATTGTAAGTATTGCGCAGCGGGTGCCCGACGGGAAGAACCGGAATCGCCGCGCAGGATGGGCTGTTGGTGGTGTAGCGGGTCATCCCGCCTTCTTTTTCTTCGTGGTTGTATCGAACGCCGACAACTGCGCCGAGTCGGTCGGTGATCTGCAGCTGGTTATGTGTGAAAATCGACCAGCTTGTGCCGTCCTGCGCGAAGTCCGCCTGCACGGCGCCACCGTCGGCAGGATACCACGCTTGCGCCGTCGCCAGAGGAATGCTGCCCGCGCCCAAAGGAAGGGCCGCGATATAGTTAGCCAGCTGAGTTCCGTAAGGCGTCTTGTTGGTCACGTCCGCCGTTTCGTCGGCGTAGTAGCCGCCGATCAGCCAGTCGAGCCCGCCCCACGAGCCTTCGAGGGTCGCTTCGAACGACGCGAGCGTCTGGTTCGTGTCGATATTCTGATAGAGGATATCGGCGGAGCCGAAGTCGGCGTCGATGTTGTTGACCGCGTCGAACTCGCGATAGGCAATGATGTTCTTGAACGTGACGTCGTTGCCGAGATCGATGATCAGATGGCTGGCGAACCCGGTATCTTCCGTCTGTTCGATGAACGGCCGGTTCGGGCTGTTGATCGAGTTGTACCGCGTTGGATCGTTCGGGATCGTGAAGCCGGGCACGAGGCTGTTCTGCAAGAGCGAGGCGCCGCCGATAATTCTGTAGACCGCCTGACAGCAATCCTCGTCCTTCTTCGCGTAGTCGACCGTGCCGCGCCAGGAGATGTTTTCCGTCGGCTCCCACATCAGCATGCCGCGCACGAGCTGGCGGTCGCGGTTGAAGGAATCGTTGCGCGTGCGGACGTCCTCGACATAGCCGTCGCGCTGTTGCCAGGCGCCGGAAACGCGCGCCGCCATCGTTTCGCCGAGCGGGATATTCAACATGCCTTCGAGGTCGCGGCTGTTGAAGTTGCCGACACCGAGTTTCATCGAGGCGTCGAACTCGCCGATGCGCGGCAGGTTCGGCGTGACCGTGATCGCGCCGGCGGAGGTGTTCTTGCCGAACAGCGTGCCCTGCGGGCCGCGCAGGACTTCGATGCGCTGGATGTCGAACAGGTTGTTCATCGCCATGCCGGAGCGCGGGCGATAGACGCCGTCGATGAACACCCCGACCGCGCCTTCCAGGCCCGGATTGTTGCCGGTCGTGCCGACGCCGCGGATCCGCACGGTCGAACCGCCGGTTTCCGAGTTCGAGTTCTGAATCATCAGCGTGGGCGCGATGCGCTGCAGGTCCGCCGTGCTGACCACGTTGGCGCGCTGGAGCCCCTCCTCGTTCACCGCCGTGATCGCGACCGGCACGTCCTGCAGCGCCTGTTCGCGCCGGGTCGCCGTCACGGTGACGGTGTTTGAGTCGGCGACCGCGGGTTCCGTCTCCTGGGCGCTCGCCGGAGCCGCCACCCCGAGGCCGGCCGCCGCAGCAAGGCCGAATGTGATCGCCGACCCCAATTTCCAATTCGTCTTACGCATCTTGTTTCCTCCCGCAGCGCGCCGATCTCGTGGATCGAGCGTCTTCCGCTGGGTGCAGACTGACACATCCGTGACGGTTGCAAAGTGAGGGGATAATATTTTTGTAAGGACTGAGGCGTCCGTGCATCATTGCGCGCAGCGCGCGATTTTCCATGCACATATGGCGTTTTTTTGCGCGGCGACCCCGCCTGTGAAAATCATTGCGCCCCAATACGGGTCTGACACTCAGAGCGTTGCTGACCGCATTTTAGATATGACGAACGGTCCACTTACAGAATGGAACATGCTCAGTCTCCGCCTTCGAGCGCCGCGAGTTTCTTGGCCTGATCCTCGGCCAGCAACGCTTCAATGACTTCGTCGAGCCCGGTCCCGTTCATCACCTCCGGCAGATTGTAGAGGGTGAGGTTGATGCGATGGTCGGTGACGCGTCCCTGGGGAAAATTGTAGGTGCGGATACGCTCGCTGCGATCGCCCGAACCCACCTGCGTGGCGCGGTCGGCGGCGCGCTCGCGGTCAAGCTTTTCGCGCTGCTGATCGTAAAGGCGGGCCTGCAGCACCTTCATCGCCCGCGCGCGGTTCTGGTGCTGGGACTTTTCGCTTGAGGTGACGACAATGCCAGACGGGATGTGCGTGATGCGGACCGCGGAGTCGGTCTTGTTGACGTGTTGACCGCCCGCGCCTGAGGAGCGGAACGTATCGATGCGGATGTCGGCGTCCCTGATCTCGATGTCCACGTCCTCGGCCTCGGGCAGCACCGCGACGGTCGCCGCGCTCGTGTGCACCCGCCCTTGCGTCTCCGTCGCCGGCACGCGCTGCACGCGATGCACGCCGCTTTCGAAACGCAACCGCCCGAACACACCCTCGCCCGTCACGCTCGCCACGATCTCGCGGTATCCGCCGAGATCGCTCTCGCTCATGTCCTCGATCTCGACCTTCCAGCCGCGGATGGAGGCATAGCGCGAATACATCTTGAAGAGATCGCCCGCGAAGAGCGCGGCTTCTTCGCCGCCCGTGCCTGCGCGGATTTCGAGAATGGCGGAGGCTTTTTCAGCTTCGTCCTTCGGCAACAGCATCAGTTGCGCGGCGCGCTCAAGCTCGGGCAGCTTCATGCGCAGCGCCTGCAATTCCTCCTTCGCCATCGCGCCCATTTCTGGATCGCCCGCGAGCGCTTCGAGGTCCTCCACCTCGCGGCGCGCCTCGATCAGCGTGCGCATCACGGCAGCGACGGGCTCAAGCTCGGCGCGCTCCTTGGAGAGCTTCACGATCTCGCTGGAATCCATCGTCGCGCCGAGGCGCGCTTCCACCGCCTCGAACCGTTCGAGGACTTGCGAGACGCGGGAGAGGGAGAGGTTGGCCATGGGGCGAGGGGTTCTATCTGGAGCCGGGGTCAGAGGGAACCCAGCGCGCAGGCGGCGACGCCTGCGGCGGTGAGGGCGGCGGCGAGAATCTGGCGCAGGGTCAGCTTTTCGCGGAAGAGCCTGCGGCCCGCCCAGGCGGCGATGGGGATTTCGGACACGCCCACCGCATTGACGGCCGCCGCCGGCGCCATGCCGAAGGCGGTGAACCAGAGCGCCGAGGCCGCAAAACCGGTGAAGCCCGCCCCGATCGAGCGTCGCCAGGCCTTGAGCCCCGCCATCAGCGCCGGCCGGTCCCGCCACGCGAGCCAGCCCGACAGCACGCCCGCCTGCATCCCCTGCACCACCACGAGCGTGACCGCCGCCCCCAGCCATGGCGCGCCCGGCGCGCTTTCGAGGCTCGCGGCGCGGAAGGCGTTCGCCGAAAGCGCAAAGAGCGCGCCGGCCGCGAAGCCGAACCCCGCCGCGCTCCAGTCGCCCTTGCCGAACCGCGCGCCCTTCGGCCAGCTCAGCAGGAACAATCCCAACGTCGCCACGGCCAAGCCGATCCACACGAAGGGCGAGAGATCGTCGCCCATCACGAACCCGATGACCGCCGCCAGCGGCAGGCGCGCCTGCGAGAAGGTCGAGCCGATGGCGAAACCGGAGCGGCGCATGGCGACGAGCAGCGAGGCGGTGGCGATGGTCTGCGCGGCGGCGCCGACGGCGCAGGCGAAGAAGAAGGCGCCGTCGACCTGCGCGTTCGCCCGCGGCGTCAGCGCTTCCCACGCCCCATACCAGACGAGCGCGAACGGCAGACCGAACAGGAAACGCACCAGCGTCGCGCCCCACGGCCCCGCCTCTTCCAGCAGCCCGCGCTGCACGGCGTTGCGCGCGGTCTGCAGACCGGCGGCGAGAACGACGATGGGAATCCAGACGAAAGTGAGCGGCATGGGGACTTTCTGGCGTGATTTGCGGGGAATGGCTTCTTTTGCCTGTCGGCGCCGTGGTGGAGAGTAGGACCGCGGGCCTATGGCCCGCCAACGCATCCGTCGCCAGACTCCGATAGAATCTCGCGTGGCTCGAATATGGAAATGCGGACCAGAGGTCCGCGGTCCTGTTTCGGCGGTCATGATGTGTCTGCGCCTTCGGCGGCAGGTGCGGGCGCCGTGAAGCCGCTACCGCACGCCGGTGGCGCGATCATCGCGAGCCCACCTGCACACACGCACTTCGGAACCCGCGCGATGGCGCGTTGCACGATGCGATCGAAATCGTTCAGCACATCGCGGATGTCGCGGAGCGATCTGAGTTTAATTCCGCGCGTGTAGAGCCGGATGAGGTTCAATCGTCGTTGTACATACCTGAACCCATTGCGCGCGGATGGCGGACGCATCCATCTTCGCGCGCGCCGCCGGAACGTCATCCGCGAGGCCATCGTGAGAAATAAAAGTTCACGTACTTCGCGGCGCGCATCGCGGATGTCGCCGCGCAGGCCGATGCGTTCGTTGCGATCGCCAAAGCTCGTCACCCACCACGCATAAAGCTCCAGCACCCACAGCCGGAGGGACC
>CAZGYQ010000027.1:0-34980 GCA_964530695.1 uncultured Caulobacteraceae bacterium
TCGCCGCCGCGCCAGACGCCCTCGGCTACCACGCCCTGCCCCTCTGCGAAGATCTCCGGCGGATCGCCCTGGTAGCTTACCGCCACCGCGCCGACGCCCTCGGAGACCTTGAAGCTGATGACGCCGCCGCCCCGCGCCACGCTGCCGGTTTCGACGAGCCCGCCGATCCGCACGCGTTCGCCGGCCTTGGCCTGCACGACGACGTCCGATGGCGCATAGAAATACGCAACGGAATCCTTCAACCCGTAGAGCGTGAGCCCGGCGGCGAGCGCCAGCAACACGCCGGCGGCGCCGATCACGATCAGTCTGCGACTGCTCTTGCGCATGCTCAGCTCCTCGCCTGTTCCAGCATCATGTTCGCCATCTGCCTGCGCGGATCGTCCGGCGCCAGCATCGAGAGCACACGCGGCCACAATTCCAGCGCCTCGGCCTTGCGCCCGTTCTGACTTGCCGCAAGCGCCTGATAGAAGACCGGACGCACGTCGTCCGGCCGCAGGCGTCCCGCCTCCTGGAACAGTGCAAGCGCTTCGGGCGAGACGATGCGCCCGTCCATCGCCACCATCGCTGCGCCCAGTTCGATCATCGTGGCCGCGTTTGCCGGGTCACGGCGCAGCGCGGCGTCGTAGGCGCGCGCGGCTTCGTCGAAACGGCCTTCAGACGCGTAGATCATGCCGGAAAAGAAATGCGGCTGCGGCTCCTTGGGCGAACGCCGGGCGCGCGCCGCGAGGATGGCGAGCATCTGCTCGTTGTCGAGAGCCTGCGGCGAATCCTTGGCGACGGCTTCCAGCGCCGCGATCCGCGCCGCGAACGGATTGTCCGCCATCGCCGGCTTGCCTGCCGAGAGATAGACGCCGAACGCGCACGCGACCACGGCGAACCCCGCCGCGAGCGCCATCGGACGGTTCGCCCCCGCGCCGGCGCGCAAGAAGGCGCGCAACGGCCAGAGCACGGCGCCAAGGCCGACGAGCGCTGCAAAACCGATGAGGGGGAGCGTCTGCCCGGAGATGTCCATGCCCGGCGGGACTTAACGCGAACCGACCGGCGCCTCAATCCGTGGCGGGAAGCCGCAGGGTCGCTTCAAGGCCTCCGAGGGCGCTCTCGCCGAGAATGAGCGCGCCGCCATAGAGACGCGCGAACTCCGCCACGATGGAGAGCCCAAGGCCCTGCCCCGGGGCGGTTTCGTCAAGGCGCACGCCCCGCGTGAGCGCGGCCTCGCGGGCGTCTGGCGGAAGACCCGGCCCGTCGTCGCCGATGGAGATTTCCAGCGTGTGCGGCGCCTGCCCCTCGCGCACGGCCACATGCACCGCGCCGCTGCCGTACTTGCAGGCGTTTTCCATGAGGTTGCCGACCATTTCCTCAAGATCCTGCCGCTCGCCGCGGAAGACGAGCGCGGGGCCTGGCTCCACGTGGATGTCCATGTCCTTCTGGCGGCCGAACAGGCGTTCGAGCGTGCGCGCGATGTCGTCGACGACGGGCCGCACTTCCGTGCGCGCGCCCATGGTCTCGGCCCGCGCGGCGGCCTGCGCGCGTTGCAGGTAGTGGTCGACATTGCGCCGCATCGCCTCGCTCTGGCGCGTCACCAGTTCCGCGAGCGGACCTTTCTCGGCGCGCGCTTCGTTGAGCATCACCGAGATCGGCGTCTTGAGCGCATGCGCGAGGTTGCCGACGTGCGTGCGCGCGCGATCGACGACGGCGCGGTTGTGATCAAGCAACGCATTGAGCTCGTCCGTGAGCGGCGCGACTTCGGTGGGATATTCGCCGTCGAGCCGCGCGCGCTTGCCGCGACGCACTTCGGAGACGTCTCCCTGGAGGCGGTTCAGCGGCGCGAGGCCCACGCGCACCTGCAGCACCACCATCGCGATCAGACCCGCCGCCATCGCGGCGAGCGCCAGCGCCAGCGTGGTGGTGAAACGGCGCGCGTCGATCAACGCGGGCCGCCGGTCCGCGGCGGCGAAGAAGGCATAGGGCGCATTCGCGCCCGGCAATGTCACCACCTGCACGGCGAGGCGCACCGGCTGGTCGAACGGGCCGGTGACATTGGCGTAGCGGGTCTCACCCTTCCTTCCGGCCAGCAGCGCGGGCCCGCCTGTCGGCCACGGCAGGGACGCCTCATCCCAGAGCGATTGCGACTGCTGCACCGGCGCCGGCGCGGAATTGTCGTCAAGCGGCGCGATCTGCCAGTAGCGGCCGGAACTCGGCGTCTGGAACCGCTGGTCGTTGGGCGTCTGGCGCAACTCCAGCGCGCCGCTGGAGGAGACGTCCGCCGCGGCGATCAGGCCATCGAGCACCACGCGCAGATCGCCATCGAGACTGCGCATCGCGCTGTCGCGGTACTGCCGCGAAAGAAGCACGCCGCCGATCACCAGGATGAGCAAAGACCACGCCACCGCCCCGATGACGAGGCGCGCGGCGAGCGATCGACCGAAGCCGATCAGTCGGCTCACGTCGCCTGCATCTCGGCGGGATCAATCAGGCGGTAGCCGAGGCCGCGCTCGGTCTGGATGCGGTCGTTGCCGATCTTGCGGCGCAGGCGGCCGATGAACACCTCGATGGTGTTGGAGTCGCGGTCGAAGTCCTGGTCGTAGATGTGCTCGATCAGCTCCGTGCGCGGCACCACGCGGCCGCGATGGTGCATGAGATAGGCGAGCACCTTGTATTCGTGCGAGGTCAGGCGGATCGGTTCGCCGCCCACGGTGGCGCGGGCCGCGCGGGTGTCGACGCGGAGGTCGCCGCAATCGAGCGACGATGTGGCATGGCCCGCCGCGCGCCGCAGCAGCGCACGCATCCGCGCGAGCAGTTCTTCGACGTGAAAGGGTTTCGTGAGATAGTCGTCGGCGCCGGCGTCGAAGCCCTCGACCTTCTCCGACCACCGCCCGCGCGCCGTGAGGATCAGCACCGGGAAGACCTTGCCGGAATCGCGCCAGCCCTTGAGCACGGTCACGCCGTCGATCTTCGGCAGGCCGAGATCGAGAACCACCGCGTCATACGGCTCCGTATCGCCGAGGAACTGTCCCTCTTCGCCATCGGCCGCGACATCGACCGCGTATCCCGCCTCGATCATCGCCTTTTCGAGCTGACGACGCAGGTCCGGTTCGTCCTCGACCACTAGAATGCGCATGGAGTTATCCTGAAACGCCAATGATGCCGCCGGTCTCCGCGTTCGCCCGGATAGTGAGCTTGCGACCGTCGGAGGTCAGCCAGTCGATCACGTAGATGGAAGGACTGCCGCGCTGCAGCTCGGCATTGAGCAAGCGGCCCGGATAACGCGCCTCGATCTGCGACAGTATCTGGCGCAGCGGCACGTGGCGGCCCTGCTCGACGGCGTCGCGCGCCTCGTTGGGCGACAGGCTCTGCCCGAGGTCAGGACGCCCCCGCTGGTACGCATCCGCGGGAGCGGCGGCGGCAAGGCCCACGGCGAGGGCGGCGAGGAGGATGCGAAGGTCCATGGCGATGAAATACGGGCGGCGCCCTGAATGTCTGCTGAATGGGGAATGAGATGCAAATATCGCACCTCGCGGCGGGCCGGGCCCTGTGGGTTGTTGCCCCTGTGGGTCGTTATCCCTGCGGACGCGGCGGCGTGTAGTCCCGCTTGCTCCACTTCTTCGCAAAGCGCTTCAGGTCCTCGTCCATCACCTCGGGCAGCATGACCAGCAGGCGCACGAACTGGTCGCCCTTCTCCGCCACGCCTTTGCCCTTCAGCCGCAGCACCTTGCCGGTGTTGGCCCCTTCCGGGATCGTCAGCGTGACCGTTCCAGACGCCGTCGGCACCTGAATCCGCGCGCCCTCCACCGCCTCGACGAGCGAAATCTGCAGGTCGAGGTGGATGTCGTCGCCCTCGCGGCGGAAGAACATGTGGGGGCGAATCTTGAGCTCGACGAGCGCGTCGCCGGGCGGCCCGCCCTGGACGCCCGCGCCGCCCTGGGACTTCAGCCGCAGCACCTGGCCGTCGGTCACGCCCGGCGGGATGGCGACATCGAGCGTGCGCCCGTCGCTCATCTGCACCCGCTTGCGGGCGCCGCGGATGGCGTCGAGGAAATCAACGTCCAGCGGCAGACGGATATCGCGCCCGCGCATCTTGCCGAAGTTTTGCCGGCCGGCCCCCGCCCCGCCCGAGCCGAACAGGTCCGAGAAGATGTCGCCGAGGTCAAAGACGCTCTCGCCGGCGCCGCCGTAGCTGTTCTGGGTGCGCCCCGGCCCCGCGCGATAGGAATATGTCGCCTTCTCGTTGCCCTCGGCGTCGATCTCGCCGCGGTCGAACCGCGCTTTCGCGCCCGGGTCGCCAAGCAGGTTGAACGCCGCGGTCGCCCGCTTGAAGCGTTCCTCGGCCGCCTTGTCGTTCGGGCGCACGTCGGGGTGCAGCTCCTTGGCGAGCTTGCGGTAGGCGCTCCGTATTTCGTCGGCGCTGGCGCCGCGCGACACGCCGAGGGCGGCGTAGGGATCCCAGCTCAAAGGGCGGCTCTCACGGCGGAAACGATCGGAGGGAAACGGTCAAGGCGGACTCACAAGGGAATTATGGCTCCCGTATGGACTCCCTCAGGTAGAAGGCCCGCACGCGAACGCAAGGCGTTATAGCCGCAGGAGCGAGTCGCGTCCCCTGCCAGGTCCGTAACGAGCGGAGACCTGCCGGACCCGGACGGCGAGCTCGACCGGGAGGCTCCCGAAGTCCGCGATCTGCTCCGCCGCCGGGTAAAGGGCCTGTGGAACCGGCGAAACGAGGGCTCGCAAGACGATCCCATCCGGGGTCAGCACATCGACCCGCCACTCCGCCACGGCCTCGCCTGACGGCGGTTCGCCCTGCCAGGAATCCCCGCCCAGCCGGACCCGCGGCGTCCAGCGGATCGTCACCGCGCCGTCGCCGCCGCGCGCGCCCCGCACGTGGGCGGGCGCGAACGGGCGCGCCCAGACGTCGTCGTACCGCGCCGAAACGACCGCGGCGTCCGGGTCCGATACCGGCATGCCCGGCGTCGGCGCGACCAACACCAGATCAGCGCCGCGTTCGTGCGGCGCCATGTCCATGCGCGCCAGCGCCTCGTCGAGGCGCACGACAACCGCGCCGGCCGGCGCGACGACGACGCTCTCGGTACCCTGCAGACCCCGCAGCAGCATGCGCAGTTCAAACTCGTCGGGCCCGACGAGCGCAATGTCGCGCGCCTGCACGATTTCCCACGCGCCGTCCGCGCCGCGCACGGCGAAACTGTTCGCGCCGGCAAGCAACGCGGCGTCCGTCACGCTCGACAGCGCCGCGCCCGGCAGACGCAAGCGCATCACGCTGGCGCGATCCCATCGACCCACGGGGCCCGACCACAGCGCGTGGACGAGTTCGCCGATCGCCGCGGGCGCCTCCGCCGTCGCGCGGACGGTCGCGGTTTCCTGCTTAATTCCGGCATGAATGCGCAACGGCCCCGTCCACGGCGACGACGCGGTTGCGACAAGCGGACGATCGTCGTCTTCGCGCCCCGGAAGCGGCGGCAGGTCGAGAAAGACTAGGTGCGGGCGCGACGCCAGCGGTCGCGGCGCAGGCGCGCCGATGGCCGCGCCGGCGGCGCCGATCCGGCGACCGGACGCGTCGCGCACCAGATGGAGCCGCCGCGCGCCGTCGTCCTCGATGCGCGTGATGCGATAGGCGCCGGGGCTCGCGCCCAGCGCGGAGAGATCGATCCTGTCGCCGGGTTCCAGTTCGATACGCGACGGCGACACGACGATCTCGGCGGTTTCGGCGCCGGCCAGCGCATCGCCGAGGAGATTTTCCGCCAGCGCCGCTGCCTGGCCGTCGTCCATCACCAGCGGCGCATCGAGATCGGTCGCGCCTTCGCCGGAAAAATCCTTCTGGCGCGCGGACGCCGCGCCGATTTCGTACGACCGCCCCGCGTCGATGAAACGGACGCGCGCTTCCACGGGCCGCGCGGCGACATCTGCGCGCGCAAGCCAGACGCGCGGGTCATCGTCGACGAGGTCATCCGGCGCAAGCCCGGTCGCTGGCGCATCATCGCCATGGGCAAAGATCAGACGCCCTGCGTGCTCACGCGCCTCGAAGCGAAACGCCGCCTGCAAGGGCGAAAGCGCCGCGCGCGCCGTGGTCGGCGCGTCCACCGCCATGCCTGTCACGACGCCCGCGAGCCCGGAGACGTCAACGTCGGAGACGCCCGCGCGCGCGCAGATGTCGGCCACGATTTCCGCCAGCGACGCACTCCCGGCGCGCCCGTTGAGCCAGTGGCCGAGCCGCCAGGACGCGCCGTCCGACCACACGTCTTCGCGCACGGGAAACTGCGGAAACGGGCGCGCATCCCACGCCCACAGGCACATGTGCGTCGTGTCGATCATGCGCCCGGCGTAGACGTCCGATTCCGGATTGCGCGCTTCGTCGCCCCAGTGCCCAAGGTACGCCTCCAGCGTCCGCCGCTGGATGAGATCATCGCGCGTGCTGTCGGAAAACGGCGGCGCAGCGCTTTCGGCGCTGCGGGCGTCGATGAAAAGGTTCGGCGCGTTCGAACCCTTGTCGATGGCGGGCGCGCCGAGTTCGAGGAGCCAGACCGGTTTCGAGCGCGGAACCCAGGCCGTCGGCATATGGTTCTCAACGCCGCCGGGCCGGTCGTGGTGCGCCTCGCTCCAGAAATGGCGCACATCCTTGGCGCGATAAATCCAGGGTTTGCCGTAGGCGCCGTCCGTGATCAGCGTACGCGCCTGCGCGGCGCGATCTGCATCGGACGCGTAATACCAGTCGAAATCCTCGCCCGCCTCGATGCGCGATGCGAGATAATCCCGGTCATGGCTGCGCGTCGCGAGCGCGCGATCGGCGTGCGCATCGCCGTCGCGCCAGTCGGTGAGCGGCGGATACCAGTCGATGCCGACCGCATCGATCGCGCCGTCCGCCCAGAGCGGATCGAGGTGGAAGAAGACGTCGCCCGAACCATCCGCCGGGCGATGACCGCCATACTCCGACCAGTCCGCCGCGTAGGTGATCTTTGTCGACGGCCCGAGAATGGCGCGCACGTCCGCCGCGAGCGCCTTGAGCGCCGCAACCGCGGGAAAACGCGTCGCGCTGTCGCGCACGCTGGTAAGGCCGCGCAATTCCGAACCGATCAGGAAGAAGTCCACGCCGCCCGCGAGCGCGGCGAGATGGGCGTGATGCAGGATGAAGCGGCGATAGCCCCAGTCTGGCGCAGTGGAATTGATCGTACCGCCGCTGATCGAGAAATGCGCCGCCGTAGCGACGCCAAAGAACGCCGCGACCTGAGCCGCTGCGGCGGCGGTCTTGTCGACGGTTCCCGCGACGCCCGGCGCCGGGGCGCACGTGATGCGTCCGCGCCATGGGAACGCAGGTTGCTGCAGTGCGCCGTGCGGATCAGGCAAAGCGTTCCCGGGCGGCACATCCATGAGCAGGAACGGGTTGAGCCCGACGCGCATTCCGCGCGCCTTCAGCTCGCCGATCGCCTGCACGACGCTCTCGTCTGATGGCGATCCCCCGAACGCCGGCGCGCCGCCCATCTGGCTCACCACCCGCGCGCCCGCACGGTCGACGCCGCCCGCGCGCCATATGAGCGGTCGCGTCGTCTTGTCGGCGATCTCGACGCCGGGCCTTATCGTGCAGACGCCGCAGCGCAGATCGTCGCCGAACCACGACGAGACGAGCGACACCGTTTCAACCCCCGGCATGTCCGCCTGCAATTGATCGAGCGACGCCAGCATGTTCGCGCGCGCAGGGTCAACGTGCGCGTTCTCGCTGGTCTCCTGCCCCGCGGCGATGACGCTCCGCACCGGGGCCGTCGCATACGCGAACTCTCCCGACCCCGGAATAAGACACACCCCGCGCGCCATCGTCTCCAGGCGATCGCCGTCGCCGACGGTCCCGCGCACGATCTCGAACGAAAGCTGCGGCAGCACGGCGCCGAAGTCATCGAGCGGCAGATCCTCGAACACGATGTAGGCAAGGCCGCGATACGCCGGCGCATGATCGGCGCCTTCGACCGCCTCGATCGCCGGATCCGGCGTCTGGTCTTCGATTCCGGGATGCAGGCGATACGCGACATCCGCGAGATCAAATGGCAGGCCGTTCGCCCAGGCGCGTTCGATCCGGGCGATCGGCCCCGCGCATAACCCCACAGCGAACGACAGCGTGTAGCGGTACGTCGTCTCGCGCGTACCGCCACCGGATTTTCCACCGCCGCTGCGGACCGTCTCGCGACGTTCGCGCAGGCGCGCGGCCCAGATCACCTGCCCGCTGATGCGCACGCGCCCGTGGACGAACGGAATCGATGCGCCTTCCTCCGAAGCCTGGATGTGCAGCCCCGCCATGCGCGGGCCTTCGATGCGCCGCGTCCGCGCGAACAGCGCCTCCTCGATGCGCGATCCGGCGTAGGCGCCGACGGCGCGCCCGAGCGCGCGGCCCCACGATTGAAACGCCGCAGGCGCAATGCGACTGCCGAGTGCGCCGGCGGCGCGGGTGAGGATCAGGTCTGCCACGGTTGTGCTCCAGGAAATGAAAAGGCGGCGGCCATGCGCGCGCGCCAGAACGGCGCGAGCCGGTTCTCGACCACCGCGCGGCCCCAGTAGGCGTGAATGATGCGATCGGGCGCGGAGAGGATCGCGGCGTGCTTCATCGGCGCGTCAGCGCGCATGCGGAACAGCAGCACGTCGCCCGGCGCGGCTGAATTCAACGGAACGGAAACGAGATGGCGCGCGGCCGCATCGCGCAGCGCTTCGCGCCCGTCGCGTTCGGCCCAGTCCGGCGTGTAGGGCGGCGGCGTCTCGGGTTCCTCGCCACACACAACGCGCCAGACGCCGCGCACGAGACCGAGGCAATCGCAGCCCGCCCCGCGCGCGCATGCCTGATGCCGGTACGGCGTGCCGAGCCAGGCGCGCGCCTCCGCGATGATGGCGGCGCGGGAAACGCTCATCGTCCGGCGTTCCGCGACCCGCCGTCCATCGGCGCGCGCTGGTCGGGCCCGGCAAGTAAGGCGTCATTGCCCGGCATGTGCGGAAAGCCGCGGAAGTTGAGGATGTTTGCAAACTTCTCCCGACACGTCGCCGCGCGCTTGTCGCAGCCGGCGGTGAGGACGAACGCCGCGCCTGCGGCGATGGCGGGCGACGGCGCCGCGAGTTCGATCGTCACGGTTTCGCCGGCGACGCGATGGGCGCCGATCTCGCCGCCGCCGCCATCGGCCCAGACGATGCGGCCGCGCCTAAACCAGCCGTCGGCGAACGCGCCAAGGCCGTCCGCGCGAAACGTGTGCGCATTGAGAACGGCCGCGACGACGCCCGCTCCGCGATACGCCGGCG
Source organism: uncultured Caulobacteraceae bacterium (assembly GCA_964530695.1). Lineage (GTDB taxonomy): Bacteria > Pseudomonadota > Alphaproteobacteria > Caulobacterales > Aquidulcibacteraceae > VFBF01. Next base: position 9,277 of record CAZGYQ010000027.1, read on the forward strand.
CAGCGAGGTCCGCACCGCATCGCGCATCGCCGACATCGGCGTCGCAGAACCGCGAATAGACACGGCCGAAGGTGGCATCGAGCGCGGCGTCCAGCCCGCGTAGCTCCGCAAGAAGCGCCGACGGCCCCTGTCGCACCGCGCCGAGGCGGCCGGCGAAGACATGGACACGCTGCGCCGGGTCGTTCCAGTCGAGGCGATACATGTCTACGCGCGCGCCATCCCACAGACCGCGCGCGAGATCGGCCGTCGCGATCGCCGCAGCCGAAAGAGCGCCTTCAATGCGAGCGGAGTCCGCGCCGGCGTCGATATGCTTCTCGAACGCGCCGCCGCGAAACCCGGTGGACGCGGCGCAGGTCACGCCGTCCAGGACCACGTCCCGGTCGTGGTCGGTGAAGCCGAACACCGCGCCGTCCGCGCGAGTGATCCGCCACGCGGTGGCGAGCGTCGTGACGCCGGTGGCGAGCCGCTGGCGCAGGCCTTCAGGAACCGCGCGCATCAGACCAACACCTCGATGAGCGGCACAGACGCGGCGCGGCCCGCCCCGATGGCTTCGAGCGTCACGTCAAGGCGGTCGGCGTCGAACCGCACCGGCGTGTCGAAGTGAAAACCCGCCGTGAGCACGGCGCCTTCCCCGGGCGGCGCCGCGAAGGCGACGACCCCCGTCGCGATGTCCGCCGTGAAGTTCGTCGCTTCGATACCGTCGATGGCGACGCGAACGGATCCGGCGACCGGCTTGCGGATCGGGCGCGCATGAGCGTCCTCGCCTTCGCCATACATCTTGACCAGCTGGAACGCCGTCGCAGCGCCGTCGCCGACGCCGAGCGGCTGGTCGAGCGGAGTCATGCCCTGCTGCGGCGGGCAGGACTTCCAGTCGGCGAAGTCGCGAAAGCGGAACGCCTGCAACCTGCCGCGACGCGCTTCGAAGAAAGAAAGCAGCGCATGCAGATCATCCAGCGTCGCGAGCGCGCCGCCGATGTCGTAGCGTCTGCGGCCGTGCGCCCACGGCGTGTTGCGCTCCTCGCGTCCGCTGCCGAGCGTGACGATTTCCGTGCGCCGCTCCGGACCGCCGCGCGATCCGATGGCCGTGGCGAGGGGCGGCAAGCCCTCGTGGAAGGCGTTCATGGCGATTCTCCTGCGGGTTCGGTGATGGCGTGAAGCTTGAGCACGCCTTGCGCCGTCACGCGGTCTTCGGCGCGCACCACGTCGGCGTAGCTGGCGTAGAGCAGCACGAGGCGACGCCCCTCCACCGCCAAAGCCGCGCCATGCAGCGCGGCGCGCAGGGCGTTGAGGACGTCGAGCGCCTCGGTGCGGCCGGCCCAGCGGGACGACACGTGCATAGTGATCGTCGTCTCAAGCGTGCGCAGCGTGTTCTTTTCGGAAGCGCGCGACTCGACGCGCGCGACGGTCACGTAGGGAAACGCCGCGTATTCCGGGCGTTCGTCGTAGACGCGCGCGGGATCGCCGAGCACGGCGCGCACGCCGGCATCGGCGGCCGCGGCAGCGCACACGGCCGCGACCAGCGCCCGTTCGGGCGTGGTTGTCATGGTGGTTACTCCTGAATGGACGATGTGGGGACTAGATTTTCAGGCGCACGTAAGGCGCCGCGAGCGCGTGCGCGGCGGCCGGCATGGCGCCTTCCACGGCGCGCGCCTCGTGGAGCGTGGCGACGGTGAGCAGTACTGCCTGGCGCAGGGATTCGGGCGTGTCGGCTTCGCCCTCGCCGTAGCCTGCATCGTACACGACTTCGTCCGCGCAGCCTGATGCGATGACGACGCGATCGTCACCCGACAGACGCCAGGCGTCGCCAGCGAGGCCGGCGCCGTTTCGTTTGACGGCATGAATGACGGAGACCGGCGCGAAGGCGCAGCGAATATGATCCGCTGCGCCCCCGTCCCGCGTCTCCCGGATGCGCCGCGTCACCAGCGCGCGGCCGGTGGATTGCTCCACCAGCTCGCGCGCCGCCGTGACGAGGCGTGCGATGAGCCCGTCCTCCGCGTCATGGGCGACACGGAGGAAAAGCTTCGCCGCCGCGAGCGAGACAGGCTCGCTCGCGGGCGGCGTCACGATGTGAACGACCATTATGCGGCCGCGAACTTCAAAAGCTTGACGGCGTCGAAGTTCTGCACCCCGCCGCCGACGCGCTTGGTGACGTAGAAGAGCACGTAGGGCTTGTTGGTATAGGGATCGCGCAGCACGTTCACGCCCGCACGGTCGACGATGAGATAGCCGCGCGCGAAATCGCCGAAAGCCACCGCAAACGCATCCGCCGCGATGTCGGGCATTTCCTCGATCTCCGTCACCGGATAGCCGAGGATCGTCGCGCCCGCCCCTTGCGTCTCCGGCTGCCAGATGTAACGGCCGTCGGCGTCCTTCAGCTTGCGTACCGCAGCGACCGTCTTGCGGTTCATCGCGAAGCGGCCGTTCTGGCGGAACTCCGCGCGCGGCGCGTAGGCGAGATCGAGCAGGCGATCGACCGGGTTCGCGGCGGCGAATGCGCCCGCGGCGCCCGAGAGGACAAAGCCGATCTTGTCCCAGGCGTGGCTCGCCTCGGCGATCTTGTCGTAGGCGAGAAAGCCCTTCGGCTTGTTCGTCCCGTCGCCGGTGACGAACGCCGCGCGTTCCTGCGCCGCGAACGCCTGTTCCACTTCTTCGGCGATCCACGCCTCGACATTCACGTAGGCGTCGTCGAGCAAAGTCTGCGTGGCGGCGATATTGGCGTAGAGTTCGGCGGTGGGGAATTCGAGCGAGGCGAGCGTCGGCGTGGCGGTCGCCGTGCGCGCGCCAGTTTCGGCGGCCCAGCCGGTGGCGGCCTGTGCGGTGCTCACGGGCTTCTTGAACACCGTCGCGCTGGTGGTCCGTACCGTGGCGATCGCGCGCATCGGCGAGACGTTCTGCAACCGCTGCTCGATCATCCGATCAAGTTCGGGCGGCGCGAGATAGCCGCCGTCCGGACCGGAGCCGACGGACAGCGCCTTCGTTTCGAGACGCGACAGCGCGGTTTCATCGCCGCGCCGCAGATATGCGCCCCAGGCGCTCTTGTGCTCGGACACCGCCGGTTCGCCGATGCCGGGGCGGTTCTGGCCGCGCGCGATGCGCTCAAGCGCGGACTTCTGCTCCACAAGCGCGCGGTCGATGCGATCGACCTTCTCTTCGAGCAGCACGTCTGCGCGTCCCGCTTCGATGGCGGCGAGCCGCGCGTCATTGGTCTCGCGGAAGGCGGCGAACGCCTGCAGCAATTGATCGTTCGGCGACGCGCCGTCGCGCGCCATCTTGGTTTCTTTTCTCATGTCATGGTCCTTTCAATGGTGATGCGCGCAAACCTTGCGCGCTGGGTTTGAATGCGGGCGAAGCGTGCCCGCGGGGCCATCGGCGTCGGCACGATGGAGATTTCGATGAGGTCGACGGCGACGAGCTCGCGACCCTTGGCGAGCGCCCGCGCCGCCCGCGTGCGAAAGCCGATGGAGAGCCCGTCGACGCCGCGCTGCACGAGCCGCATGGCGAGACCGCCCGCGGGCGCATTGCGCAGAATCCGTCCGCGCACATGCAGGCCGCGCGCGTCCTCCTCGAACCCGCTCCACGCGCCCGCGACGAGGCGGGGGTCGTGACCTACGAGCATAGGGAGGGAGGACGCGCGGGCGAGGCTGTCGCGGAACGCGCCGGCGCGCACGATATCGCCCTCGAGATCGGCGATCCCGAAGAGCGCGGCGTAGCCTTCGACGGGCCACGCAAACTCGAAGTTCATCTCAGCGGCGCTTTTCGAGACGCCGCTCGATGCGGTCGAGCGCGGCGTGGGTTTCCTCGGCGCGCACTTCGAGGCGCGCGAGGCGTTCGCTCACAGGCCGCTGATCCTCGATGCGGCGTTCCACTTCATCGAGACGCGCCGCCGCCGCGCCTGCCCAGACGAATGCGCCGGCGGTTTCGACGACAATGGTGAAAATCAGCGCGAAGCCGATGCGGTTGTCGAACTTCATGGCGCCTCTCCCGCAATGCCGGCGAGGCGGCGCTTCTCGTTGCGGGTGAGGAAACTGGCGGACTCAAGCCGCGCCCAGGTCGCTTCGCTTTCAGCGGCGAGCGCGGGGATGGCGTCGAGATCGACGGTCACCCGCGCGGGCCCCGCGTCCCGCCAGCGACCGCCCAGCCAGCTTTCGAGCGAACGCGCGAATTTCTGCGCCAGCGGCAGCGCCACCTGGCGCCAGAAGGCGAGGTTCGCCTCGCGATAATTTGCATAGGTGTTATCGCCTGGGATGCCGAGAAGCATGGGCGGAACGCCGAACGCCAGCGCGATTTCCCGCGCAGCGGCGTTGCGCGCCTCGATGAAATCCATGTCCGATGGCGTGAGACTCATCGGGCGCCACTCAAGGCCGCCCTCGAGCAGCATGGGGCGGCCGGCGTTTGCGGCGCCGGCGATCGTCGCGTCGATTTCCGCGCGCAAGCGCGCGAACTGCTCTTCCGTGGCGCGGCCGCCATTGGCGAACACGAGCGCGCCCGAGGGCCGCGCGGAGTTGTCGATCAGCGCCTTGTTCCAGGCGCCGCCGGCGTTGTGGATGTCGATCGCGCAGGCGGCGGCTTCCATCGGCGACTGGCCGTACCAGTCGTCGAGCGGATGAAACGTCTTCAGGTGCAGGATCGGCGCCTCGTCGGTGAGCGGGTCACGCTCGTAGCGTCGCACCGACGCGCCGACGCGATACTCCCACCCGATCGGCCAGCCCTTCGCGCCGGGAATGACGGCCATGCGATCAGGCCGCAGCGCGTAGAGTTCCGCGGGCGGCTCTTCCTCGAACGAGGCGACTTCCAGATATGCGTTCCCCGCCACCTGCAGGTGGCCGAAGAACGCCTCGATGAGTTCGACGCCGGTCTGCTCGGGGTTCGGCCGCGCGAGCAGCGCCGCCAGCGGGTGATCGCCCGGCGTCACCTTCAGCGGCGCGCTTGCCGCGGACTCCGCGACCAGCCGCACGCAACGGTGCGCGACCGCGTTGCGCGCGTACCCTTCCCGCGCGAACGCGGCGTGGTCGCGACCCGACCACACGGGCCGGCCCGGCGCATGCCAGGCGACGACGGCGCGCGCGGTTTTCGTTTCCGCCGGCGCAAGCCGGCGAAGCCAGTTCAACATGTAAGCTCCTTCGAAATGGGCGGACGCGGGAGGCGCTTGCCGCCTCGCCCACGTTTCCGACGATGCCTGATGATGACCCGGCCAGCGTTCCGGTCGGATAGATTCACGTGCGGAAAGCGTTCACCCCTTGGGGCGCATGAAGGCTGCGCTCCAGAAGTGTGGGACTTGGCCCTGCCTTGTCCCCCTATTCCTGCCCGGATCGGCCTCTAGTAAGACCCCAACCCATGAGGATGACGCAGTGACGGAACCCAAGCCCGGCCCGGACGGCGGCAGTTCCGGGCAACCAGGCCCGGGAAACAGGAGCGGACTGGACTGGGCGCGGCTGCGCGCCTCCACGGCCGCCGGCTACATGGAGCGCATCCTCGCGGAGCGCTCGCGCACGAGCTACCTCTGGGCGGGCGGCGCGGCGCTCATGGTCGTGCTGGTGGCGGTCATCGGGTTCTGGGCGTGGGCGATCAAGGATCTGCCGCGCATGCCGGACTCGGCGTCGCTGTGGGTGCTCAACCGCCAGCCCGGCGTGACCTTCATCGACGCCGAAGGGCGCACCATCGGCATCCGCGGCGCCTTCTACGGCCGCAGCGTGGCCTACAAGGAACTGCCGCCGCACGTCTGGCAGTCGTTCATCGCCATCGAGGACCGCCGCTTCTTCGAGCACCGCGGCGTCGACAGGCAAGGCATGATCCGCGCGATGCTGGCGAACCTGAGCGCCGGCGGCACGGTGCAGGGCGGCTCCACGATCACGCAACAGCTGGTGAAGAACCTCTTCCTGAAGCCGGAACGCACCATCCAGCGCAAGCTGCAGGAAATGATCCTCGCCGGCCGCATCGAGAGCCGGCTGACGAAGGACGAGATTCTCGATCTCTATCTCAATCGCGTCGACCTCGGCTCGCAGGCGTTCGGCGTGGACGCGGCGGCGCGTCGCTATTTCGGCAAGGGCGCCGCGCAGCTTTCGCTGGCGGAAGCCGCGATGATCGCCGGATTGCCGAAGGCGCCGACGGATCTTTCTCCCACGCGCAACCTCGCGCGCGCGAAGGCGCGTCAGCTCGTTGTGCTCGAAGCGATGCAGGACGCGGGCTTCATCGACGCAGCACAGCGCGCGGAAGCCGGCGAGGCGCCGATCGTGCTTGCAACCCGCCCGCCCGGCGAGGGTGAACTCGGGTACATCTTCGACATGGCCGTGGACGAGGCGCGCAAGCGTTCAGGCGAACTCTCGCCCGATCTCGTGCTGCGGCTGACGGTGGACGTCGCATTGCAGGACGCCGCCGTGCAGACGGTGCGCTCGGGCCTCGGGCCGCTCGGACGCGTGCGCTGTCCCGCAGCGGCGGCGACCAAGTCCGGCGCACAACCGAAACGCACGACCTGCCGCAAGCTGCAGGGCGCGCTGGTGATGGTCGATCATCGCGGCGCCATCCGCGCGCTCGTCGGCGGATCAAGTTACGAGGAAAGCAAGTTCAACCGCGCGGTGCGGGCCAAGCGTCAGCCCGGCTCCTCGTTCAAGACCTTCGTGTACGCGGCCGCCGTGGAACAGGGGCTCGACCCCGACACGGTCCGCTATGACGAGCCGGTGACCATCCAGGGCTGGAAGCCGCAGAACTACGACGAGAGCTACACCGGCGCGGTGACGCTGCGCTCGGCGTTCGCGCTGTCTCTGAACACCGTCGCCGCCGAGGTCGCCGACGAAGTCGGCATCAACCGCGTCGCCGATCTCGCCTGTCGTTTCGGGGTGCAATCCATCCCGTGCACAGACGAGGCGCGGCGCAAGACGCCGATCCCGCCGTCCATCGCGCTCGGCTCAATGGAAGTGACGCTGCTCGAAATGACGCAGGCCTTCTCGACATTCATGCGCGAAGGCCAGAGGCTCGATGCATTTCTCGTGGAAAGCGCGGAGAATTCGAAGGGCGATGCGCTCTACCGGCGCCCGATCGTCAGTCCGCTGCAGATCTACGATCCTGAATATACGCACACGATGAACGGCATGCTCGGCCGCGTCGTGCAGACCGGCACCGGCACGCACGCGCGCCTCGGCGATCGCGACGTCGCGGGCAAGACCGGCACCAGCCAGGATTGGCGCGACGCCTGGTTCATCGGCTACACCGCCGACTACACGACCGGCGTGTGGGTCGGCTACGACGACTTCTCGCCGATGCCACGCATCACCGGCGGCGGCGCGCCGGCCGATATCTGGGTGAACTTCATGCGCGTGGCGGAGCGCGATCGGGAGCCGCAGGCCATTCCCGGCGTCAATCCCCCGCCGGTTTCGCGTGCGCGCCAGGAAATGTCTTCGTTCTACCGCTCCCTCGCCGAAGCCTTCGGCAAGATCATCAACCCGGGACGCGAGAAGGACCGGTCGGACCTTCTCCAATGAGCCGTGATCTTGCGCAACTGAAGGACGTGCGGCTTTCGCTCGGCGGCGCGCCGCTGTTCGAGGGCGTCGACATGGCGCTGATCAAGGGCGAGCGTGCGACGCTCGTCGGCGACAACGGCGCGGGAAAATCCACGCTCATGCGCATCCTTGCGCGGCGGGTCGAGCCCGATCGCGGATCGCTGACCTTCGCCTCGGGCGTATCGCTGGCGTACGTCGCGCAGGAACCAGACCTCGACGGATACACGACGCTGCGCGACTACGTCGAAGCGCCGTTCGGCGACGATCCGCCGACGCCGCACCATCGCGCCGAAGCGTTGCTGGAAGCCTACGGCCTCGATCCCGACCGCGCGCCCGTGGGCCTTTCCGGCGGCGAAGCCCGGCGCGCGGCGCTGGCGCGCGCGTTCGCGGCCGACCCCGACATCCTGCTGCTCGACGAGCCGACCAATCATCTCGACATTCCCGCCATCGAGGACCTGGAAATCCGCCTGCGCGATTTTTCCGGCGCAAGCCTCATCGTCAGCCACGACCGGCGCTTCCTCGAACGCGTCTCCACGGTCTGCTACTGGCTGCGCAACGGCCGCGTGCAGAAGCTGGAGCGCGGCTTTTCGGCCTTCGACGACTGGGCGGCGGGCATCGAGGCGGCGGAGGCGAAGTCGTTTTCCAAACTGGAGACGCACCTCGCGGCGGAGGAGCACTGGCTGCTACGCGGCGTCACCGCGCGCCGCTCGCGCAACGAGGGCCGCCGCCGCAAGCTCGAAGCGATGCGCGACCAGCGGCGCAGGCAGAAGGCGCAACTCACCCGCTCCAGCGCCGAGATCGCCGCTGACAAGGGCGCCGAAGGCGGCAGGCTCGTCATCGAGGCCAGGGGCGTTTCGAAAAGCTACGGCGGTCGCGATGTGGTGCGCGACCTCAACCTGAAAATCATGCGCGGCGACCGCGTCGGCCTCGTCGGCCCCAACGGCGCGGGCAAGACGACGCTCATCGACATCCTGCTGGAAAAACGCGCGCCGGATTCGGGCAGCGTGCGCGTCGGCGCCAATCTGGAGATCGCCTACGTCGACCAGCAGCGCTCCATCCTTAAGCCGGATGAAACCATCTGGGAGACGCTCTGCCCGCTCGGCGGCGACCAGGTGATGGTGCGTGGACGTCCGCGCCACGTCGCGGCCTACGCGAAGTCCTTCCTGTTCCCGCCCACGCAACTCCGCCAGCCGACAAAGGCGCTCTCCGGCGGCGAGAAGAACCGCCTCGCGCTGGCGGTGTCGCTCGCCAAGTCCGCCAACCTGCTGGTGCTCGACGAACCCACCAACGACCTCGACATGGACACCCTCGACGGCCTTGAGGACATGCTCGCCAGCTACGACGGCACCATCCTCATCGTCAGCCACGACCGCGCCTTCCTCGACGGGGTGACGACGCAGATCCTCGGCGCGCTCGGCGACGGCAAATGGGCCGAGACCCCCGGCGGCTACGCCGATTTCGAACGCGAGCACGGCGGCTATGCGCCGAAGCGGGCGACGTCGCCGGCGAAGGCCGCGGCGCCCGATCCCGCCCCCGCGGAACGCCGCGTCCGCAAGCTCAGTTACAAGGACGAGCGCCGCCTCGGCGAACTCGACGCCCGCATCCCGGCGCTGGAGGCAGAGATCTCGCGCCTGGAGGCCAGACTGGCCGAGCCGGGCCTCTTTTCCGACAATCCCGAGATCTTCGCGAAGACCGCCGACCGCCTCGCCGCCGCCCGGAGCGAAAAGGACGACGCAGAAACCGAATGGCTGGAGATCGAGGAGCGGCGTGCGGCGCTTGCGACGTGATCCGGCGACCTGATCCGGGTCCTGCCGCGGCGCAGTGAACCGATATCGCGAAGCCCTTTGTTAACCGACCGCCGCTAGCTTGCTGAAGGCAATTCTCCAAGGGATCTGACATGTCCGCCAACGGCGCCCGCTTCGCCAAGCTGATCGACCTCGCCCACGCGCCGTCGAGCGAGAAGCGCCGCGAACTGCTGCGCGAGGCCACGGATCTGTTCTTCGCGACCTCCGACCAGCGCACCAGCCGCGAGACGCAGCTCTTCGACGAGGTGCTGCGCACCGTCGCCAAGGAAATGCAGGAAAGCGTGCTCGCCGAACTGGCCGAGCGCTTCGCCGACGCCTACGACGCGCCCGTCCAGCTGTTGCAGGACCTCGCCTTCAACACATTCGCCGTCGCCGAGCCCATCCTGAAGCGCTCGCCCATCCTCAACGAGGACGTGCTGGTAAAGCTCGTGGCCGAGCAGTCGCAGGACCACATCAAGGCGATCGCCCAGCGCGAGACGGTCAGCCCCCGCGTCTCCGACGCCATCGTGCGCGTGGGCGACGACGATGCGCTGGAAACCCTGCTCGGCAACGCCGGCGCGCGCATCGATCGCCCGGCGATGGAGCGCGTCGTCGATCGCGCCCGCGACAACCAGCGCCTGCACGGCGGCGTCGTGGGCCGCCACGACATCCCGCTCGACTTGCTCAACGAGATGTACTTCGTCGTCGAGCAGAAGCTGCGCAGCGCCATCCTCGAACGCAACGCCAGCGTCGACCCGTCCGAACTGGACCAGGCGCTGGAGCGCGCGCGGCTGCGCATGCAGCAGCGCCAGGCGACCGCCATGACCGACGAAATGCGCCAGGCGCAGAAGCTCATCGAGCAGAAGAAGCGCGCAGGAGAACTGAAGCCGCCGCTGCTCGTCACCCTCTACCGCGACAACAGGATCGTCGCCTTCACGCTCGGCCTCGCCGAACTCGTCGGCCTCGACTACGACACCGCGCACGGCATCATCGCCCGGGGCGACATGGAAGCGCTGGCGATGATCTGCCGCTCAGCGAACTTCGAGCGCCCGCTGTTCGTGACGATCGCCGTGCTCTGCTGCGGCGGCAATGACGCGATGAAGCAGGCCGAGCATTTCGGCCGCATCTACAGCGCCGTGCCCGTGGAAGCCGCCCAGCGCGCGATGCGCTTCTTCAAGGTGCGCAAAGGCGCGAGCGAACAGATCGCGGCTTGAGGCGCGCGACTACGCCAGATAGTCACTGATAGTCTTCACATCGACCTGCTTGGCCGGGACCAACCGGTAGTGCTTTTCATCGACAATGCGAACTCTACTGTCCTGCAAAGTGAGCTCGAACAACGCCACTACGCCGTCAGCCATGAACTGGGCTGAAATCGCTCGACAACGAAGGCCCGGAAACTCCTGCTCAACAAACCCGATATCTTGAGCTGTTTGGACAGCGCCGATCTTGTCCTTGCCGCCCTTCGCCTGCACCGGGATCAAATAATGGCATCCGCGCTTGTCTAGACCAACATACAATTCGTCGATTTCGATTTGCCCGACGCCTTTGACGTAAGTCCGAAGATGGCTCTGAAGACTGTAAGTGGTGAGACCCAGAAATGTATCGACCAGTCGGTTGTAGCGAACGATCGCGAGAAGAGCCTGCTCTTCATCACGCGCATAGCCGCGAATGAGTTCCGGCGTCGCATCCGGTATGGTTATGCGCACCAAGTCCGCCCGCGGCTCGATACGCTGTACGTCCGCAAGTTTGAACCTGTACTTCGCTCTCCCCGCACCTTCTATAATCCACTCGAATCCAGGCGGTTGGGTGGCTGTTATAGACTCGGGAAGCACCCGCCGGTATCGAAACGCGTAGACAACGTCACCGGGATTTAAGTCGAGTTCAGGCGCAAGTTCATCGCCGGCCTCAATGATCTCGCGGCGAATAAACTCAAAATGCCGCTCACCCTTTTTGAAATGTTCGAAGAAAATCTTCTCGATAATGAGATCGTACGCGGCAATTGCTCTGCTGGCCATTCGACACCCTTTGAACTCCTAGCAGCCTCACGCCGCATTCAGTAAGGCCAGCCGCTCCTGCTCGATTTGGGACTGTTTGCGTTTTTTTGCACCGCTCTTGCGGTCCCTACGACCGGATGGCGCATCCACGGAAAAAAAACGAGCTGCAGCACTCATGTCAAAAGTTAGCGCTTCCTCATGCTGCAATGCGATGGTCTTCCTCGGCCGTCGCAGAACGACACCCAGCGACTTTGCCACTGAAGCCCCAACCGCCCGCGCCAAAGGTGGCGGAACGGAGTTCCCTACTTCGCGGGCACCGTGCCACTTGGTGGCGTTGAACCGAAACCAATCGGGATAACCATGCAAGCGCGCCATTTCCCGCACGGTGACGCAACGTTGATAGAGGTAGTGGATCGGCCGGGGGCTGGTAAAGGCGCCGCGCGCGCCGTCTGTACCGGCGCGCAACGTATTCGACAGCCCATGTGGCGGCAGCTTGAAGAAGCGTGAGATCGGCTCGACCCCGCCTGCCGCCGTTTCAGCAAACCGGCGACGCGAAATCGCCGAATGTTCCGTGCGTGCGCTGGATGTGATCGCGCCGGGATCCCACTTGCGAACGTAGCCATAGTGCCAAGCATCGTTGGTGAGACACCGCATCTCGCGTGCGTAGGCACTCGGAATGCCGAAGCGCTTCGTTCGGACCGTGTCACCGCCTTGAAGTGTTGCGAACGAATCCGCGTCCGGCAGATCGCCTAACGCATCGGCGCATGTGGGGCCGCGCGGCAACCCGAACGCAGGCTCCCCATCCGCAGGCCAAACAAGCGGAGTCGGATAGGACGGCAGCGCTTCGCCCTTCTTGGAGCCCATAAGAATCAACCGCTCGCGATGCTGCGGTACGCCGTAGTCCGCCGCATCGAGCACGCGCCAAGGCGTATGCATCGCATAGCCGGCCTTCTCGAACGCAGCGACGAGTTCGCGCAGAAATTGCCTATGCTTCCCAACTGTTAAGCCCTTAACGTTCTCGAAGACGAACGTGCGCGCATCCAATTCTGCAACGATACGAACGAAATCGAGTACGAGCGCATTGCGCTTGTCGTCGAGCGCTCGGTGCCCGATCATCGAGAAGCCTTGGCAGGGAGGCCCACCGAAAACGCAATCGACGCGCCGATCACCAAGACCGGCGGCAATTCGAATATCGTCTCCGGTCAAATCGGAGACGGATCGTGCGAGCACGGCGCAATCGGGGAAATTAAATTTATGCACGGCAGCGTGAACAGGGTCGATTTCGACTGCGGCCACAACGTCAAATCCGGCCTGCTCAAAGCCAAGACTCATGCCGCCGGCACCCGCAAAAAGATCGACACCGGTCGGACGCATCGTAACCCCGTTCAATTACCGCCAGCTTCGTTCGATTCGGACGTTTCCGCTAAGAACAAATCAAGCACAAGCAAGAGCTTGGTGCAATCGCGCGTTTGGCACTGCCAAATCGTCATGGCTCGCCATCCCTGACGGCGCAACTTGGCTCGCACTGCCCGATCTCGAGCTTTGTTTCGGTCAATCTTTTCGGCCCAAAAGGCGACGTTCGACTTTGGCAACCGCCCCTTTCGGCATCGATGACCGTGCCAGAAACAACCATGCACGAAAATGGCGACGCGTCGGCTAGGTAGCACGATGTCAGGCGTTCCCGGAAGATCGCGACGGTGCAGACGGAAACGGTAGCCCATTGCATGCAGCGCTCGTCGGACGACCAGTTCCGGGCCTGTATTCTTGCCCTTCACGGCGCGCATGATCGCCGAACGAACAACTGGAGAGCGGTTGTCCACCTACCCCGCCCGCTCCTTCGTGGCCGTAAACCGCACCTTCGGGTTCTTGTCCTGCACGTAGCCGATTTCCCACGCGGTCTTGCCGAGGAAGACCGGCGCGCCGTCGAGGTCTTCGGCGCTCTGGGACTTGTTCTTGTCCATGAAGGCTTCGAGATCGGCGCGCGCGTCGGCGCTGATCCAGCGGGCGGCCTGATAGGGCGACTGCTCGAACATGACGTCGAGACCGTTCTCCGCGCGCAGACGCTCCTCGAGCACATCGAACTGCAGCGCGCCGACCGCACCGACGATGAGATCGGAGCCGATCACCGGCCGGAAGAGCTGCGTCACGCCCTCCTCCGCCATGCCTTCGAGCGCCTTCTTCAGATGCTTCTGCTTCAGCGGATCGGCGACGCGGGCGCGCTTGAGGATTTCCGGCGCGAAGTTGGGGATGCCGATGTAGGAGACCTGCCCACTCTCGCTCAGTGAATCCCCGACGCGCAAGGCGCCGTGGTTGGGCACGCCGATGACGTCGCCGGGAAACGCCTCGTCGAGGATCTCGCGGTCCTGCGCCATGAACATCAGCGGCGCATGCACATTGAGCGCCTTGCCGGTCGTGGTCTTCAGCGTCATCCCGCGCCGGAAGCGCCCCGAGCACACGCGGAACATGGCCACGCGGTCGCGGTGTTTCGGATCCATGTTCGCCTGGATCTTGAACACGAAGCCCGTCACCTCGTTGCGCGACGGCTCCACGATGTCGGACGCGCCCTTCGTGATCGCCTTCTGCGTGCGCGGCGGCGGCGCGTAGCCGGCGAGACCGTCGAGCAGTTCGGTGACGCCGAACTTGCGCAGCGCCGAGCCGAAGAACACCGGCGTCATGTGCCCTTCGCGATAGGCGTCGAGATCGAATGTCGGCAGGCCCGCGCGCGCGAGATCGGAGGTCTCGCGCAGTTCTTCCAGTTCCCCGGCGGACATCACTTCGGCGATGTGGTTCGACGCCATCGGCACAAGCTCGGTCTCGTGCGTCGTCTTCTCGCCCGCTTCGGGGCGGCGGAACACGTGGAACCTGTCGTCGCGCAGGTCGAGCATGCCGCGGAAGCGCTGACCCGAACCTGCGGGCCAGAACACCGGCGCGACATCGAGCGCCAGCTTTTCGTGCACTTCATCAAGCAGCGCGAACGGGTCCTGCGCCTCGCGGTCGAGCTTGTTGATGAAGGTGATGATCGGGATATCCCGAAGCCGGCACACCTCGAAGAGCTTCAGCGTCTGCGGCTCGATGCCCTTGGCGGCGTCGAGCACCATGACGGCGGAATCCGCCGCCGTCAGCGTGCGATAGGTGTCTTCCGAGAAGTCCTCGTGGCCGGGCGTATCGAGCAGGTTGAACACCACGTCGTCGCGCTCGAACGTCATCACGGAAGCCGAGACCGAAATCCCCCGCTCCCGCTCGATCTTCATCCAGTCCGAGCGCGTGCGCCGCGTCTCGCCGCGCGCGCGCACTTCACCGGCGAGCCGGATCGCGCCGCCCGCGAGCAGCAGGTTTTCCGTCAGCGTGGTCTTGCCGGCGTCGGGGTGGGAAATGATCGCGAAGGTGCGGCGGCGCGCGGCTTGCGATGCAAGGTCTGAACTGGCCATGAGGGCGCGCGTGTACGCTTACGCCGCCGCTCCGGCAAGGTTCCAGACCTGCTGGTTCACGAACGCCGGATCGCAGCCGAAACGGTTCTGGTAGACGAGGAGCCGGGCCAGCGTGGTCAGCGGCGCCGACGCCAGCCGCACCGCCACTTCCACCGGCTTGCGCGCCCGCATGGGAACCACGAACAGCGCCGCATTGGCCTCGCTGCTCAGGGCGATCTCGGTGGCGATGGCGAACGCCACGTCCGGATGCGCGTTGGCGAAGGACCCCGCCGAAAACAGCGCCTCCTGCCCCGTCCTGATGGCGTGATCCATCCGGGCCTTCGCGGGCGAGCCGCCGCCAACACGCGCGAACGTGTCCGCCGGCAGGCCCAGATCAAGCACCGTATCGTTCAGGAGGAACAACATCGCCTCAGATGTAGGGAAGAAAGTTTAAGGATCCTTGCAGTCGCCTGCGTCAGGCGCGCCCAAGCGCGCCCGGGGATCTGGGGATCTGGGGATCAGGGGCCGGGCGACCGGGGGGCCGGCCCCTGTATCCCGGAATCGCCGTCCTTGATAAGGAAGCGGCGGACAGGAGTTTTTCATGCCC
The DNA here is from genome assembly GCA_964530695.1 of uncultured Caulobacteraceae bacterium. Taxonomy (GTDB): domain Bacteria; phylum Pseudomonadota; class Alphaproteobacteria; order Caulobacterales; family Aquidulcibacteraceae; genus VFBF01. Next base: position 24,562 of record CAZGYQ010000027.1, read on the forward strand.
GACACGCTCCCCGGCGGCGCTGCGCGCTTCGTCACGCCCGCGCTGATCGCCATTGGCGCGATCGCGGCCGCGTTTCTCGTCTTCCAGTGGATCACGCCGGAAGCCCCGCCCCCCGACATTGCCGCGCAAGCACCGGCGGCGGCCCAGGTAGGCCCGCGCGAACGCTATGGGCTGACGGCGGCGGAGGAAGCCTCGCTGTGGCCGGAGGCGCTCGCCACCCGGGCCCTGTCGTCCAGCAGCCTCGATCTTGTCGAGGCGGCGGCCAGCGAGGATCCGCTCAGCGCGGGCGTTCTGTGCGCCGCGCGGTTCAGCGGCGCGGGCGCGCCCCAGGACGATGCGGCGGCGGCGCAGGCGTGCGCAACGGCGAAGACGCAAGGCTCGACGGTGGGCGCCTACGTGTTGAGTCTGCTGACGCGAGCCGGTCGCGGCGGCATTCCCGCGGACGCGGCGGCGGCGGACGCGCTGCTGCGCGAGGCGGCCGCGACGGACGCACGCGCGCAGCACGATCTTGCGCTGTCGTTGCGAACATCCAGGCCCGCCGAGGCGCGCGGCCTTGCGGAGAAATGCGCCGCGCAGGGCGTGACCGACTGCGCCTTCATCGTCGCGCAGATGCAGCAGGCCGGCGAAGGCGGCGGACGTGACGCGGCGGCTGCGCTCGCGACGTATCAGCGGCTCACCGATACCGAATACCACCCCGCCGGCACCCGCGAACTTGCGCGCATGTATCTCGCTGGCGACGCCGCGCCGCGCGATGTGGCCCGGGCCATCGACCTGCTGAAACGCGCCGAAATCCTCGAAGATCCCGAGGCGAGCTACCTGCTCGGCGTGCAGACCGAAAAGGGCGAGGGCGTCGCGCAGGACGAGGCCGGGGCGCTCGCCTACTACCGCCGCGCCGCCGAACGCGGCCATGCGCCAGCACAGGCGGCTGTCGCGCGCCTGGGCGGCGCCAAGGAATAGCTCACCCCTTGTCGATCGGCTCGGTCAGGAACGTGCGGCCCGCGCGGTCCTCGATCTCGATGACCCAGAGGTCCGGATCGTTTTCGGCGCGCCGGGCCGCGTAGGCGTCGACCGCCTTTTCGTCCGATCCCAGCGGCCCCGCCGACAGATCGAGCCAGATACGCTCCCCCGCCCCGTCGCGGGCGGGCGCATAGAGGCGCGCCCTGCCGTCCAGCGTCGCCACCTTCACCAGCACCGCGCCCGCGTCGCCGTCGCCATGACGCGAGACGGCCGCGAAGGCGCCGCCCGCTTCCGCGCGGCGGATGAGCGCGGCGGCCCAGAATCCGGTCTTCAGCTCCATCCCTTCACCTTAACGCAAGACCGCCGCGTTAGGGTGGCCCATGCGCGCTTTCCTTGTGTCCCTCGCCCTCATTTCCATCGCCGGGCCCGCAGCGGCGGCCGGGGCGGACCAGACCTTCGCCGAGCGGAAAGCCCTGCTCGCGGCGGACATGCGCTGCGATCTCTTCACGCCCTCGCTGCGCCAGGCGCTGGAGGCCTCGACCTTCCAGGCCCGCACGACGCTCCTGCGTTCCGGCTGGACCGCCGCCCGCGCCGACGCCCTCGGCCGCAATGCGGCGGCGGAAGTCGCCGGCCGCGCCTGCGGCGATCCAGTGCTGGTTCGCGCCGCGGCCGACGCGCGCGCAGGGTTCGCCGGCTGGGCGCGGCTCATGTCGATGCGCTTCGGCGGCGGCGAGCGTGCGTGGCTCGCCCGGCGTGCGCCGGACCTGCAGGGCTTCTATATCCGCCAGGACATCGCCGCGCCCCGCCCGGCGGTGTTCGGCGTGCGACGCGACGGCCAGGGCGGCTCGCTCGTGCTGTTGCTGCCCCTGCGTCAGGGCGAATTCGTCCCGGCGACCGCGCGCGTGTCCTACCGCGACGCCGTGCGCGCGCCGCGCTCGGCGCTGGACACGCCCGGGCGCACCGCCCGCGGGATGGAGGCCGCCGTCGCCTCCCCTGCAACGGCGCGGATCACGCTGGCGCGCACGCGCGCGGTGGAGACCGGCGAACGCGGCGCGCGCAGCGTGGCCTTCGTGTTCCCCGACGCAACGCTGGCGCAGATCAAGGCGCTCGACCCGCGCGAGGCGGTCGCCATCACCGTCGACGCGCGCACGCCGGTGACATTGCTCATTGAAGTCGGCGACATCGCCGCCGCGCACGCGTTCCTCGCCGCCGAATTCGTGAGCTAGACCGCGCGGCGATTTGCGGCGAACGTGCGCGATGACCGCTGCTCCCGACATCACCGCCCTCGATCCGACCACCGCACGCATCGCGCCGTTTCGCGGCATGGGCTCGGAGATCGTGCGCTGGATCTGCGACGGCTGGCTCGCGCTCGGCGGCTGGACGCGCGAAGGCGACTGGCCCCTCTTCGACAAGGCCGTGCTGGTGGCCGCGCCGCACACGTCCAACTGGGACGGCATCAACATGCTCGCGACCGCCGGCGCCTATCGCGTCAAGCTCTCGTGGATGGGCAAGAAAAGCCTCACCGCCGGCCCGTTCGGCTGGATGATGCTGTGGCTCGGTTGCGTCCCGGTGAACCGCTCGGCGAGCCAGGATCTCGTGCAGACGATGGCGGCGGCGTTCGCGGAAAAGAAGCGCATGGTGCTGGCGATCCCGCCCGAAGGCACGCGCAGTCTCGTGCGGGAATGGAAGAGCGGCTTTTACCACATCGCGCGCGGCGCGGATGTCCCCATCCTCGTCACCGTGCTGGACTACGCCAAACGCACCATCCGCCTCGCGGCCGTCCTGCGCCCCAGCGGCGACTATGAAAGCGACCTTGCGGCGATCAAGCGCTGCTACGCGGACGCGCAGGGCAAGCGGCCGGGCATGTTTTCCATCTAGAACCGTTTCCGATCCGATAGAATCGGATCGGGGCTCCAGGTTGTCGATTGGTCGCATTTTCTTCCGACGAACCGGGATCCGCTTCGTCGGAAAATGTTCTAGCGCCGGTGCATGGCGACCACCCCGCGTCCGTGGGCGCGCGGGGCTGCCGTCTGGCCGATCTCAAAACGCCGCACGAGTTCGGCAAGACGATCTGAATCCCGCGCGAGCGAATGGCTCGCCGCGGTGCTCTGCTCGACCATGGCGGCGTTCTGCTGCGTGACCTGATCCATCTGGTTCACCGCGATGTTCACTTCGCCGAGACCGAGGGATTGCTCGCGCGCGGAAGCTGCGATCTCGGCCACGATCGTGCTCGCTTCGGTGACGCCCGCCATGATGCGCGCCAGCGCCGAGCCGGTATCGCCCACGAGCGTCACGCCGGAGTCCACGTGCGCGGTGCTCGTGGCGATGAGCTGCTTGATGTCCTTGGCCGCTTCGGCGGAGCGCTGCGCGAGCGTGCGCACCTCGCTCGCCACGACGGCAAAGCCCCGCCCCGCATCCCCCGCGCGCGCAGCTTCGACCCCCGCGTTCAGCGCGAGGAGATTTGTCTGGAACGCGATCTCGTCGATGACGCCGATGATCTGGGAAATCTGCCGCGCCGAGCCTTCGATAGCCTCCATGGCCAGCACCGCACGACGCACCACATCGCCACTTTTCTCCGCTTCCGCCCGCGTCGTCGCGACCTTCGCGTCAGCCTGCCCGGCCAGCGTCGCGGTCTTGCCGACGGTCGCCGTCACTTCATCGAGCGCCGCGGCGGTTTCCTCTAGCGAGGCGGCCTGCTGCTCCGTCCGACGCGAAAGATCGTCGGCGGCCTGTCCGATTTCGGCGGCGCTCGTGCGCATCGTGTCGGCGTTCGCGGTCACCTCACGGAGCGCATCCTGCATTTGCTCCATGGCCGCATTGAAATCGGCCTGAAGCTGCCGGTACGCCGCCGGCACGTCCTGCTTGAGACGGTACGTAAGATCGCCCGATGCAAGCGCCGTGAGGCCCGCGCCGAAGGAATCGACGACGATTTTCTGACTCTGTTCGGTCGCCTGCTTCTCCGCGACGACGCGCGCGCGTTCGGCGTTCTCGATGTACACCGAGATCGCGATATCCATGTCGACGAGCGCGGCCTTCACCAGCGCAGATACCGCGTCCGCGGTGTCTGTCCCGTCGTCCTTGCCTGCAAACGGGCCGCGCTTCTTCTCGAACGCGCCGGCGATCACGCCGTGGATCAGGCTGTCCAGGATCATCGCATAGCCGGCGATGTACCAGCGCGGCTCAAGACCGATGCGCGCATGCGTCTCACCGATCTTCTGGACGCCTGCCAGATAATCCTCGCCGAAGTCGCCGCCGACGATCTTCGTCCAGTGATGGACCTGCGCGCCCTTGGCGCCCTGTAGGTGGCGCTCGTCGGCGAAGAACCGGCTGACCGCAGGCTCGGCGCGGACCTTCTCGTAGAACCTGTCGAGCCCCCCGGGCAGGACATCCGCAACGACCTGCTGTGTCCCGCGCAGCGCCGCGCGCGCTTTGGCGTCGAACTGCATGAACTGAAGACGCGCTTCCATTTCCGAGGCGATTGACATGACTGCTCCACCCTTCTGGCGACCCCGAATAGCCAGAATTTCTCCTGGTTTTTTGGGATCGCGTCCCCTCGCTAGGCATTTTGTACTAGCCGTCGTTTGAACGGCGATCCTTGCGAGAAACTTAATTTCCGAGGGCCGCACCTTGAGAGCGGGCGCCAAAGCGACCCATGGGAAGTCGCAAGGCGGCCTTGGCGGTGACTTCGGTTTTTTATCTCCACATCGTGCTTTTTTTCCTATATAGCCCCTTCGATGCGTCGGCACCCGTCGGCGCGGCAGGAGATTTCCCATGTCCATTCCCCAAGCGGGCGAGGTTCCACACCCGGAACCAGCCGTTCCGGCGGACCCGCCCGAAGCCCTCATCGACCCCTTCCCCGTCCGTCGCCCGCCCCCCGGCGAACTGCCCAGTGATCCCCGCGCGCGGCTGGTGGCGGACGTGCTCGCCTACGCCACCGGGGTCGCGGCGGTGGACATTCTCGGGCGCGAGCGCGGGAATGTGGGGGTCGCGCGGCTCCGGCACGTGGCGATGTACCTGTTCTCCACGGTCTATTCCGTCGCGGCCAACAACACCGCGCACGTGTTCGGGCGCGACCGCTCCACGGTCCACTACGGCATGCGCAAGGTCGAGGAGGCGCGCGAGGCGCCCGCTTTCGACGCCTGGATCAGTTCGCTCGAAGCCGCCCTGATCGCAGCCCCAGATCTCGGAGGCCGCGCATGAAAGCCACCGCCGAATCCGCCGAACTTTCCATCCTGCGCCGCAGGAAGGCGCTGGCGCGTCTCGCCGTCGACGGCGCCCTGCTCGCGCCCGCGCGCGACGGGCGCTCGCACGGCGTGTTTGCGAAGGGCGACCGACGACGGCGCCCGCTCGCAAAGCTCAGCAACGAGGAGGTGCACATGCTACTCGCGGAAGGCGCCATCACGCGGGCGGCGTTTGCGGGCACGTATCGGCTCAGCGGGCCGGGCCATGCGTTCCGCGCGCGTGACGCCGCCGACTTCATGCCATGGCGCGCGCAGCACGGCGCGCTCGTCGAACGGCAGGTGATGAATGACGCGGGCGTGTTCCAGACCATGCGAGGAACCGATCTCGCTGGGCCCTTCGCGCGTCTCGCGCGTGTCGTCGAAGCGGGCTTTTTCAACGCGCGCGAAATCGCCGCCGCACGCACGCTGTTCGAGGACTGGGCGAAAAGCCAGCGCGGCCTCGTCGCGGGATCGAACTGGACGGCGCCGCCGCGCGGATCGACGTCGCGCGGCCCCGGCGGCGCACAGGAAACCGCCGCCAACGGCGCCATCGACGCGCGCCGGCGCGTGGATGGCGCCCTCGGCGCCCTGCCGTTGAGCCTGAGCGGCGCGGTGAGCGCGGCGGTGATCGAAGGCGCGAACTTCGCCGATCTCGAACGCGCGCGGCGCTGGCCGGCGCGGTCGGGGAAGCTGGTGCTGAAGCTCGCGCTCGAACTGCTCGCCAATCACTACGAGGGCGCCAAATAGACGGCCACGGGACCGCCGGCATCCTGCCGGCCCGGTGTCTCCAAGGGCGCGATCGCGCCTGGCTTTCACCACCTTGCCGGCAGGATGCCGGCGGTCCTGGGCCAGTTCAGCCGGCCGCCACGTCGCGAATGCGCTGCATCATCGAGAAAAGGCCGTTGGAGCGCTGCGCGGTGAGGGCGTCGGAGAGCCCGAGCCGCGCGGCGAGCGCCTTGGGATCGAGCGCAAGGATCTCCTCCGGCGTGCGCCCGGAATAGACCCGCAGCAGCACCGCGATCAGCCCCTTCACGAGGAACGCATCGGACTCGCCGCGAAAGAAGAGCCGCCCGTCGCGGCGCTCCGGCACAAGCCACACCTGGCTCGCACAGCCGCGCACTTTCGTCGCCTCGTTGCGCTCGGTCTCCGCCAGCGGCGCCATCTGCCTGCCGAGATCGATGAGGTATGAAAAGCGCTCCTCCCAGTCCGGGAAGAGCGCAAGTTCGTCTTCGAGGTCCGCGACGGCGGATTCAATGGACTGCGTCATGCGCCTAACATAGGCGCGCGCGCGGGCCGGTTCCTAGCGCTTCTTGCGGCGGGTCGGCGCGGGTTCGACCGGCGCGACGGGCGCCGGCGGCAGCTCGGCGACGATCGGCGTCATCGGCGCCTCCACCGTCGCGTTGCGGATGCACGAGCCCATTTCCTTCAGCGCATGCTCGCCGAGGCAGAAGGCGTTCTCATAGCGGAAACGCGCCGCCGACATGCACTGGTAGAACTGCACCTGCGCAAGCTCGAGGCAACGCTCGGTGGAGCCTTCGTTGAGCAGCCGGTCGGCCTGGGCGGCGGGATCGAGCGTTGCGTCCATCACGTAGAGCGCGGCCAGCGTGGTCATGCGGTTGATCGTGCTGACGCGGTCATGGTGCGGCTGCAGCGTGGCCGCGGGCGCGGGCAGCGGCGCGGCGGCGGCCGGCGCTGGCGTGGTGCGGAAGGTATCCCAGAACGACCCGCCGCCGAACTGGCTGGGATCCGTCGACGGACTGAAGGCGCCCGCCGCGGCCACAAGGCGCGGCGCGAATTCGGGCGACACGCCGCGGGTCGAGGCGCCGCTGGCGAGCGTGCGCATGCGGGTCACGCGGGCCGGCTGCTGCGGCGCGATCTGGTTGGCCCAGCGCTGGCTCTGCAGCGAGTAGGCCATTTCCTTGTAGCGCTCGCCGACGGCGAACACGCGCGAGCCGTCCGCGCGGGCCGACAGCATCGCCAGGCGCGCGGCGTCCGCCCCGCCCTTCAGACGCTCGGCGTAGGCCGGATCGAGCGTGAGCCCGCGGATCATCACCTCGCGGCCGTAGTGGGCGGTGGTGTCGCGCACGCCGCGCACGAACTCCGGCGACTGCGCGGCGGTCATGGCGCCGTAGGCGATCCAGCCGCGGGTCAGCGCCGCGCGGTTGACGCCGGCGGCGCGGTCGAGCGCGGTTTCAAGGTCGTTGGCGCTGGCGAGCGTGGAGCCCTGCAGCAGCGTGATGTCGTTCTGGTAGGCGGCGTAGGTCTGCACCGCCTTGCCCAGCGGCTCGGGCGGCGGGCCCGGATCGACCACCGGCGCGACGGGCGCGGCGGCCGGCGCGGGCTGGGCGGCTTTCGCCTTGGTCCGCGGCTGGGCCTCCACGGCGCCCGCCAGGACGATGGTGGCAAATGCCGCGGCCAACGCTGTCCACGCCTTCATTCGGAACGCTCCCTGAGTACCCTGGTGATGTCCATAGTTCGCTTGATCGCCGTCATCGGTTCTGTCGCGCGGCCTGAGCCGCTAGGGTGTTAAACGGATTCCCTTGTCGAGGGGGGTGAGTATTTGGTAATCGCTGCATCACGCAACACGCAGGACGAACGAGCCGTTAACGCCGGCCTGCCGCGCCTTGTCGTCTTCTCGCTGTGGGGCTGGATGACGGGCGCCGTGATCGTGTGCGTGTTCGCCTCCCTGCTTGGCGCTTCGGTCCGCGCGAGCGCCCTGACGGCGGCCATCGCGCTGGCGCCGGCCATCGGCACGCTTCTGTTGGCTCCCCGATCGGGCGAAAACTGGGCGATCGCAACGATCCTCGGCAGTTGGGTTGCAGCGGCCTCGGCGGCGACAGCCCTCACCGGCGGGGCGCTTTCCCCGGTCGGCGCGACGCTGCTCATCGCCCCGGCGCTGGCCATGCGCCTGTTCGGACCAGCCCGGGCGGCGGAAGCGGCGTGCCTCGCCGTCGCCGGGTACGCCGCGGCGGCGGCCTGTGCGAACGCGGTCGACCAGCCCTTCGCGGCGGTGGCGCCGGGCGCGTTCACGGTGCTGTCGCTGGCGTTCGGCGGCTGGCTCATCGCCGCCACCCCCCTGCGCACGCAGGCGGCGCCCTCGCCCGAGGTGCGCCGCATCGGCGAGGTCGCGCACGAACTGCGCACCCCGCTCAACCACATCCTCGGCTTCGCGCAGGTGATGCAGCAGCAGCTGTTCGGACCGCTGCAGCCGAAATACGCCGAATACGTCGACCTCATCGTCGAGAGCGGCGCACGCATGAACGCGCTGGCGACGGACTGGCTCGACATGGCGCGCCTCGACGCGGGCCGCTACGAGGTGACGCCGGAACGTTTCGATCTTGCCATGCTCGCGCGCGATGCGGTGGACGCAGCGACGATCGCCTCGAAATGGCGTGGCGACATTCTCGCCGAAGGCGCCGACGCGGCCCTGCCCATCGACGCCGACGCCCGCGCCGTGCGCCAGATCCTCGACAACCTCATCGTCAACGCGACCAAATTCACGCCCGAGCACGGACACATCGTCGTGCGCCTCGCGAGCGGCCCGCGCGCCATCTCCATCGACGTCATCGACAACGGCCCCGGTCTCTCCGACGCCGACAAGGCGCGCCTCTCGCGCCCCTTCGAGCGCGGCGCGGGCGCAGGCGCCGTGGAAGGCGCAGGCCTCGGCCTCACTCTGGTGAAAGCTCTCGCGCACGCGCACGGCGGCCGCCTCGAGATCCTCGACGCGCCGGGCGGCGGCGCGCTGATGCGGGTGCTGTTGCCGGCTATGAAGGCGTAGGGGAGCGGCGGGGGACAGGGCGGCCGGCGGTCGCCCGGCGCAATCGAGGAACCTGGCGGCGGCGTGCGCTGAGCGCCTAGACAGGTTCGTCCCTCAACCCCTCTCGCCGCACCGTGTCCAGCTCCGCCGCGGTCATCACGCCTGCACGGAACAGCAGCAGGAACTCTTCCGAAAGGTCCGAGCCAAACATCAGCGGATCGTCGGAGTTCACGGTCACGCGCACGCCCTCGTCGTACAACCGCCGGATCGGATGATCCTCGATGCGCGCAACACGCCCGAGCTTGAGGTTGGAGGTCGGGCAAAGATTGAGGCGGACGCCGGCGTCGGCCAGGAAACGCATTGCCCAGGGGCTGTCGGCTGCGGCGATGCCGTGCTGCACCTCGTCCAACTCCAGCGTCTCCACCGCGCGAACCACGTCATCGGCGCTTCCCCACTCGCCGACGTGACACTTCACGATCAGGCCCGCCGCTCTGGCGCGACGGTATACAGGCACGAAGTCTTCAACGGGCCTGGCAAGTTCGTCGCCATACACGTCGAAGGTCTTGAAGGCGCCCAGCTCCAGCAGGGGCGCCGCCCATTTCTCGACGTTTTCCGGACGCGTGCCCCGGGACGCGCCGAGTTGCGGCAGCCAGTCAACTTCCGGCGCCTCTCGCTGGTGGATAGCCTTAAGCCATTCCCAGGCGTCCGCCGCCGACGTCCAATCCCGGGCGACGACCGCCACATCCAGGCCCATGTCAATTCGGACGACGCCATCGCGCCGGCACTGGGCGAACGTCGCCTCGAACGGCAACGCCTGACGGCCCGGAATCTTGAACACGGGCGCGAGGTGCGCCTCGTTCCATGAGTGCATCTCGTCCATGGAGCCGAGCACGCCTTGAAGGGGTGGAATGTCCTGACCTGTACGCTCATTTACATACGCCCTGCAGCCGCCAAGATAGGCGTGAACGTGCAGATCGGCTTTCTGAACCTGACGCAGCGCAGCCAGATCCCCGGCCTCCAGCGCAGCCATGAATTTTGCGCTGTCGGCGCCTCCGGCGATGTCAATGGGGGCTTCCATGCCGCCAACCTAATAGCGAATCGCGACAACTTGCCGGCGCAGTCCGAGCGACATCGCCCGACAAGCGCTGGATACATCGGACCCGCTCATGCCCAAGACGACGAGATATTCCACGTTGCCGCCCGAGCCCCTTTCGAGCGCACGGCGGGCGCTCCGAAATCCGCGACGTGCCCGGCGGCAGCGCACCTTCCGTTGCGCCTGACGCGACAGTCCATGCGCCGCCGGAGGCGGCGCGCTCCCTTGCTCGATGCCTTCGTATTTCTGATGTCGGTCTTCGCCAAAAAGCTGACACCCGCAGCACTCCGCTAGCTCCCCAAAAGGCGCAGTCATTCCGGGGCGGCCGGAGGCCGAACCCGGCAACTGTTAAGTGGGAAGCGGCGTCGTGAAGGTTCTTCGGTCGCGTAGCA
>CAZGYQ010000028.1:0-34643 GCA_964530695.1 uncultured Caulobacteraceae bacterium
AAATGATCTTTATCAGGCCCTTCTTGTTGTTTTCCTGGATCCCAACGACCCCAAGGTGTTCGCTCAGGCGCGCGCCGATGGTGTGCCGGAGGCCTGGCTTCACGCTGCCCAGCACAGCCCTGTCTACAAGATGGCCATGGAGTGGAAGGTCGCTTTTCCGCTGCACCCGGAATACCGCACGCTGCCGATGGTCTGGTATGTGCCGCCGCTGTCGCCGATCCAATCGGCGCTCGCGGCCAGCGCGCTCGAGACGGATGCCGAAATGCCGGATGTCGCCTCCATGCGGATTCCGGTGCGTTACCTCGCCAACCTGCTCACGGCAGGCAAGGAGGAGCCGATTGTGGCGTCGCTCGAACGGATGATGGCCATGCGCAAATACATGCGAGCCAAATCCGTCGAGGGCGTCATCGATCATCCGACGGCAGAGCGTGTCGGTCTTACCGCGCGCCAGATCGACGAGATGTACCGCTACATGGCGATCGCCAATTACGAGGACCGGTTCGTCATCCCGACGACTCACCGCGAGACCAGCGAAGATGCTTACGGCCTCCGCGGCGGTTGCGGCTTCACCTTTGGCAATGACTGCTCGGGCGGGCGCACGGAACTCGGCCTGTTCGGCAAGGACAAGCGGCCGCGCGCCAAGACCAAGACACCATTGGAGGCCTGACCCATGGCCATGACCTATCGCGCCCTTTCGCGCCTTCTGTCCTATCCCGAGGCCCAGCTTCAGAATGAAGCGCAACTCTGCGTCGATGTAATTGGCGGGGAGGGCCTTGTGCCGGAGCGGATCGTCAGCTCGCTTGGAAAACTCGCCCGCGAGATTGCCGCCAGCGATCTGTATGCCGCGCAGGCGGCTTACGTGGATCTGTTCGACCGCACGAGGAGTGTGTCGCTGCATCTCTACGAACATGTCCACGGCGAAAGCCGCGAGCGCGGGCCAGCGATGGTGGGGCTCATTGAGCTCTACCGCACGCACGGTCTCGAAATGGAAGTGAGCGATCTGCCGGACTGTTTGCCGGTATTTCTGGAATTTCTGTCGATCATGCCGGACGAGGAGGCCGCCTCTCTCATCGGCGAGGCCGCGCATGTCCTGGAAGCGATCGAAGAACGGCTCAAGACGCGCGGAAGTCCTTATCGCGCCGTGTTCGGCGCGCTTCTGGCGATTTCCGACCGACCCGCAGACCGGGCGGCAGTGGAAGGGCTGCTGGCCATCCAGGATGACGATCCCAATGACCTCGATGCGCTTGATGCGGCCTGGCAAGAGGAGGCGGTAACCTTTGGCCCCGGCTCGGCCAGCGATGGCTGCCCGAAGGCACAGGCCATGCTCAACACGATGCAGGGCGGGCGGTCATGAAACACGCGGTCCTTATCTGTCTTTCAGGCGTCGCGGCGTTCGCGTTCGTCCTTCCAGCAGCTGCGCAGGACAGCGCGCCGACCATCAAGCCGATCCTCGATCTCAGGCTGAGAGCCGAGCAGGTCGATCAGGATGGGCTGGACGACACCACCGCGATCACCCTTGCAGGGAGGTTCGGAGCCGAGGCGCAGTTCGGCAATGGCTGGAGCGCCCTGATCGAAGGCGAAGCCGTCGGCCATCTCACCGACGATTTTTCCGACACGGTCGATGCCATGCCGGGCAAGGCCGTTATCCCGGACCCTGAAGCCGTCGAGCTCAACCGATTTCAGGTCTTGTGGAAGGGCGAGGCGGCGAGCGCCACGCTCGGCCGCCAGCGGATCATCTTTGATGATGCCCGTTTTGTCGGCAATGTCGGCTTCCGCCAGAATGAGCAGACCTTTGATGCCCTGCGTTTCGGCTTCTCGGGGCGGGAAAACATCACCGCTGAGTATGTCTATATCGACAAGGTGCATCGCATCTTCGGCGATGAGAGCCCGATGGGCGAGTTCGAGAGCGACTCCCATGTCGTGCGCATCGCAGCCGAGACTCCGGCCGGCGCCTTCGTGGCAACTGGCCTTTTCCTCAACTTCGACGAGTCGGCCGGCGCCTCGGGACAGACGCTGACGCTGGGCTGGGCTGACGCCTGGAAGTTGGAGGCCGGAACGCTGGGCCTGAATGCTCGGTTCGCGCTTCAGAGCGAGTATGACGGGCGAGGACCTGCGCAAGACCTTGGCTACCAGTCCTACGGCGCGAGTTTTGCGCGCGGCGATCTGACCTTCGTCGGCGGCATGGAAATCCTCGAAGGCGCGGACGGGCGCGGATTTGCAACGCCGCTCGCAACCTTGCACGCCTTTCAGGGCTGGGCGGATGTGTTCCTCACCACACCCGCCGCGGGCGTTCGTGACCGGAGCGTCGGCATCAAGGGAGGCGGCCTCGATCTGATCGAGGGTGCAAAGCCCGCCAATTGGGCCGTCATCTATCACGACTTCGACAGTGACAACGGACGGTTGCCATACGGTTCCGAACTCGATGCGGTGTTCCGCATGCCGATCAGCGACCGGCTGACTATCGAGGCGAAGGGCGCGGTCTTCAGCGGTGTGGAGAGCGGCCCCGCGGACAGGGCGAAATTTTGGCTGGCGCTTGAAGCGCGGTTCTAGACTGGCAATCAACGGAGGCCAGCAATGGCGCAGGAACACGTGACAACACTTGCAACAGCCGGCTGGTTTGACCAGGCCGTGTTCGGCTACTATCCTTATTTTGCGCTGGCTGTACTCGCCATCGGGTCAGTCCTTCGGTTCGACCGCGAGCCGTACACTTGGCGCTCCGGCTCCTCGCAACTGTTGCGACGCAAGCAGCTCGTGCTCGGATCGGTGCTTTTCCATGTCGGGGTTCTGGTCATTTTCGGCGGCCACTTCGTCGGCCTGCTGACGCCGATTCAGGTCTTCGATGCGGTCGGTATCAGCCATGGCGCGAAGCAGGTGCTCGCCATCGTCGCAGGTGGCATTGCGGGAGTAATGGCGATCCTCGGAGCGCTGATCCTTCTGCATCGGCGTCTTTTTGATCCGCGCATTCGCGCCACGTCCAGCTTCGGCGATACGGCGATCCTCGCGCTCCTGACGGGGCAGCTCGCCCTGGGCTTGTCCACGGTACCGCTCTCCGCACAACATCTCGACGGGTCGGAAATGGTCAAGTTCATGTCTTGGGCGCAGAGCATTTTTACCTTCCGGCCCGGTGCGGCAAACTACGTCGCGGACGCCCACTGGATATTCAAGGCGCACTTGATCCTCGGTCTGACGATCTTTCTCGTCTTTCCGTTCACCCGTCTCGTTCACATGCTGTCCGCGCCCATCTGGTTCCTCGGGCGCCGCGGCTGGCAACTCGTGCGAACACGCCGCGACATCGCCGGTGACAAGGCGAAGGCCGCAGCTACAGCCGCCCGGAGAGCGTCATGACGTCCGCCCGCGCCGTCTTCTTCGGAGTAGAGATCCCCGAAAGCCTTCTGGCGACTGAGCTTCAGAACCATCGGGCGCAGTCGCTGTCGGAAGCCCGCGCGTTGGCGGGCAGGGCGCTCGCGGCAAAGGCCGTTCTGCTGGCCCGGGGACGTGAGCTTTGTCTGCTTGCCGAGCCTGAGCGCAATGGCGACGGGCAGGAAGAAACACCGGAGGAAGCCCTGATCCGGGCCGTGCTCAGCGAGGAGGTTGAGGCCGAGCCGCCTTCTCAGGAAGCGATCCGCGCGGTCTATGATGGCAACCCGGACGGCTTCCGCTCGCCGCCGCTGCTGGAGGCCTCGCATATCCTAATCGCTCCGTGTGAGCACAACCCGCAAGCCTGGGAGGCGGCCCGCCTCGAAGCGCTAGTCCTCATCGCTGATCTGATAGACAGGCCGTCGCAGTTTGCCCGCGTCGCGGCTGGCCGGTCGGCCTGTCCGTCGGCATCGGAAGGCGGCAGCCTCGGTCAGCTCGGCCCTGGCGATGTCCTCCGGGTCATCTGGGACGCGCTGGTCGATATGGACACGGGCACGATTGGCGCCGAGCCTGTCGCCAGCGAGCATGGCTGGCATGTCCTGCGACTGGACCACCGCTCGGACGGCGAACGGCTGCCCTTCGACTATGTTCGCCCGCATATCGCCATGCAGCTCGAAGCGCGTGCCTGGACACAGGCGGCGGCCGTCTTTGTGGACCGGCTCCTCAGCGAGTCTGCGGCCCGACCCGGATTCTGTCTGACAGAATCAGGCGAACTCGATACCGGAGAGGGGACAATCGCCCGTGCTGACGGCTTGCTAGGCGAAGCGCTCGGCAATGCCTGGCTCGCCTATGACGCGCTGAGTTCGAAGGCACGCGAGCGGCTCGATCATGCCGCAAGCGAAAGCAGCGAGGCGGCGGAGGACCTGTTGGCCCGTTCGATCCGGACCTTCCTTTCGAAGGCGGATGACGAGGCCTGGACCCAGCTCATTTCGCGTTTGCGCGACAGCGAGGCGCCACTCGCCGATAGCCTCGAGCTGATCATGTCCCACCAGCTTCCGCCGATGCACAAGACACACACACTGCTCACCATGAGAAACGGGTCGCGAGCTTCCGGTTAAGGGAAAGGAACGAGGTCATGGGCAAGCAAATGGAATTCATGCCGATTGAGGCTATTCCGCTCGATCTGCTTAGCGAACCGCTGATCTGGTTCTTCGCCGAACATTACCGGCATCGCGACGTCTGCGTGCGTCTTACAGGGCTTGCCCGGTCGGTGATATTCGACGAGGCGGCGCTGCGGGAAGTCTACCGCTTCCTCGACCGCGACCTGCCCTTGCACGTGATCGATGAAGAAGACGATCTCTTTCCGCTGCTGCGCAGGCGCTGTGAACCCGATGACCAGATCGAGAAGGTTCTCGGCATGTTGTCGGCTGAGCATGCCGCCGACATGAGCGAGGGGGCGGCCGTTAAGTCCCTTGTCGGCGCGGCGCTTGCCGAGCAGCGAGGGCTCGCTGGCTATGCACATGCGGAAGCGACCATCGACGCCTTCTGCCAAAAACAGAAGCGGCATATCGCCGTGGAAAACGCCGTTGTCCTGCCCATCGCGCGCCATCGTCTGAATGAGGACGATCTGATCAGTCTTGGCCAACGGCTGGCGGCTCGTCGCGGCCTCGGAAACCCCTTTCAGGCCGCCTCATGATCCGGACGCTGCTCGACAACAACTTGAACTGGGCGAGCGCCCGAGTGCGTGCTGAACCGGATTTTTTCCGTCGCCTCGCAGCCCAGCAGGCGCCTGAATACCTCTGGATCGGTTGCAGTGACAGCCGCGTGCCCGCCAATGAAATTGTCGGCCTTGATCCGGGCGAGTTGTTTGTCCATCGCAACATCGCCAATCTGGCGCCGCCGCGCGACATGAACTTTCTTGCCGTGCTGCAGTATTCAATCGAAGTGCTCAAGGTGCGCTACATCATTGTTTGTGGCCACTATGGATGCGGGGGCGTGCGCGCGGCGCTCGACACAGAGCGGCGGGGCTTGATCGATCACTGGCTCCAGCCTGTAACCGACCTTGCGCACCGGCATCAGGACCACCTTGATGCGATCTCTGATTTCGACACTCGGGTGAATGTGGCCTGCGAGCACAATGTCCGCGCACAAGTCGAATATCTCGGCCACAATCCCTTTGTTACCGATGCTTGGCGCCGGGGCCAGAAACTCGCCATCCATGGCTGGATCTATTCAATTCGCGATGGCCTACTGCGAGATCTCGCGCTGACGATCGAGCGGCCGAGAGATGCTGACTCGCTCGCCGCAAGGGCTTGGTTTCCGGATGGATGAGATAGGGGTTGTCATTCTCGCCGGCGGCCTTGGAACGCGCATGGGTGGCGGCAAGCCGGAACGCCTGTTCAAGGGGCGCAGGCTGATCGAATACGTTCTTGATCGCGCCGCGACCTGGGATGTGCCGATGGCGATTTGCGTCCGCGAACCCGGGCAGGTGGCGGCTGGCGTTGTTGACCAGATTTTCGACAGGCCCGGTGTGGAGGGGCCGCTTGCAGGTCTGCTCGCGGCGCTCGACTGGGGGAGGGGCGCGGGCCTCGGCCATGTGCTCATCCTGCCTTGCGACACGCCCTTCCTGCCTGAGAATGTGCTCGCGAGGCTCTGGCGCGCAGCACGCGATGCGGGAGCCCCTGCAGTTGCAGAATCAAACGACCGCCGCCACCCGACTTGCGCCGTATGGCCAGTTATGAGCCTGCCGCAAATCAAAACTTACGCGGCCACTGGCCAACGCAGCCTGTCGGGCGCGCTGGACGCCTGTAACGCAGTGGAACTGTCCTGGTCAGACAATGCGTCGGACGGATTCATCAACATCAACACGCCCGGTGATCTTGAGGCGTTGCAGGGGTGAGGGAGATCAATGGGTTTGTTCCTTCACCCTGGACGAAGGTCGACGCCGTGCTTTGATCAGTCACAGAGGTGACCTGCCCTGTTTCTTCGGGCCACGGCTAGTTTGAGTTTCCGACCGGATCGGCCTTTCTGCTGTGTCCTTGGCGGGACTGTTGAGCGACGGGGCGGGGCGCGTAGGCCCCAGATACCGCAGCGGTCCGCCCCGTCGTTTCCGCGGACGCTGAGGATGCTATGCTCGCCGCGAAGGCGGCAGGCGTCAAATAGCCGAGGCTCGAATGGGGACGCACCTCGTTGAAATGGCGCCGCCAGTTTTCGATCACCACCTTCGCTTCAGCGCGAGAGCGAAACCATTCCAGCGATAGGCACTCGTCGCGAAATTTCCCGTTGAAGCTCTCGCACGCGCCAACGAAAGTCAAATGCTCGCGAACATACGTCAACATTCGCGACCAAGCGGAAATGCGCGACGGAGGAAATGTCGGTGGTTTGTCTGCCTCTTTCCCAAAAGGCACGAAAATACAGCGTCGTATGCTTTCACAGGACAATCGAGTGGGAATGGGGCTGTTAAAAAAATGTGGTAAAAACAACGGCGAGTGTTCGCTTCAGTGGCGTGCATGCTTGACCGCGCGCGTTCAAAGCAGAATCGCTCTTTCCACATGCTCCTTCTGCGCTTGACCACGCAGGGCGCCGCTGACGGGCCGTGGGGTTTTGTCACTACTTCATCTGCTTGATCATACCTGACTGTATGCTCGCGTTCGGAACAATGTGCGGTGTTCACCTGGTTCATTCAGTTAGCGTTCATTTGACCTTTGATTTTTTGCGTGCGCGATATGCGGAGAGCGACGTTGCGGGGCAGCTACAAGGTTGATCGTCGGACAATCATCGGTGGTCTGGCGGCGGCGGGGCTGTCGGCGAGTGGATGTGGATCGGGGGCGGCCGGCGGCGCTGCGTCACCAGGAGCCATGCCCACGCCCAATGGGCTCAGACGCACTTGGCGGATGGGATTTTCGCCCAATCCGCCACGGTTCACAGTGCAGGCAGTGTTGCAGGGGATCGACCGCTGGAGCCGCCGCGCGGAACTGGCCATCGTCCACGAGGAGCTGCCTTGGGCCGATCTGCTTGCCGGGATGACCCCGGCGGCGATCCTCGCCCGCGACAAGACACAGTTGGTCCAGTACCTGCGCGGCAAAGGCTTGCGCTTCACTTTCATGCTCGATCTGACCAATGGACTCGACCGCACGACTGAGGCCCGGGCGCTGATTGCGGCAGGGCGCAGCCTCACCGAGCCGGCAGTCCAGGTGCTGGCGCGCGACTACGCCCTGGCGGTCGAAACCATGCTGGCTCCCGACTGGCTCGGGCTGGCGGCAGAAACCAACCTGATCCGCCGTGACGCGCCGGCCGCGGTTTATGCTGCAGTGAGAGATACCGCTGTCGCCACTGAAGCGGCGCTGGCGGCGGCCGGAGCGCGATCGCTGCGCTACGTTTCTGTCCAGGCCGAAACCGCATGGGGGCTGCTGGGGAGGCATGACGGCTTCGTCGGGATCGACC
Organism: uncultured Caulobacteraceae bacterium; assembly: GCA_964530695.1. Taxonomy (GTDB): domain Bacteria; phylum Pseudomonadota; class Alphaproteobacteria; order Caulobacterales; family Aquidulcibacteraceae; genus VFBF01. The sequence continues at coordinate 7,801 of CAZGYQ010000028.1, forward strand.
GGGACTTAGCCGACTTTCCGTTCTCTCGCGCGCTGGGAATCTCCTCGTATCCCTATTTCGACCATGGGGATCCCAATGACATTCCGGATGACTACTACACGCGCATTGTAGGAGCGAGCGGCCTGCCGGTGATCGTGACCGAAGGCGGCTGGACCAGCGCCAGCGTTGCGTCGGTTTCCTCAACACCGGACAAGCAGGCCCGCTACATCGCCCGTCATGCGGGTCTGCTCGATTCAGTTCGCGCGCTCGGCTATTTCCAGCTCCAGTTCGCCGACATCGACCTGTCTGCTTTTCCCAAACCAGTCCCGCCCCTATTGCCGCTGTTCACATCTATCGGCCTGGTCGATCCGGATTTCGCGGCAAAACCCGCATTGGCGGTTTGGGATGGGCTATTTGCCAGGGCCGTGGCGGCTTAGGGCGTTGGCGCCGAATTGAAGCGGAAACGATTATCACACATGCATTCGAGCCCGCTCGGAGCCACCCAGCGAGGAAGGTTAGTCTGCATTGTGTTTGATGTGACCCCCCGACTATTCGCCCGACGAGATCGCGGTTCAGTCCCATTTCTCGATTGGAGGCGAATGTTGAGCGTGCAAGACGGCGATGGCGCGGGCGATTGCGCCGCGTCGGGTTTGATCGCTCAGATCGCGGCGCGCGCCAACTCGTCCGCCAGAAAGTCGAAGACGAGCCTGATCCTGCGGCTGGTCTTCAGGTCACGGTGGCAGGCCAGCCACAGGGGCGCCTTGAGCAGCGGCGGTCCATCAAACACCCGCACCAGTCCCGGTTGGCGGTCTGCGACGCCCGGCGTCAGAAGCCCAAGACCAAGCCCCTGCCGGACCAGCGCGACGTAAGTCAACAAGCAACTGGTCTGGATCGGGAAACTCGCCTCGGTGACGGGTATCCCGAGGTCGCGTAGCGCACTGGCCATCGCGGGCTGGCTGGACAGGCCAATCAATCCAGCATGCGCCACATCCGCCAGTGACGTTATCGACCCGACCTGGTCGAGGAAGCCGGGGGTGGCGTAGAGATGGATAGGATCGTCCCGGATCTTGCGGATGATGAGATCGGGCTCGTCAGCCACAAAGCTGCGGATGCCGATATCGGCCTCGCGCCTGGCTAGGTCGGTTGGCGTGTTGGAGACGAGCAAGGTGACGGTGATGCCCGGGTGCAACGCGCGGAGCCGCTCGATCACGGACGGCAATACGTAGACTGCCTCGACTTCGCTGCTTGTGACGGTAATCGGCCCATCGATCTCGGTGGCATGGCCGCCTGCCACCAGCGCGGCGCGCTCTGCGGCCTCGGCCATGGTGCGCACATGCTCAGCCAGATCGTATGCGGCGGGGGTGGGTGACAGACGGCGGCCGGCTTTCTCGAAGAGCGCTACGCGCAGCACGGCCTCAAGCTCGGCGATCTGGCGTCCGATGGTCGGCTGCGACTGGCCCAACTTGCGGGCGGCAGCCGAAAGGGACCCAGTGTCGAGCGTGGTCAGAAAGGCTCGCGCGTGGTTCCAGTCGAAGGCTACAAGCGATTGAGTCATACATATTTGTATCGTTCTTCTGCTTTCATCGGCAATATCCATTCTTGAGAGATTGATTTACTCGAACTGCACGACGGAACCTTCCGTTTCGGAGACTTCAATGTTCCGCCTCTTTCAGCGACCGATCCCGCTTGTCCTGTTCCTGGCCTTCTTCACGGCGATCCCGATCCTGACGGCGCTGAACGACGCCGTGCAGATACCGTCCGGCGCCTACCCCGCAGACAGCGCTCATCTTGCCGTCGCCCCCGTCTCCTGGTTTGCCCATGCCCTGGCCGGAGTCGCGTTCGGGATTACCGGCCCCATGCAATTTGCCCGCGCCCTCCGCCACCGTTATGGGGCGCTGCACCGCGTGTCAGGCTGGGTCTTCGTCCTTTCGGGCGCCATCCTTGGCTTGTCAGGCCTCTCGCTTCTCGCGCAGGTGACGTCGCAAAGGACGCCCTTGGTCGACATCGCCCGCGGTCTTTTTGGTCTGGCGCTCCTGGTCGCCCTCGCCCTGGCAATGGCGGCAATCCGGAACCGTGATTTCCTCCGCCACCGCGCCTGGGCGATCCGCGCCTACGCGGTCGGCATGGGACTGGGAGCCGTCGCGTTGGTTTTCTTCCCGATTTACATCGTCATGGGCCAAGCCCCGACGGGCCTCGCCTCCGACATCCTCTTCGTCGCCTCATGGGTCCTGTGCATCGCCTTTGGCGAGGCGGTCATCCGCCGCTCTTCCCACGCCAGGGCGTAGGGCGCGTCGAGCGCCTCGGCGCTGGCGCGGGTGGAGAACATGTGCCCGCGGGCGGTGCTTGGGCTGCGGATGCAGGTGACGGCGTCTTCCGACGCCAGAGCTGGAGGCCCGGCGCGCACCGTCCGCCCGGGCCGTTGCGTACTCGGTGGTGCGCCCGTAGTCATTCGGGGGCAGTCGCAACCAAGCGGAAATGCGTGACGGTCGAAATGTCGGTCAATTGTCTTCCCCTCTAGGAAATGGTGGTAAAAGACGGCCTCGTGCTCTGCCGCAAATCAATCGAGTGGGCATAGGCTCTGCGGGGGCGGACCGATGTGCGGAAAATTCACACAGATGGCGACATGGAGTGAAGTCGTCGCCTTTTCGCAGCCGCTGGGCAAAGGCATCCCGGCTCAGGTCGTGGTGTCCACGCCGATGCGCATGGCGCGGATCATCCGGCTCAACGACAGCGGTGAGCGCGAGAATGTCGCCATGCGCTGGGGATTCGCCGATCGCAATGCCGCCAATCCTGTGCGTCCAAAGCACATGCATGCCCGCGCCGAGACGGTTGATACCCGCCCGACGTTCGCAGAGGCGTTCGCACATCATCGCGGCGTGCTACTTGTCGAGACCTTCAATGAAGGCGAGGAGCTATCAAACGGCAAGACCAGGCAGTGGACGATCACGCCGCGCGACGGCGCGCCGATCGCCATCGCGGTGATCTGCGAGGCGTGGCGCAACGGCGATGAAACGCTGTGGACCTTCGTCCAGCTCACGACGCCGGCCAACGCGCTCATCGCGCCGGTGACCGATCGCATGCCGGCGATCCTGCGCCCGCAGGACTGGCCCGCTTGGCTCGGTGAGACGGATGCATCGCTGGCGGAGATCAAGCGACTGCTGTCGACCTACGAGGATGGCGGGGCATGGAGCATCGCGCCGCAGGACGTGAAGAAGGCGCCGCCGCGGCCCGGCAAGCAGTCCGACTTGTTCTGAGGAAAAGCCGATGCCTGCACCTCCCGCCGTCACAATCTACGGCATTGCCAACTGCGACACGATGAAGAAGGCGCGCGTCTGGCTCGACGCGCACGGCGTCGCGCACGTATTCCACAACTACAAGACTGACGGCATCGACCGGAAAAGCCTGGAACGCTGGGTGCGTGAGACGGGTTGGGAGAAGGTGCTCAACCGGGCCGGCGCGACCTTCCGGGCGCTGACGGAGGAAGACAAGCAGGGACTCGACGCAAGAAAGGCGGTGCGCCTGATGCTGGCCCAGCCCTCGCTCATAAAGCGGCCCGTGCTGGAGTGCGGCGACCTGCTGCTCGTGGGGTTCAAGCCGGTGCTCTACGCCGGAGCGTTGAGGGGCTAGCGGCCTGCGCCGCCTTCCCGTTCCGCCTTTTTCTGGCCATCTTCTGGAAAGGGCGCATCCAAAAGGGGGCCAAGCCGCATCTTCCTGATGTCCCCGCCACGAAGCGGATCGAGATCAAGGAGACTGAAAGTGTTCGAAACCATCCTCACCCTGGCGATTTGCGCCACTCTCGCCGGCCCGCTCGCGGCCCTGTCCTTCACCCGGTCCTGAGACCTGAGCCTGACCCGTCTGGGAGTACGCAATAATGGAATCCATCGTCATCCCCATCGTCTTGTTCGGCATGATCTTCGGAATTGTCGCTGTTTCTGTCTGGGGCTCCGTCCAGTCCAAGAAGGAAGCCAATGAGACCGTCCGCCGCGCCATCGACGCCGGCCAAAAGCTCGACAGCGACGCGATCAGCGCCATCGGCAAGCCCGTGCGCTCTCCGGCCCAGGACCTGCGCGGCGGCATCGTTCTCGTCTCGCTCGCGACAGGCCTCATCTTCGCGGGCCTGATGGCGGCGGGTGCGCTGCCCGGCATCGGCAAGGGCTGGGACGATGACGCCGGCATGGGCTTCTTCATCGCCGCGGCCATCGTCGGCGCCATCGGCATCGGCCAGCTCGTCGCCGCGCTCGTGCGCGGTGGTGAAAAGAAGCCGAGTTGAGCGATCCCGACGAGACTCTGGCCAAGGAAGCGAAACGAGGCTCGACCCGTGCATTCGAGAGCCTCGTGCGGCGAAATCAGAGCCTCGTGCGCGGATTTTTGCGCCGGCTTGCAGCTGGCGACGCCGCGCTCGCCGACGATCTGGCCCAGGAGACCTTCGTGATGGCCTGGCGCAAGATCGGATCGTTTGAAGCCAAAGGGTCCTTCAAGGGATGGCTCTGCCGGATCGCCTACACGCAGTTCCTGCAGAACCGCCGCTCCGCGAAGGCCTCCCAGCGTCGTGAGGATGAAGCTATGGCGATGGCCGACACCTTCCAGGACGATCGCGGCGGCGCCGAGGCTCGCCTCGATCTGGACCGCGTCATGGGCGTCCTTTCCCCCGAACAACGGGCCGCCATGGCTCTCTGTTACGGCGAAGGCATGAGCCATGCTGAAGCAGCCGAGGCGTTAGGTCTTCCCTTGGGCACCGTTAAGTCACATGTTGTCAGAGGCCGGGCCAGGGTGTTGGCCGAGTTTGCAGGAGCAGCGGCATGACGACCGAAGAAAGCGAGGACGCCAAGATGCGTGCGCTGTTCGGCGATGCGTCCCGCCCCCCGATGGGCGACGAGGAGTTCGTGGCCGCTGTCATGGGCCGCGTGGAGGAGGCGAGGGCTTCTGGAAAGGTCCGCTCCAGCGCGATCGCGCTGGGGGTGATCGCCGTCACCAGCGCGCTGCTGTGGCCCTTCAAGGCCGCGATCACCACCGCGCTCGTTGTGCCGCTGGCGCGCTACGTCCCGGATACGTCCATGCTGGGCGCCGGCGCCACGGCCATGCTCATCGCGGTCGCAGCGAGCGCCGCCGCTCTGGTGTACGCCGAACGGGGCTGACCCGGCGCGTAATGAGGTGCTAAGCCTCGCTCCATGTCCCAGCACGTCCAGACCAAGCGCGTCACGGCTCCGGAAATCGCCGCCCGCAAGGGCGGCGAACCTGTTGTTTGCCTCACCGCTTACACCGCGCCCATGGCCGCCATCCTGGATCCCCACTGCGACCTGCTTCTGGTCGGGGACTCGGTCGGCATGGTGGTCCACGGCCTGCCGAACACGGTGGGCGTCACCCTCGACATGATGATCCTGCACGGTCAGGCGGTCATGCGGACCGCGGCCCACGCCATGGTGGTCGTCGACATGCCGTTCGGCTCTTACGAGGCCGGTCCCGAGACCGCCTACGCCAACGCCGCGCGGGTGATGAAAGAGACGGGTTGCCAGGCGGTGAAGGTCGAGAGCGGCCCGGAGGTCGCGCGGACCGTAGAGTATCTCGTCCGCCGGGGCATTCCCGTGATGGGTCATGTGGGCCTGCGGCCGCAGGCGGTGAACGTGGACGGCGGCTTCCGCGCCAAGGGGCGCACGAATTTCGAACGCGACCGGGTGCTGGACGAGGCCAGAGCCACCGACGCCGCCGGCGCTTTCGCCATCGTCGTGGAGGGGGTCGCCGAGGACCTCGCCCAGGAGATCACCGGCGCCGTCCATGCGCCGACCATCGGCATCGGGGCGTCGGCCGCCTGCGACGGCCAGATCCTCGTCACCGACGACATGCTGGGGCTGTTCGACTGGACGCCCAAGTTCGTGCGCCGCTACGCGGACCTGCGCCGCCATGTGGGTGACGCAATCGCATCCTACGCCGCCGATGTCCGGGCGCGTCGCTTCCCGGCGCCCGCTGAGACGTACACCCTGAAGAAGAGCTGACGGGATCGACGGTCGGGGCGCGTTGCGGGCGAGGGCGAGCGCGGCTAGCTTCCGCGCCGCGTCCCGGACGGGGCGTTCATTGGGGTCGTCCGCTGGGGAGCCAGAGGGGCGGGCTAGAGCATTGGGATGGATCGCGCGTGACCGACCTTTTTGAAGAAGTCGAGGAAAACCTTCGTCGCGATCAGCTGCAATCCCTCTGGAAAAAGTACGGCGTCTTCGCCATCGGCGGCGTGATCTCGCTGGTGCTGGGTGTGGGTGGCGTCGGCGTTTACCGCAGCTGGCAGGACAGCCAGAGCCAGGCAGCGTCCGATACCTTCGCTGAACTCCAGCAACTTGCGCAGACCGATCCGGCCGCCGCCGCGCCCAAGCTCGCCGCGTTCGCGAAGAGCGGCTTCGGCGGCTACAAGGCGCTCGCCGAAATGGAGCGCGCCGGCGCGCTGCAGGCGGAGGGCGATCTCCCCGGCGCGCTGCTGGCTTTCGACAGCGCCGCGAAGATGAGCAACGAACCCGCCGTCAAGCAGTCCGCGCAATTGCGCGCCGCCTACATCGCCGCCGAGAGCGAGAATTTCGCCGCCATCGAAGCGCGCGTGCAACCGCTGGTCGCCGACGGCGGCGCGTTCGGATACCTCGCGCGCGAATTGCTGGGTGTCGAAGCCTACGAGGCCGGACAGCTCGAGCGCGCCCGCGCCGAATTCAGCTATCTCGAAACAGCGTTCGATGCGCCGCAAGGCGTGCGCGAGCGTGCGCAACGATTCCTGGCCGTCCTCGGCCCGGCGCCGGAAGCCGCCGCGGCGACGCCCGCGACGCCTGCCGCCGCACAGAAGACCGGAGAAAAGAAATGAGCGTGTTCCGCCCCGTTATCCTGATCGCTGCGGCCGCCGCTCTTTCCGGTTGCTCCACCGTCGCCAAGGTCGTGCCCTTCATGGGCGACGACAAGCCCGTCACCGAGACCGCGCCGACGGACGGTCGCATCTCCATCCTGTCGTTCGAGCAGAAGCTTGAGGCTGACAGCACGCTGGCGGGCCGCACGCCGTTCGTGCCGACGCCGGCCGATGTCGATGCATGGCCGCAGCCAGGCGGCCCGGCGGACAATGCGCCGGCGCACATGACCGTCGCCGGAGATTTCTCGATCGTGGCGCATCGCGATGTCGGCGCGGGCTCCAGCAGCAACGCGCGCATCTCTTCGCCGCCGGTGATCGCGGACGGCAAGGTCTTCGTCTTCGACGCCGACCAACGCGTATCGGCTTTCCCGGTCGGCGGCGGCGGCCGGATCTGGTCGCGCGATCTGTCGCCGCGCCGCGGTCGCGACAAGGACGCCCTCGGCGGCGGCGTCGCCTTCGCCGACGGCAAGATCTACGTCACATCGGGCTTTGGCTTTGCGGCCGCGCTTGATGCGGCGACCGGAGCCGAAGTCTGGCGCACCAACACGCAGGCGCCTATCCATGCAGCGCCGACGGTGTCCGGGGGACGCGTGTTCGCCGTCACCAACGACAGCGAACTGATCGCTATCGACGCCGCAACCGGCGTCGTGCAGTGGACCCACCAGGCCATCGCCGAGCCGGCGCGGATCCTCTCGGCGTCGAGCCCGGCGGTGCGCGGCGACATGGTTGTCGCGCCGTTCGCGTCCGGCGAAGTGGTGGCGTTGCTCGCGGCCAACGGTCGCCGCCTGTGGGTCGATGCGCTTACGCGCGCGGGCCGTCTCACATCGCTTTCGGCGATCAACGATATCGCGGGTCGCCCCGTGGCGCTCGACGGCGTCGTCTACGCGGCGAGCCACTCCGGCATCCTCGCCGCCATCGACCAGCGCACGGGCCAGCGCATCTGGGCGCGCGGGATCGCCTCGACCCAGACGCCGTGGGTGGCCGGCGACACGCTCTACGTGGTCACCATCGACGGCGAACTGACCGCGCTTGAACGCACGACCGGCCAGGCTTTCTGGGTGACACAGCTGCGTCGCTACGAAGACGAGGAAGACCGCAAGGGCCGCATCGCCTGGACCGGTCCGCTCCTTGCCGGCGGCAAGCTCGTGCTCGCCTCGTCCCAGGGCGATGCGGTCATCGTTGATCCGACGACCGGGGCCATCGACAAGAAGCTCAGGGTCGGCGGGCCGGTCTATATCGCGCCGGTGGCGGCGGGCGGGCAGGTCTTCCTGTTGACCGACGAGGGGAAACTCGTCGTTCTACGGTAGAAATCTGCTACGTCGCAGGCATTGCAGCGAACCGGCGTTCCGTTCGCCGGATAAGAAACCATGGCCCTGAAGCTGGCGATCGTCGGCCGACCCAACGTCGGCAAGTCCACCCTGTTCAACCGCCTCGCGGGCAAGAAGCTCGCGATCGTCGACGATTTGCCCGGCGTCACCCGTGACCGGAAGGAAGCGCCCGGACGTCTTGGCGATCTCGATCTGCATCTGATCGACACGGCGGGTTTCGAGGATCTGACCGACGAATCCCTTGAAGCGCGCATGCGTTCGCAGACCGAAACCGCGATCGCGGACGCGGATCTGGCGTTGTTTCTCGTGGACGCGCGCGCCGGCGTGACGCCGCTGGACAAGCGCTTCGCCGAATTGCTGCGGCGCTCCGGCAAGCCGGTGGTGATCGCGGCCAACAAGCATGAGGGCAAGGCCGGCGAGTCCGGCTGGCTCGAAGCCTTCGCGCTCGGCTTCGGCGAACCCGTCGCGCTGTCGGCCGAGCACGGCGAGGGCATGAGCGAGCTCTACGCCGAGATCGTCGCCAAGACGCCCGCGGAGCCGGAGGTCGAAGAGACCGAGGAGGATCGCGAAAACCGTCCGATCCGGCTCGCCATCATCGGTCGTCCGAACGCAGGCAAATCGACGCTCGTGAATGCGCTGCTCGGTGAGGATCGCATGCTCGTCGGGCCGGAAGCGGGGATCACGCGCGACGCCATCACGATCAACTGGACATGGAAGGGCAAGTCGATCCGCCTCGTCGACACCGCCGGGATGCGCCGCAAGGCGAAGGTGCAGGGCCGACTTGAAACGCTCTCCGTCGCGGACACGCTGCGCTCGATCCGCTTTGCGGATGTCTGCGCGCTGGTGATGGACCAGAACGAGGCGTTCGAGAAACAGGATCTCACCATCGCCGATCTCGTCGTGCGCGAAGGCCGCGCGCTGATCTACGTGCTGGCGAAATGGGATCAGGCGCAGGAACCATCCGCGCGCTTCAAGGAGCTGCGCGAACGTTGCGAGGATGCGCTGCCGCAAACGAAGGGCGCGCCGATCGTGCGCGTGTCGGCGCAGGCAGGGCGCGGTCTCGACAAGGTCATGGAAGCGGTCGTCGAGGTCTACGGCGACTGGAACGCGCGGGTGAAGACGTCCGATCTCAACAAGTGGCTGGAGCATGTCATCTCCAAGCACCCGCCGCCGGCCGTGGACGGCAAGCGCATCAAGCCGCGCTACATCACCCAGATCAAGGCGCGGCCGCCGACGTTCGTGCTGATCTCGTCGCGCGCGGCGCGCATGCCGGAGAGCTACAAGCGCTATCTCACCAACGGCATCCGCGATTCATTCGGCCTGAAAGGCCTGCCCGTGCGTCTGATGGTGCGCCAGAACAAGAACCCGTTTTCGAGCGACGAAGGCTGACGCGCTTCAGCGCGCATCTTCAAAGCGCACACGCTCGGCGTGGCGAGCGCAACTCGGCGCCAGTAGCTCCACCACCAGCGGCGCGACATCGTCGGGCGATTTCAGCGTCATCGGGTCTTCGCCGGGGAATGCTTTCGAGCGCATGGTGCTGCGCGTCGCGCCGGGATCGAGAATATTCACCTTCACGCCGGTGAATCCCACTTCGTGGGCGTAACTCATCGCCATCGCTTCGAGCGCGGCTTTGCTCGCGCCATAGGCGCCCCAGAACGCCCGCGGCGTCTGGGCGACGCTCGACGTCACGAACAGCGCGCGCCCCGGCGGCGAGGCAGTTCGCAGCAGGCGGTCCACGGAGCGGATGAGGCGCTGGTTGGCGAGCACGTTCGTCGCCATCGTTTCCTCGAACATCTTCGGCGGCGCATCGGCCATGGATGTGAGATCGCCGAGGATGGCGGCGTTCGCGAACAGCGCGTCGAGCTTGCCCCAGCGTTCGTAGATGACCCCGCCAAGGCGATCGATCGCCTCGAAGTCCTTCAGGTCCATCGGCACGAGCGACGCGCCTTCTCCGCCGTCCTTGCGGATTTCGTCGTCGAGGCTTTCAAGCGCCCTCTGGCTGCGCGCCACGGCGACCACGTGATAGCCCGCCCGGGCGAGCGCGCGCGCCGCCGAGCGCCCGACCCCGCGGGAGGCGCCGGTCACAAGCGCAACGCCCATTGCTTCTATTGGGGTCATGCCGCTTCGGGTTCGGAGAGCAGCGAGAGCTGGAAATCGCGGCCTTCGCGCTGGCCTTCCTGATCGACGAGGCGCGTGGGGTAGTCGCCAGTAAAGCAGTGATCGGAGAACTGCGGCGCGCGCGCGTCGCGGGTCAGGCCCATCGCCGCGTAGACGCCTTCGACGGACAGGAAGCCGAGGCTGTCGGCGTCGAGCCAGCGGGCCATGGAGCTGACATCGCCGTCATGTCTTGCAGCGAGGAGCTGCTTCAGGTCCGGCATGTCGATGCCGTAGTAGTCGCCGTGGCGAATCTGCGGGCTCGCGGAGCGGAAATGCACTTCGCGCGCGCCAGCGTCGCGCATCATCTGCACGATCTGCTTGGATGTCGTGCCACGAACGACGGAATCGTCCACCAGCACCACGCGCTTGCCTTCGATGACCGCGCGGTTGGCGGAGTGCTTCATGGAAACGCCGCTCGAGCGCGCGACCTGCGTCGGCTGTATGAAGGTGCGCCCGACATAGTGGCTGCGGATGATGCCCATTTCATAGGGCACGCCGCTGCGCTCCGCGTAGCCCAGAGCCGCGGCGACGCCGGAGTCCGGCACGGGGATGACCACATCCGCGCCGACCGCCGTTTCCTCCGCGAGGCGACGGCCCATCTGCTTGCGCACGGTGTAGACGCTCTTGCCGCCGACGATGGAATCCGGGCGACAGAAATAGACAAACTCGAACAGGCACGGCCGCGGCGTGCGCCTGGGAAAGGGGAAGTGACTTTGCACGACAGGCTTGTCGTCGGCGCCCATGGTGATCGCAATGACTTCGCCGTTCTCTACCTCGCGATCGAACCGGGCGCCGACGGCGGCCAGCGCGCAGGTTTCCGACGCGAGAACCGGCGCGTCCCCGATCCAGCCGAGCACCAGCGGGCGGATGCCGATTGGATCGCGCGCGGCGAGGATCATGTCGTTGGTCAGGCACACCAGCGCATAAGCGCCTTCCACCTGGCTGATCGCTTCGACGAAACGGTCTGTGGCCTTTGCTTTCCCCGCCCGCGCCATGAGCTGCAGGAAGACTTCGGAGTCCGAAGTGCTCTGGAAGATGGCGCCGTTCTCGACGAGATCCCCACGCAGCTTCAGCGCGTTGGTGAGGTTGCCGTTGTGGGCGATCGCGACGCCGCCGCAGGCAAGATCGGCGAACAGCGGCTGCACGTTGCGCAGGAGGCGCCCGCCCTGCGTGCCGTAGCGGGTATGGCCGATGGCGAGGCGTCCGCGCAGGCGGTCGCGGAGGTCGCCGGCGTCGGCGGAGAAGTGGTCGCCTACAAGGCCGAGATGACGTTCCGTGTGGAAGCGCTCGCCGTCGTAGGTGGCTATGCCGCAGCCTTCCTGGCCGCGGTGCTGCAGCGCATGGAGTCCCAGCGCCGTGATCAGCGAGGCGTCGGGCGCGCCGTAGACGGCGATGACGCCGCACTCCTCGTGGAGCCTGTCGTCGTCATCGAACGTGTACTCCGTCTGCGGCGCGGCTTCTCGCATCAGGTCCTCATTGTTGCGGCGCGGGCGCGGCGGCGTCGGGCGCCGCTGCATCGCTGTTCCGCCGTTCGCGGATATAGGTGCGCGCTTTCGGTCCGAAACCCTCCAGCACCGTCGCGGTGCGGTCGAAGAAGGGATAGAGCTTGGCGCTCGTCATCCAGCCCGGCAGAGCCGCTTGTGGCGTTGTCTCTGCGGGACCTGTGACCGCGCGGGCGAGCAGCACGAATAGCGAGACGATCAGGATGCCGCGTGCGGCGCCGAACAGCAGGCCCGCGCCGCGATCGAGCGCGCCGATCTCGTCAGAGGAATGCGCCGCCTTGGCGAGCATCGTCGTCACGATGGTGATGGCCACGAAGACGATCAGGAAAATCAAAAAGCCGGAAAAGAGCGTTGCGAAGAAGGGGCTGCCGACGGCGCCTTCCAGAAACGGCGACACCATCGGGTAGCCCCAGATGGCCGCAAAAATCGCCGCGAAGAACGCCACGATCGAGAACACTTCGCGGATCAGGCCCCGCGCAAACGCCATAACGGCCGAGATCAGCACGACGGCGAGAGCCACCGCGTCGAACGCCGTCAATCCGAGACCTTCCATTACGCCCCTCCGCTCATCTGGGCGTCAGCATTGCGGCAAGTTCGCCGATTCGGGCGATGCCGCGAACGCTGACAAGGCCGCTCTCCGCCCCAATTGGCGCGAACGCCGTCTTGAATCCGAGCTTGGCGGCTTCCTTCAGGCGAAGCTCCGTCCGCCCCGCCGGCCGGACATCTCCTGAAAGCGCCACTTCGCCGAAGGCCACGGTGTCCTCCGGCAAAGGCTCGTCCGCAAGGGCCGAAATCAGCGCAGCCGCCACGGCGAGATCCGCCGCCGGCTCCGTGATCCGCAGTCCTCCCGCGACGCTCAGGTACACGTCCCGTCCCCCGAATCCAAGTCCGCAACGGGTTTCCAGCACCGCAAGGATCATGGCCAGACGGGCTGAATCCCAGCCGACGACGGCCCGCCTCGGGGTGCCGTAGGCGGCGGGCGCTGCGAGCGCCTGGATCTCCACCAGAACGGGTCGGGTGCCCTCGACGCCGGCGAAGACCGCGGCCCCGCTCGCGCGCGCGCCGTGAACGCCGAGAAACAGCGCCGAAGGGTTCGGCGTTTCCTCAAGGCCACGCTCCTTCATCTCGAACACGCCGATCTCGTCGGTTGGTCCGAAGCGGTTTTTCACCGCGCGCAGGATGCGGAACGGCAGGCCGCGTTCGCCCTCGAAATAGATGACGGCGTCCACCAAATGCTCGACGACGCGCGGTCCCGCGATCTGGCCGTCTTTGGTGACGTGGCCCACCAGCAGCACCGCCGCGCCGCTCTTCTTGGCGAAGCGCACAAGTTCATGGGCGCACGCGCGCACCTGCGTGACTGTGCCAGGCGCGGATTCCACGCCGTCGGCCCACATGGTCTGGATGGAATCGACGATCACCACGTCCGGCTTCAGCGTCCGCAGGCCGTCGAGGATCTTCCGCAGGTCGGTTTCTGCGGCGAGCATCACCGGCGCGTCGGCGGCGCCCAGCCGGCGCGCGCGATCCTGCACCTGGGCTTCGGCTTCCTCGCCGGTGACGTAGGCGACGGTCTTGCCCGTCTTCGCCAGCGCGGTGGCCACCTGCAGCAGCAACGTCGACTTGCCGACGCCAGGATCGCCGCCGATCAGCACCGCCGACGACGCCACGAGGCCGCCGCCACAGACGCGGTCGAACTCGCCGATGCCGCTCATCATCCGCGGCGGCGCCGCGGCCGTTCCCGAAAGCTCGGCGAAGGCGAGGCCCTTGCCGCGCTTGCCGGTGGGCGCGGCCATGCCGCCGGGGGCCGCGGGCCTGGCGGATTCCTCGGCCATGGAATTCCACGCGCCGCAGGCGTCGCACTTGCCCTGCCACTTGGCGCTGATGGCGCCGCAGGACTGGCAGACGAATATGAGATCGGTTTTGGCCATGTGCGACTCGCTTGAGCCGACACTAGCCTGCCATGGTCAACCGAACACCACGCCCGCCGCCACGGCCGCGAAGTGCAGCCCCGCGCCGACCACCACGAATCCGTGCCAGATCGCCCGGCGGAACGGCAGCGCGTGGTTGAGGTAGAGCGGCACGCCCATCGTGTAGACGAGCCCGCCGGCCGCCAGCAGCACGACGACGTTCATCGGCATCCGCGTGGCGAACGGCGCCACCAGCGCCACCGCAAGCCAGCCGAAGGCGATGTAGACGAGGCACCAGAAGCGATCCGAAATCCGCGGCAGAAAGAGCTTGCCGCACGCGCCCGCCACGGCGATCGCCCAGACGAGCGAGATATTCAGCGTGCTGAACGGCGGCTCGTAGATATGAACGAGGAAGGGCGTGTAGGACCCCGCGATCATCAGGAAGATCGCCGCTTCGTCGAGACGGCGCAGGACGCGGCGCGCTCGTGACGGACGTGTAAGATTGTAGACCGCCGAGCACGCCAGCATCACCATGATGCACAGCGCATAAAGCGCTGTCGCCAGCGCGACCGAAGAGCCCCCGCGCGCCATCGCCCAGTAGAAAAGAATGCCGCCGCCGACGAGCGCCGCGACAAGACCCACAAGATGCACGGCGAGGTCCGCCGCGTGCTCGAAGCGGTTGGGGTAGTGCTCCTCGAGTTCCCCGGCATCGGGGTTGAGCAGGTCTGCCAGCGACATGGCGTGTCCTCGGTCGCCGTCGCCGGCGACCTCGCGGCCGCAGACATATCGACGGTGGAGTAGGTTTCGATGTGACGTTGGATATGGTTTCGCATCAACGCCATTCACCCCGCTGTTGTGGCGTGGCGGGTCCAGTGCGGTTTTTCGGTGACAGTTGAATGCGCGGGCGTTCAAACGACGGCCTGGATGGGACCTTCCGCGCGGCCGTTGACGAACTGGTCGACCATCGCGCTGCCGCTCTGGTCGATGGCGCTGGCCGCGCCGCGCCAGACGATGCGTCCGTCATGGATCATCGCGATCTCGTCGGCGATCTTGCGCGCGCTCGCCATGTCGTGGGTGATCGAGACGGCGGCGCAGCCGAGGTCCTTAACCATCTCGACGATGAGATCGTTGATGGCGTCCGCGGTGATCGGATCGAGGCCCGTGGTCGGCTCGTCGAAGAAGATGAGTTCCGGCTTCGTGATGATCGCGCGCGCGAGGCCGGCGCGCTTCTGCATGCCGCCGGACAGTTCGACGGGCCGCAGGTTCGCAGTCTCCGGCGCCAACCGAACCTTGCGCATGGTTTCGATGGCGCGTTCGCGCGCTTCGCTACGCGGGACGCGATCCGCGTAAAGCAGGCGAAACGCGACATTTTCCCAGATGGAGAGGCTGTCGAACAGCGCGCCGCCCTGGAACAGCATGCCGAACTTGGCGCGCACCTCCGCCAGCTTGTGGCCCCTCGCGTGCGTGACGTCCTCGCCATCTACGCGGATGGTTCCGGAGTCCGGCCGGATGAGGCCCATCGCGCACTTGATGCTCACCGACTTGCCGACGCCGGATCCGCCGATGATGACGAGCGACCGGCCGGCTGCGACGTCGATCGTCACGCCGTTGAGCACGCGTTTGGGTCCGAACGCCTTCACGACGTTCTCGAGCGAGAGCTTGGCGACCGTCATTTCACGAACAGCGCCGTGATGACGTAGTTGGCTGCAAGGATCAGCACCGTGGAGCCGACGACCGCGTTCGTCGTGGCTCGCCCGACGCCCAGCGCGCCGCCCGAGGAGCGGTAGCCGTGATAGGCGCCCATCACCGCGATGATGAAGCCGAACGCCGCCGCCTTGATGAGGCCGAGCACCACGTCCTCGGTCTCGAGGAACTCCAGCGTGTTGCGCAGGTAGACCGTGCCGTTGAAGCCGAGCGTGTTCACCGAGACGAGCCAGCCGCCCATGACGCCGATGATGTCGGCGACGAGCACGAGCACCGGCAGGGTGATCGTGGCGGCGAGCACCCGTGGCGCCACGAGAAAGCGGAAGGGGTCGGTCTGCAGCGTCGACATGGCGTCGATCTGCTCGGTCACCACCATGGTGCCGAGCTCGGCGGCGATGCCCGCCCACACGCGCCCCGAGAGCATGAGGCCTGCACGTACGGGCACTAGTTCGCGCGTGATGCCGAGCACCACGATGTTGGGCACGAACTGCTCGGCGTTGAAGCGCGCGCCGCCGGTGTAGATATTGAGCGCGAGCGCTGCGCCGATGAAGATGGCGGTGAGCCCGATCACCGGCAGCGAGAAATAGCCGATCCGCGCAAGCTGGCTCGCAAGCTGGCTCACGAACCACGGCGGCGTCACGCACGCCACGGCGGCCTCGGCGGCGAAGCGCGAGATGCGGCCCGTCTCGGCGAAGATGCCAAGCGTCGCACGGCCGATCTGCGCGAACGGATTGAGGGGGGCGGCGCTCACGCGGCGCCCCGCATGTGGCGTCGCGCAACGCGCGCAAGGTTGGTCAGCACTTCGTAGCTCGCCGTGCCGGCCGCGGCAGCGACATCGCGCACGGGGACGTTTGCGCCGAGCATCTCGACGCGCGCGCCCACTTCCGCGGCCCCGCCGGCGGCGGTGACGTCGAGGGTGATGAGGTCCATGGAAACGCGCCCCAGGATGGGGCAACGCGCCCCGGCGAGAACGCCGTAGCCTCCGCCGGACGCCGAACGCAAGTAGCCGTCCGCATACCCGAGCGCGATGGTGGCGGTGCGCATGGGCGTCTGCGCCGCGAAGGTCGCGCCGTAGCCCACCGTGTCGCCGGCGGAGACGTCCCGGAGCTGCAGGATCGGCGCGTCGAGCGTGGCGACGGGCGCGAGCGGCTGGGAGTCCTCGTCGAGACCGGCATCGCCGTAGAGGCCGACGCCGGGACGCAACAGACCGAACCGGTACGCCGCGCCGCAGAAGGCGCCGGCGGTCGCCGCCAGGCTCTTGCGGGCGCCTGGAAAATGCGCGGCCGCCTCGCTGAACCGCTGGAGCTGCAACGCATTCAGCGGGTGCGCCGGATCGGAGGCGCAGGCGAGGTGGCTCATCACCAGCGGCACGTCGCAGCGCGCCAGCGCGTCGTGTGCGGCACCCACGTCCGCGAGCGGCAGCCCCAGCCGGTTCATGCCGGTATCGATGTGGAGCGCGGCGGCGACGTCCGCGCCGGCGGCTTTCCATAGCCCGATCTGCTTGAGGCTGTTCAGCACCGGAAACAGGCGGGCCGGCGCAAACGACCCGACATCGTCATGGGTCGGCCCGTTGAGCACATAGATCGCCTGCGCCTCGCCGAGAATGGCGCGCAACTCGAGGGCTTCCCCTAGGGTCGCGACGAAGAACGTGCGCGCGCCCTCGAGCGCCAGCGCCGGCGCCGCCGCGCGCACGCCGAGGCCATAGGCGTCGGCCTTCACGACGGCCGCGGCCTCACCGGGACCGGCCAGGTCGGCGAAGCGGCGCCAGTTCGCGCAGATGGCGGAGAGATCGACAGTCAGCCGCGCGAGCCGGCGCGACGTTTCATTCGTCATAGGTGGTCTGCGGTTGCTCATCGAGATCGCCGAAGCGCGTGAATGCGCCCTCGAACGACAAGTGCACCGTGCCGGTTGAGCCGTGGCGCTGATTGCCGATGATCAGCTCGTCCTTGTTGCGCGCGCCGTCGAGATCGCGTTGCCAGGTCATGTGCTCGTCCGTGCCGGGCTTCGGCTCGCCGTTCTTGAGATAGTATTCGTCCCGATACACGAACATCACGATGTCCGCATCCTGCTCGATGGAGCCGGATTCACGCAGGTCCGCGAGTTGCGGGCGCTTGTTGTCGCGGGACTCAACCTGGCGGGAGAGCTGCGACAGCGCGATCACCGGCACGTCGAGATCCTTGGCCAGCGCTTTCAGGTTCTGGGTGATCTCGCTGACTTCCTGCACCCGGCCTTCGGAGCGGCGTGACGAGGCCGTCACGAGCTGCAGGTAGTCGACCACGATGAGGTCCAGACCGTGGGTGCGCTGCAGGCGGCGCGCGCGCGCCATGAGGTGCGAGATCGAGATGCCGCCGGTGTCGTCGATGTGCAGCGGCAGGGACTGCAGGTCGGACGAAGCGTTCAACAGCTTCTCGTACTGCTCATGCGTGATCTCGCCGCTGCGGATTTTGTAGGATTCGACTTCCGCGGCTTCAGAGAGGAGGCGCGTCGCCAGCTGTTCGGCTGACATTTCGCAGGAGAAGAACGCCACAACCCCACCCTCGGGCTTTTCGTCCTCACGCAGAACGCGCCGGTTCGATTCGAGCCGCGCCTTGGCGACGTTGTAGGCGATGTTGGTGGCGAGCGAAGTCTTTCCCATCGCCGGGCGGCCGGCGAGGATCACGAGGTCGGACTTGTGCAGGCCGGCGATCTTCTTGTCGATGTCGCGAAAGCCCGTCGAGAGGCCGGAGACGCCGCCGCCGCTTTCGTACGCCGCCGCCGCCGTCTCGATGGACCGCGTGAGCGCAATGCTGAAGGCGCTGAAACCGCGTGCGCCCGTGCCGGATTCCGCGAGCGTGAAGAGCTTGCGCTCGGCTTCCTCGATCTGGCCCTGCGCATCCAGGTCCTCGGGCGGCGAGGACGCCAGGCCCGTGATCTCGCCGCCGATTCGGATGAGATCGCGGCGCAGCGCCAGATCGTAGACGAGGTCGGCGTAGTCGCGCGCCTGGGTGGTCAGCCGCGCGGCGTTCTCCATGAGCACGAGCAGGTAGCCCGCGCCGCCGATCTCCTGCAGCCCGCCCTCGCGCTGGAACCACTCGCGCAGCGTGAGGCCGTCGGCGAGCTTGCCGCGGCCGATCAGGTCCGAACACACCGCGAAGATGCGCCCGTGGACGGGGTCGTAGAAGTGGTGCGCCTTCAGCCGGTCGCCGATGCGGTTGAAGGCCTCGTTGTCGAACAGGATCGCGCCGAGGAGCGCCTGCTCGGCTTCAAGGTTGTGCGGCGCGCTGTGCAGCGCGTCGGACAGGGCGGGAGCGTGGGAACCGTCTGCGGACATTCCGGTAGCGAAACCACGAGTCGGCTGGCGTGAGGAAGCGCGAGGATCCGCTTGACTGATTGCTAGCATGCATATTATTGATAGCTTGCAAAAAGAGTATAGCATGCAGACGGTGTATCTCCGCGTCGATGAGACGCTCAAACGAGCGGCTGAGGAAAAGGCGAAGGATGCCGGGCTCAGCCTGAATGAGTTTATGGTCCAGGCCATGGAGGCCGTCCTCGGCGTCGCGCCCAACGCCGAGGAGCGCGCGCGGTTCAATATCGAGACGACGATTGGATTCATCACCGGTCGGGCCGTGGCCGGCGAAGTGGTCAGTTACTTGGACGTAGCGTTGGCCAACGGGTTCCAGAGGGGCGAATGGCCCCGGGCGCGGCGCCTCATCGCCCCGCACCTCTATGCTGTCGGCCGCGAATGCAATCGACGCAATCTGCCCATGCTCACTGCGCTCGTCGTCAGCAGGGACACCGGACTGCCCAGCGAAGGGTTGTTCGAACTCGCCAGTCAGCTTGGGATGACGGTTGCTGATCGTGACCTATTTGTCCGGCAGAAGCAGGCGGAGGTCCTGGCGTGGGCGGCGCGCATCTCCGGTGGGGCCGAAAGAGCGGAAAATCGGTTCGACAGCCTCCGGGGTATCTGGCGAGGCCCGCGCGGTGAAGAATTGATCGCGCAGACCCGGGGAGACGCGGACGAGACGTATGTGGGCGGGGATGTCCGGTGATTCACATCGATACGAATGTCATTATCGATGTGATGAGCGACAATTCGGAGTTCTTCGCCACATCGTCAACCGCCTTGCGAGAACTCATGCCCGGGACAGGGGCCATCGGTCCGCTGGTTTATGCGGAGTTGGCCACTGGCACGACGAAAGATGATCTCGATGGTGCGCTTTCGCACATCGGCCTTACCTTGATGTCGATGTCTGACCGCGCGCTGTATCAATCAGGGCAAGCATTCGCTTCCTACCGGAACCGCGGCGGGACGCGCGAACGCATGCTTGCGGACTTCCTGATCGGCGCACACGCCCTGATCGATGGGACCGCGCTGATGACGCGCGATCCCAAACGATACAGGACTGCATTTCCAGACCTGAAACTGATCGAACCCTAGTTCGGGCTCTTCGCCGATCAGTTCGGGGCGCCCTCGTTGGCCAGCGTGCCGGCGGCGATTTCCTGCGCCTGGGCGGAGGCCACCGCGCGGTCCTCTTCGAGGGCCGCGGCGATCACGTTCTCGCCCTTGGCCTGCCGTTCGGCCTCGTCCGCCGAGCGCGCCACGTTGACCGTGATGGTCGAGGTGACCTCCGGGTGGAGGCGCAGGCGCACCGCGTGCTGACCGATCGTCTTGATCGGCTTGTCGAGGACCACCGCCGCCCGCGGGACGGCGTAACCCGCCGCTTCGGCGATGTCGGCGATGTCGCGTGCGGAAACCGAACCGTAGAGCTGTCCGCCTTCGCCGGCCTGCCGCAGCAGGACGAAGGTCTGACCGTCGACTTTCTCGGCGGCCGTCTGGGCCTTGGCGCGGGTCTCGGCGTTGCGCGCCTCAAGCTCCTCGCGCATGTGCGCGAACCGCTTGCGGTTGGCTTCCGTGACTCGGAGCGCCTTGTGCGTGGGCAGCAGGAAGTTGCGGGCGTACCCGTCCTTTACCGTGACTTCATCGCCGATGGCGCCGAGATGTTCGACGCGTTCCAGTAGAATGACTTGCATCGTTCAATCTCCTCACATCACCGCGTACGGGAGGAGCGCCATGTAGCGCGCGCGCTTGATGGCGATCGACAGGACGCGCTGCTTCTTGGCGGAGACCGCCGTGATGCGCGCGGGCACGATCTTGCCCTTCTCGGAGATGTAGCGCTGCAGGAGCTTCACATCCTTGTAGTCGATCTTCGGGCTTTCAGCGCCGGAGAACGGGCAAACCTTCCGCCGACGGCCGAACGGGCGCCGGGCCGGAATGTTCGAGATGTTGACCTTCTGGTTCATTGTTCGAAGCTCCGTTCCGGACGTCCGCCTTCAAATCCGCCTTCGCCGCCTTCCTCGCCTTCACGGCGAGCGCGGCGCTTGTCGTCGCGTTCACGGCGCGCAAGCACGGGCGAGGGCTCTTCATCGAGCGCATCCATGCGGATGGTGATGAAGCGCAGGACGTCTTCGTTGATGCGCTGACGGCGCTCCAGTTCGTGAACCGCCGCCGCCGGGGCGTCGATGTTCAACAGGCAGTAGTGGCCCTTGCGGTTCTTGCGCACGCGGTACGCGAGATTGCGCAGGCCCCAGTATTCGGTCTTGCCGACCGTGCCGCCCTGTTCCGTGATCGTCCGGGTGATGTCCTCGACCAGCGCGTCGACCTGCTGGGGCGAGATGTCCTGACGTGCGATGAGCACGTGTTCGTAATAGGCCATGCCTTTTTCCCTTCCTGGGAGCCGCGGCGCGGGAACGGCGGAAGGACCGGCCCCACGACGGATCGGCGGCGCCCGCCGGAAACATTTCCGGCGCGGGCCCGCAGACCGCGGCTCGCGTGAAGCGGGGCTTATGACCGGGGCGGCGGCGAAACGCAAGCCGCACCGGTCAAATCAGCGCCTGAGTTCAGCGCTTCTTCTTCTGGCCCTTCTGGGCGGCGGCCGCAGCGGCGGCGGCTTCCTGGGCGCTGGCCTGCGCTGCGGCGGCTTCGGCTTCAGCCTGAAGTGCGGCGTCGTTCGCGCCGGCGAAAGATGAGAAGATCTGGTTGAATATCGCCGTGCGGTCGCGATTGTCGAAGGAGTTGCAGAACATCCACACCTCAACGCCGGGGCGGGCCTGCAGCCTCGCGTAGCCCGGTTTGCCGTCATCGGTCGTGAAATCCGCGGTCTGGACCGGCCAGGGGCCGCTGCCGTCGACGGCGGCGGTGCTTACGGTTCCGCGCCTGTCCCACACGGCGTAGGCGTCGGCTTTCACCTTCCAGGCGACTGCTCCGATCGGGGTCAGGTAGGCGGCGCGCACCGCCGCCGCCGCCTTTCCGGCTGACTGGTCGCTGCGGGCGGCGATCACCTTGCATTCGGCGTCCGCGATGCCGATCACGACACCCTGATTGACATCGGTCGATCCCGGAAGGGGATCGACGGGCCAGCTTGCCGGGTGCTGAAGCGTGAACCGGTTCTGCGGATCAGTGTACGTCTTGAGGCTGGCTTGCTGCGCGTGGGCGGTGGCGAGGGCGATCGCGCTGATGGCGACGAACGCGGCGGCCATGAGGCGCCTGGACATGAGAAATCCTCCGTTCCGGCCTCTCGGGGCCGTGCATTGTGTGGTCGAATCCTATGGCGACATCTCGGCGTGAGCGCAATTGGACGATTCAGCCCGGTTCACACGGGCCGGCGCCGGCGTCTGCATGGAAGGCGGTTCAGGGGCTCAGCGCTGCGCCAGGCCTGGGGAGCGCGTCGGCGACCCGAGTTTGTCCGGGGTCGATCCAGGCGGCGGGGTCGGCGGCCACCGAGACCATCCAGCTCGAGACGACCAGGATCAGACCCAGAAGGATCAAGGCGGCGAGCGGCCCCGCGGCCTCGCCGAGCGACGTGTGAGGCAGGTAGGCGCGCGCGCGCCGGAACAGGCGCGACAGCCGGCCGTCATGGGTCGTACTCGCCAACGCCGTCAGTGCGCCACGCCCGGACGCCCGCGCCGGCCCCCGCCCGAACTCCCGGCGGACATACGAATCGGAGAGTTCGTCGGCGAATACCTGGTCCCAGTAGAAGGGCGCGCGCGCCGTGAACGGCCAGCTGCGTCCCTCGCCGTTGGCCAGCAGGCCCACGGTGGCGGGCGGGGCGTCGGCGACTGATACGCCTTCGCAGGCGAGATCGGCGAGCGCTGCGCCCGTGCGCCGGCGGCGATAGTAGGTGGAGGTGGAGATGCCGGCTTCCCGGCAGGCGGCGGCGACAGAAGCGCCTTCGGACCGCCGTCTGTCGACGACGCTGACGAGGTCCGCTTCCGCGCGATCAGCGGTGCTGGAATCCATCGACCAACTGCCCCGTGCCGTTAGTGGTTTTTTAACTATATCTGAAAAGTTCGCCTCACGCGAGAAGATTCGGTCCGCGGTCGGGTTGGTCGCAAAAGGTCACGGAGGGCAGGCCCGCAGACGCGTCAGAAACGACCGCCAGATGCCGATAGTCGAACGCCCGCGGAGACTGGCGACGACTTGCGCGATGATGGCGATTGCCATGCCCGCGGGGCCCGCCCATTGTCGGCGGCGCGATACCATTTCGCGAATTCGAACGAGGATTTTCCCCATGAACGCGCTGATCACGTCCCCGTTCGGCTATCGCACCACCGCGCGGCAAGCGACGGGCGGGAAAGACCTTTCCGGACAGCGGATGATCGTCACCGGGGCCGCATCCGGCATCGGTGTGGAGACCGCCCGGGCGCTCGCGCTCGCGGGCGCGGACGTCACCATCGCGGCGCGGGACCTTGAAAAGGCGCAGG
Organism: uncultured Caulobacteraceae bacterium; assembly: GCA_964530695.1. Taxonomy (GTDB): domain Bacteria; phylum Pseudomonadota; class Alphaproteobacteria; order Caulobacterales; family Aquidulcibacteraceae; genus VFBF01. The sequence continues at coordinate 30,986 of CAZGYQ010000028.1, forward strand.
GCGTCGCGGACGCGATCAACGCCGAGGCGGGCGCGAAGCGGGTCTCCATCGGCAAGCTCGACCTCGCGGACCTGGCGAGCGTGCGGGCGTTCGCGGCGGCGTGGTCGGGGCCGTTGCACGTGCTCGTCAACAACGCGGGCGTCATGGCCTCGCCGCTGATGCGCACGACGCAGGGCTTCGAGATGCAGATCGGGGCCAACCATCTGGGGCACTTCACGCTGGCGAAGGGGCTGGCGGGCGCGCTGGAGGCGGGCGCCATAGGCGGCAAGCCCGCCCGGATCGTCTCGCTCAGCTCCATCGGCCACCGGCGCTCCGACATTCTCTGGGACGATCCCCATTTCCGGAACGGCGGCTACGACAAGTGGGTCTCCTACGGCCAGTCGAAGACGGCCAACGCGCTCTTCGCCGTCGGCGTCACGCAGAAGTGGAAGGATCGCGGCATCCTCGCCAACGCGGTCATGCCCGGCGGCATCATCACCCCGCTGCAGCGCCACCTCTCGAAGGAGGAGCAGATCGGCTTCGGCTGGATCGACGAGAACGGTGTGCCGAACCCGCGCATGAAGACGCCCGAGGAGGGCGCGGCCACCAGCGTGTGGGCGGCGGTGGGCGAGGAACTCGAGGGCGTCGGCGGCAAGTATCTGGAGAACTGCGCGCAAGCGGGCCCGTGGACCGAAGCCGAGCCGTGGTCCGGCGTGCTGCCCTACGCGTTGAATCCGGACAGCGCTGCGCGCCTCTGGGCCTGGTCGGAAATGGAAATCGCGGCGGCCTGATCGCCGGAACGGGAGACGTGACATGAGCCTTGCCGGAAAGACCCTGTTCATCACCGGCGCGAGCCGGGGCATAGGCCTCGCCATCGCGCTGCGTGCGGCGAAGGACGGCGCCAATATCGCCATCGCCGCCAAGACCGCCGATCCGAACCCGAAACTGCCGGGCACGATCTATTCCGCCGCAGCCGAGATCGAGGCGGCGGGCGGCAGGGCTCTGCCCATCGTCGTCGACGTGCGCGACGAGGCCAATGTCATCGCGGCGGTGGAGCAGACGGTGGCGAAGTTCGGCGGCATCGACATCTGCGTGAACAACGCCTCCGCCATCCAGCTCACCGGCACGCTGCAGACCGACATGAAGCGCTACGATCTCATGCACCAGATCAACACGCGCGGCACGTATCTGGTGTCGAAGACCTGCATCCCGCACCTCAAGCGCGCCGCAAACCCGCATGTGCTCAATCTCTCGCCGCCGCTCGACATGAAACCCCGCTGGTTCGGCAATCACGTGGCGTACACGATGGCGAAGTTCGGCATGTCCATGTGCGTGCTCGGCATGGCGGAGGAGCTCAAGGGCGACGGCATTGCGTTCAACGCGCTGTGGCCGCGCACGGGCATCGCCACCGCCGCCATCCGCAACGCGCTCGCGGGGGATGAAGGCATGCTCATGTGCCGCACGCCGGAGATCATCTCGGACGCGGCGTACTGGATCTTCAACCAGCCCGCAAAATCCTGCACCGGCAATTTCTACATCGATGACGTGCTGCTCCACGCGGCCGGCGAGCGCGACTTCGACAAATACCGCGTCGATCCGACCAAGCCGCTGATGCCGGACTTCTTCGTGCCTGAGGAGTGTGCGTTACCTTCGGGGGTTACGCTCACGCCGGCGCAATGAGCGCACCGCCCCTCACGGTCCTTACGGCGTCGCCGGAGGAGGAGGCTGCGATCCGCGCGGCGGTGCGCGCGGCGCGCGGACTCGATGCGCTGTCGGGCGGGCGCGTGTGCGCGAACCTCTCCCATGTCGAAGGCGCGCTGGCGTTGCTGGCGGACCCGAAGGTGTCCGATCCGATCTACGATCTGCCGCGGCCGTTCACGCGCGAGAATGTTACCGCGTGGATCGAGGGCGCGATGGCGCGACAGGCGCGCGGCGAGGGCATCCTGACGTTTTCACTCGACGAAGCGGGCGAGATCGTCGGCTACGGCGATCTCATCGTCTGGCCCGACCGCGCGTCGGGCGAGATCGGCGGCGCCATGCGCGCGGACCGCCAGAGCGCGGGCCAGGGCGCGCGCGGTTTCGCCGAGATGGCCGACTGGGCGTTCGAGGTGATCGGCATCCGCCTGATGGGCCTCACCGCAGCCCTCGACAACGTGCGCTCGCAGCGGATGATCGACGGCGCGGGTTTCCAGCGCATGGGCGAGCGCGACAGCGTGCGCCCGGACGGCACGGTGCGCCGCTCGGTCTACTGGGAGCTCACGCGCGAACAGTGGCGGACAATGCGCCCTTGACGACGGAGGCGACGATCATCGCATTTGAACCCATCTTGCGCGCGGCGTCCTTCGCCGGCGTGTTCGTGGTGATGGCTGCGCTGGAGGCGCTTTGGCCGCGCCGGGCGCGGGTGCAGGCGCGGATCGCGCGGTGGCGCACGAACGGGGCGCTGGTCGTCATCGACACGCTGCTCGTGCGCGGCGTCGCCCTGCTTGCGCCGGCGCTGGCCGCGACAGGCGCCGCGGCGTGGGCGCAGGCGCAGGGTTTCGGCCTGTTCAACGTGATTGCGGCGCCTGCGCTGGCGGAGATCGTGCTGGCGGCGCTCGCGCTCGACGCGGCGGTCTGGGCGCAGCACGTGGCGTTCCATCGCGCGCCGCTGTTATGGCGCCTCCACCGCGTGCATCACGCCGACCGCGATCTCGATGCATCGTCGGGCCTGCGCTTCCACCCCGCGGAGATCGCGATCTCCATGCTCTGGAAAGCGGCGGTGGTGGTCGCGCTCGGCGCGCCCGTGGTCGCGGTGATCGTGTTCGAGGTGCTTCTCAACGCCACCGCCATGTTCAATCACGCCAACGTGAAACTGCCGACGTGGCTCGATCGCGCCTTGCGCCTCGTCCTCGTCACGCCGGACATGCACCGCGTGCACCACTCCGTGCGCGTGGAGGAACTCAACACGAATTTCGGCTTCTGCCTCTCGCTCTGGGATCGCGCGTCCGGGCTCTACCGCGCGCAGCCGCAGGGCGGGCATGAAGCGATGACGATCGGGCTGGAGGCGCATCAGGATGAAGCGCCTGCGAAGCTGGGGTGGAGTCTGGTGTTTCCGGGGAAGTGCTAGAACCGATCGCAAACCGCTCGAAGACTGTCACTCGACCGCGCAAGGACGGATGGCAGGAATTCGCCGCACCCTGTCTCTATTGCGTCCTGTCGCGCCAAACCCGACGCAGATGAGAGAATATGAGTGCGGCTCCGAAGGCGATTGCGACCCCAATTGGGAGTAAGATGCCCCAATAAAAATTCACAAAGTATCTGAATAGGCCTTGGTCGTGATCGTAACTTTTCTGGAGGACGAAGATGTTCGGCAGCATCGCCAACCCAGTGATAAGCGCCGCAAAAGTTGCCGCTAGAACTGGTTTTTGCGGGTTGCAAACGAAGCTCACTGCGAACGCGCTGGTGAACGCGAGTATCGGGACGCCCAACAGACTTCCCAAGTCACTGCCTAGTCCCAGCTCCACTGCGCTTGCGAGACCTGCCCCTACGAACAGCACAAAGATGGCAAATGCTGTACGGTGATTGAGCATCGCGTCCCACTTTCTCCGTCCGCCATCAGAATATCAACGGCTGTTTAGGGCCATCGAACAAAACCGCTTTCGCGGTAGGCCAGTCCTGAGAGGGGGACGCTTTACGATTC
>CAZGYQ010000029.1:0-33748 GCA_964530695.1 uncultured Caulobacteraceae bacterium
TCCGAACAAGGTGCGCGTCTGAAGACGCGCGGTCCCGCTATTCGCGCCTCAATATCTTGTCCACGAGAATGTTGGCCCACCACTGGCCCATGAACTTCTCGCGCTGGGTCTTGTAGTCGTATTTCTCCCGCACCCATTGCTCGAAGGGCATCGGCGACGTCTCGTTGTCGGCGAGGTACGCATCGAAAAAGAAGTCGATCATGCCGGTCTTGCCCTGCCGCACGTGCAGGTATTTCAGCGAGAGCTGTTCGATGGCGTCAGCGATCGGGACGCCGAGGCGGAAGTGCTTGTAGAGCACGCCCATCAGCCCCGCCCGGTCCGCACCGGACTTGCAGTGCATGAGCGCGGGATACTGGATCGTCCCGAAGATCTCCTTCGCGCGGAAGATCTGGTCGACGGTCGGGACGTCGCGGGAGCGCACCGGGAAGTCGATCAGCGCGATGCCCGCCTCGAGGCACGCCTCGCGCTCCAGATGGTACTGGCCGCTGTCGTTGACGCCGCGCAGGTTGATGATCGTCTTGATCCCGATGAGGCCATAGCGACGCACATGTTCCGGCGAGGGCTGGTTGGCGCGCGCCATCTCCGGGGAGATCCAGTGGAGGTTCTGGAACAGCACGCGGAGGAACCCGTGGTCCACCCACATCAGGTCATGGCGCGCACGCCTGCGGCCTTCGGGCGTGCCAAGGTCGAACCGGCTGTTGGGAAAGTCGGGAACGCTGGCCAATGTGTGTGTCGCCGGATCTGCTGCTGTGCGGAGGGAACGCGCCCACGGCTGGCGCCCGGTCGCTGGGCCCGCATATAAGGGCGTTCGGGTCCGGACAACAGAGCGCGGCGCACCCCTTATCCCTGATGAAGATGCCTTCCCTGTCCTCCTTGCTGCGCATGGCGATCGGCCGGATCGTCGGCGCCTACATGCTGTTCTGCGGCTGGACGACACGCTGGGATCGGGTGAACCGGGAGCTCGCGGAGAGGGTCTGGGCGGCCGGCGAACCGCTCATCGTGTGCTACTGGCACGGTCGCATCATGCAGTCCCACGTCGGGTGGCGGAAAAGCGAGGGCGCGCCGCGCACGCTGATGCTGATCTCGCAGTCGAAGGAGGGCGAGGCGATCTCGCAGGCCTGCAGGATGGTCGGCCTCGACGTCATCCGCGGCTCCACCGACAAGGCCCACAAGCGCAAGGGCGGCGCCGAGGCGCTGCGCGGCATGATCCGCCACATCCGCGGCGGCGGTTCGGTGGCGATCACGCCGGACGGTCCGAAAGGTCCGCGCATGCGGGTGCAGCCGGGCGTCATCCAGCTTGCAAGGCTGACCGGCGCGCCGATGATCTGCCTCGGCTGGGCGACGCGACGGCGCAAGGTGTTCAACTCCTGGGACCGGTTCGTGCTGCCCGCCCCGTTCGGGCGTGGCGCGTTCGTGTGGGGCGGGCTCGTTCGCGTGGCGCGCGACGCCGACGATGCGGCGATGGAGGCGGCGCGGCTTGCGCTCGAAGTTGAATTGACCCGCGTGGCGCACGAGGCGGACCGACGCGCGGGCGTGGCGCCGATCGCGCCTGCGGCGGTCGAAACCGACCAGCCAGAACCGGCGCCCGCCGCATGAGCCTGCCGCCCGGACTCAGACTCTATCGCACCGTCACCGGCGTGCTCGCGCCGTTGACCGGCCCGCTGCTGCAGTGGCGCGCGAGCCAGGGCAAGGAAGACAGCGCGCGCCTCAACGAACGCTTCGGGCGCACGGCTGCGCCGCGTCCGCGCGGCGCGCTCGTGTGGCTGCACGGCGCGAGCGTGGGCGAAACGCGCGTGCTGATGCAGGTGCGCGAGGCGCTCGCCGCGCGCCGCCATGACCTCTCGTTCCTCTTCACGTCGGGCACGCGCACGTCCGCAAGCCTGCTCGCGAGCCCGCCGCCGCACGCGGTGCACCAGTATGCGCCGCTCGACCGCGCCGACGTGGCGCGGCGCTTCATGGCACACTGGCGGCCGGATCTTGCGGTGTTCGCGGAAAGCGATCTGTGGCCGAACCTCATCGAGGAAGCCGCGCGCAGCGGTACGAAGCTCGCGCTCGTGAACGGCCGCATCAGCCCGCGCAGCCTCGCCTCCTGGGCGCGACGGCCGGCGTCGGCGCGCCACCTGTTCGGTCGCTTCGCAACAATACTCGCCGCCGACGCGCGCACGGCCGACGGCATCGGCGCCTTCGTCGGGCGTGCGATCGCCGCACCCGGAAACCTCAAGCTCGCCGCGCCCGCGCCGAAGGTCGACGCCGAGGCGCTCGATGCGCTGCGCCGCGAGATCGGGCTACGCCCCGTCTGGCTCGCCGCGTCCACGCATCCGGGCGAAGACGAGATCGTGCTGGAGGCGCACAAGCGCATCCAGGGCAAATTTCCTGACGCGCTCCTCGTGATCGCGCCGCGCCATCCCGAACGCGGCGCAGCCATCGCCGCGCTCGCAGGCCATGCGCCGCGGCGTTCCGCGAAGGACCCCATCAGCCAGTCCTCGGTGTTCATCGCCGACACGATCGGCGAACTCGGGCTCTTTTACGCGCTGGCGCCTGTGTCGCTGGTGGCCGGCAGCCTCCTGCCCCACCTCAAGGGTCACAACCCCGTGGAGCCCGCGAAACTGAAAAGCGCCATCCTCACCGGCCCGCACGTGGAGAGCTTCGCCGACACGTTTGCGGAACTCCTCGCCGCGAAGGGCGCCGTCACCGTCCATGACGCAGACGCCATCGCCGACATCGTCGCGCACCTGTGGAGCAGCGAACCGGACCGGGAGGCGCTGCTCGATGCGGCCTACGCCGTGACCTCGCGCGGCGGCGCATCGCTCGACAAGACCATCAACGCGCTTGAAGCGCTGCTGCCGGCGCCCGCCCATGCAGCCGCCTAGATTCTGGTACGGCGCCGAGGGGCGCGACAGCGCGCTTCTGTTGCAGGCGCTCGCGCAGCCGTTCTCGTGGCTCTACGCGGCGGTCGGCGCGGCGAAGATCGCCAATGCGACGCCTGAACAGGTCACGGCGCCGGTGATCTGCGTCGGCAATCTCACCGTCGGCGGCGCGGGGAAAACGCCGGTGGTGCGGGCGATCCGGGCGCAGCTCCGCGCCATGGGTGTCGATGCGCATACGCTCTCGCGCGGCCACGGCGGCGCGCTGAAAGGCCCGTTGCGCGTGGACACAACGCACGCCGCCGCCGACGTCGGCGACGAACCTCTGCTGCACGCGCGCGACGGCGCGGCGTGGATCGCGCGCAATCGTCTCGCGGGCGCCCACGCGATGATCGCGGCGGGCGCCGAGGCGATCATCATGGACGACGGCTTCCAGAACCCAGCTCTGGCGAAAGACATTTCCCTGCTGGTGTTCGACGCCGAAGCCGGCGCGGGCAACGCGCGCGTCGTGCCGGCGGGCCCGCTGCGCGAGCCGCTGAAGACGGGCCTTGCGCGCGCCGATGCAGTGATCCTGATGCACGGTTCGAAGGCGCCGGCGCGCGAGGACGACGACGATCCCTCGCGGCTCGACCGTGCGCTTGAAGGCTTCGGCAAACCCATCCTGCATGCAACGCTCGAACCCGAAGGCGAAGCGCCCGCCGGGCCGTTGCTGGCGTTCGCCGGAATCGGCCGGCCGCAGAAATTCTTCGACACGTTGAAGACGCTCGGTGGCGACGTGGTCGACGGCGCAGCCTTCCCCGATCACCACGCCTACGTCGAAGCGGACCTGAAAAACCTCCTCGCGCACGCGGGCGCCCACGGCGCGCGCCTTATCACGACGGAGAAAGATCACGTTCGCCTGCCGCCAGCCTGGCGCGCGCAGGTGCTGTCGCTGCCCGTCGTTGCACGGTTCGCGGAACCTGCGACGCTCGACGCCCTGTTGCGCGCGGCGGTCGCGAAACGCCGCGAAGCGCCCTAGGTAGCGCCCATGGCGATTTCCACGAAGGTCACCTTCCAGCACCGGATCGAGGATTTCGGGTTCTCGGCCTACATGCGCCATTTCGGGGCCATGCCGCTCGACCGCGCGTCCGCCGCGGGCGCGGACTGGCTGGTGCGCCTCGGGCCGCTCTCAACGGCGCACCGCACGGCGCTGCGCAATCTCCGGCTCGCGTTTCCCAACGAAACCGAAGCGTGGCGCCAGGATGTGGCGAAGGCCATGTGGGCGGGCATCGGGCGCACGGTCGCGGAGTATCCGCATCTGCCGCAGATCAACGCCTATCGCGAAGACAGCCGCATCACCGTGGAGAACGCCGAGCGCCTCGACGCCATCCGCGAAAGCGGCAAGGGCGCGGTGTTCATTTCAGGCCACTTCGCCAACTGGGAGCTCATGCCCATCGCCATCGCGCAGCGCCCCGTGCCCTGCCAGATGACCTACCGCCCGGCGAACAATCCGCTGATCGACGAGCGCATCATGGAGATCCGCCGCAGCTACGGCGCGGAGCTGCAATCGGCGAAGGGCGTGGAAGGCGGCGTGGGCCTCATCCGCGCGCTGAAGAAGGGCTGGTCTGTCGCGCTGATGAACGACCAGAAATACAACGAAGGCATCCGCGCGCCGTTCTTCGGCTACGACTGCATGACCGCCGACGGGCCCACGCGCCTGGCGCGCCGCTTCGCCGTGCCGCTGCAGCCGATGAGCGTGAAGCGCAACGGCGCGCGCTTCCACGCCGTCGTCCACGAACCGCTGCCCATCGACGCCGGCCAGCCGGACGAGGTCGCGCTGCCCGCCAGCATCGCCCGCATCAACGCCTTCATGGAAGCGCGCATCCGCGAGGCGCCGGAGCAGTGGTTCTGGGTGCACAACCGGTGGCCGAAGGAGGCGTGGGTTCAGGCGGGGGTGATGTGAGGATTGCGCCTGTTGGCGAACATGAGGAGCCGCGCACTTGAACAGCACTGTCGAAATTCTTGTCTACAGGCTGAAGCCCGGCGAGGGCGCGGCGTTTCACGACATCATGGAACAGTCCAGCATTCCGCTGCACCACAGTCACGGCATGCGCGTCATCACGTTCGGCCGCTCCGTGAGCGACCCCGACGCCTATCACCTTGTCCGGGCGTACCAGAGCGTCAACCACATGACCGCCTCTCAGGACGCCTTCTATGCAAGCGCCGACTGGCGAAGCGGGCCGCGCGAGGCGATCGTCGCGCGGATTGAATCCAGCCTCCGCTCCGTTCTCACGATGTCGGAGGAAGCGCTCGCGGCGCTTGAGCGCGCCACAGGATGACGCGAAGCCCGCCATTAACTGCATATTTGGTCACGATCCGCGTCGCAAAACACATCCTGCCGCATCGTCTTTTGGGCGATCTTCGGGTATGAGACGCCCTCAGTTGCGGACGATCCTGCCAGAGGAGCGCGCTTCTGGCCTGAAAGACGCGATCCATGTCCCTCCCGGAAAACATCGTTCCTGCGCTTGCGCAGGCGCTCACGAAACGTGGTTACGAGGCGTTGACGCCCGTGCAGGAGGCCGTTCTCGCGCCTGAGCTGCAGGCGACCGACCTCATCGTTTCCGCGCAGACCGGATCGGGCAAGACGGTGGCCTTCGGGCTGACGCTGGCGGCGGCGATGCTTGACGGCCAGGACAAGCTCGCCCGCGCGCCCGCGCCGCTGGCGCTGGTCATCGCGCCGACGCGCGAACTCGCCCTGCAGGTGAAACGCGAACTGGAATGGCTCTACGAGCCCGCGGGCGGAAGGGTCGTCTCCTGCGTCGGCGGCATGGATGCGCGCGACGAGCGCCGGGCGCTCGAAAGCGGCGCGCATATCGTCGTCGGCACGCCGGGTCGACTCGTCGATCACATCCGCCGCGGCGCGCTGGTCATGGGCGATCTCAAGGCCGTCGTCCTCGACGAAGCCGACGAGATGCTCAACCTCGGCTTCCGCGAAGAGCTGGAACACATCCTCGACGCCTCGCCGGTCGAGCGCCGCACGCTGATGTTCTCGGCGACCATGCCGAAGACGATGGAAGCGCTTGCGCGCAAGTACCAGCGCGACGCCCAGCGCGTGAACACGGTGAACAAGGAGGCCCAGCACGTCGACATCGAACACCGCGCTGTCGTCGCCGCGCGGCACGAAGTCGAGAACGCAGTGTTCAACCTCTTGCGCTATCACGACGCCACCAACGCGCTCGTGTTCTGCGGCACGCGCGCGGGCGTCACGCGGCTCACGAGCCGTCTCTCCAATCGTGGCTACAACGTCGTGGCGCTCTCGGGAGAGTTGAGCCAGAACGAGCGCACGCACGCGCTGCAGGCGCTGCGCGATCACCGCGCGCAGGTGTGCGTGGCCACCGACGTCGCCGCGCGCGGCATCGACCTGCCGGATCTCGATCTCGTCATCCACGCCGACCTGCCGAAAACGGCCGAAACGCTCGTCCATCGCAGCGGCCGCACGGGTCGCGCAGGCAGGAAGGGCGTCTCCGTCCTCATCGTGCCGCATCCTTCGCGCCGCCAGGCCGAACGCCTGCTGCGCGACGCCCGCATCGAAGCGCGCTGGGGCGAGCCGCCCTCGCCAGACGACGTGAAGCGGCGCGACGACAAGCGCCTGCTCGCCGATCCGCTGCTGAAGGAGCAGGCGACCGAAGCGGAAGCAGGCATCGTCAAGGCGCTCATCGAGCGCCACACGCCCGAGCAGATCGCGGCAGCCTTCGTGCGCCTTTATCGCAAGGGCAAGGCCGCGCCGGAAGAAATCGCCCCGCCGCCACCGGAAGCCGCCTCGCGCGCCGATGGCCCCGAACGCAAGAACCGCGACGACTTCGCCGACGGCGTCTGGGTGTCGCTCTCCGTTGGCCGGTCGCAGGCCGCCGAGCCGCGCTGGCTCATCCCGATGATCTGCCGCATCGCGGATCTCACGAAGCGCGACCTCGGCGCCATCCGCATCCACGATCACGAAACCCACGTCGAATTTTCGCCGGAAGGCGCGCAGCGCTTCTTCAGCGCCGTCGGGCCAACGGGCATGGTGGAAAAGAACATCGTCGCCACGCGCATCGACGGGCCGCCGTCAGCGCCGCAACGCGGGCGCGCCGCGCGGCCTGCGCCGCGCGAGCGCACGGAGCGCCGTCCCCGCGTCCGGGAAGACGGCTTCGCTGCGGAGGGATCCGGCTGGACTCCCGTCGACCCTCCCGTCGAAGGAGATCGGTCGAAGCCGGAAAATCGCGCCGAGCGTCGCGCCAAGGCCTTCAACCGGCCTGCGCCGCCGCCGCGTGAGCACCGCGCTCCGCGGGACCGCGCCGAGGGCGCGAAGGCGCCGTTCAAGCCCCGCGCCAAGCCGGGCGGCAAACCGGGCGCCGGTAAGTCCTTCGCGCCGAAACGACCCCCTATGGACGGCAAGCCGGATCGCAAGAAGGGCAAGTAGCCCGCGCCGCTATCCCCCGCGCCCGGGCCCCGGTATCAACACGCCCGAAGCCGCCGGAGAGCCGCCATGAGCCTGCCACTGCCGAACTTCACCACCGACCTCTCAGGTCAGGTCGCGCTCGTCACCGGCGCCTCCGCAGGGCTCGGGTTGCGGTTCGCACGGGTGCTCGCGGCATGTGGCGCACGTGTCGCCGTCACCGCGCGTCGCAAGGACAAGCTCGATGCGCTGGTCGCCGAGATCAAGGCGGCGGGCGGCGATGCGCAGGCTTTCGCGCTCGACGTGACGGACGCCGCGCAGCTCACGGCGATCGTCGGAACCGTCGAAGCGGCGATGGGACCCGTGTCGATCCTGATCAACAACGCCGGCATTCCCGATGCGCAGCGCGCGACGAAGATGTCCGTAGAACTGATCGACCGCGTGCTCGACACCAATGTGCGCGGGCCGTTCATCCTTGCGTGCGAAGTGGCGCGGCGGCTGATCGAGACCAAGAAGCCCGGCAGGATCGTCAACATCGCCTCGATGGCCGCCTTCGAATACGGCGGCAACGGGGCTGCGCTCTATTCCACCTCGAAGGGTGCGGTCGTGCGGATGACCGAAGCGCTCGCGGTCGAGTGGCGCAAGAACCACATCAACGTGAACGCCATCGCGCCCGGCGCGTTCGCCTCGGAGATGATGGACGGCATGCTCGCGCGCATGGGCGACATCGCGCCGCACTTCCCCCGCCAGCGCCTGGGGGACCCCGCCCAGCTCGACAGCACGCTGCTCTACCTCGTCTCGCCCTCGTCCGACTTCGTAACCGGAACGGTGATCAAGGTCGACGACGGCCAGAGCAACCGCTGATCGCCACCCCTCTAGCGACGCCGCCCCTCCCCTGTGCTATGCGCCCGGCTCCATGACCTCCCCCCAACCGTCTTCCGACCCGTCTTCCGTTTCTGGCGCACAGCCCGTTCTCTCGGTCGTCATCGCGGTCTTCAACGAGCAGGAAAACGTCGCCGCGGTCGCCCGCGAGACGCTGGCCGCGCTCGAATCCGGCCCCGCCTTCGAGGTGGTGTTCGTCGACGACGGCTCCACGGACGCCACGGTGGCCGCGCTCAAGGCGCTGGCCGATCCGCGCGTCGTGGTCATCAAACACCTCGGCCGCTGCGGGAAGTCGCAGGCGGTGCGCACCGGCGTCATGGCTTCGCGCGGACGCTGGATCGGCACCATGGACGGCGACGGCCAGAACGATCCGGTGGACGTGGCGAAGATGCTGAAGCTCGCGCTTGATGCGGGCGGCTCGCCGATCGTGGCGGGCGTGCGCCGGCGGCGCAACGACCCGGTTTCGCGCCTAGTCGCCACGCGCATCGCCAACGGCATCCGCCAGGCCATCCTCAACGACGGCTGCCCGGACACCGGCTGCGGCCTGAAGCTGTTCGAGCGCGAGGCCTTTCTCGTGCTGCCGGTGTTCGAGGGCCAGCACCGCTTTCTGCCGGCGCTGTTCAAGACCTACGGCCACCCGCTGATCCTGCACGAGGTCAACCACCGCGCGCGCACGGCGGGGGTCTCCAAGTATTCCAACATCGGCCGTGCGCTGGTGGGCGTCGTCGATCTTCTCGGCGTCGTGTGGCTGCGTGCGCGCACGCGGGCGCCCAAGGGCGTGGAGCGGGCGTGACGATCTTCGAGCGCTTCGCTGACGCCCTGCGCACACGGACGGGCGCCACGCTCTTCGCCGTGCTCATGACGCTGGCCATCGTGCTGCCGGGCCAGACCTCGATGCCGCCGATCGACCGCGACGAGCCGCGTTTCGCGCAGGCGACGCGCCAGATGGTCGAGACCGGCGATTACGTCGACATCCGCTATCTCGAGGTGCCGCGTTACCTCCAGCCTGCGGGCATCTACTGGCTGCAGGCGCTTTCTCTGCAGACGGTCGGCGACACGGCTGTGCGCGAGATCTGGCCGCACCGCGTGCCGTCGTGGCTCGCCGCGATTGCGACGATGCTGCTGACCTGGTGGGCGGGCGGCCTGCTATTCGGCCGCAATGCGGGGCGCACCGCGGCGCTGATGATCGGGACGTGTCTCATCTTCGCCTATGAGGCGCGGATCGCGAAGATCGATTCCACGCTCTGCGCGGTGACCACGCTGGCGCAGGCGATGCTGGCGAGCGCGTTCATGGCGCGTGAACGCGGCGTGAAGTTTCCGGCGTGGCAGGCGGCGCTCTTCTGGGCGGCGCTCGGGTTCGGAATCCTGCTCAAGGGTCCGGTGATGGTGCTGGTCACCGGCGGAACCATTCTTGGCCTCATCGCCATGGAGCGGCGCGCGAAGTGGCTCGGCATGCTGCAGCCGTTGTGGGGCATTCCGCTGATGCTTCTCGTGGCTGCGCCCTGGTACGTCGCCATCGGCGCCGCGACGGATGGCCAGTTCTTCCGCACGGCGGTGGGCTACAGCGTCGCCGGCAAGATTGCGGGCTCCCACCAGAAACACGAGGGCCCCATCGGCTACCACGCGCTCTTCCTCAGCGCAGTTTTCTGGCCGGCGAGTTTTTTCGCGTGGATCGCCGCGCCCTGGGCGTGGCTTCAGAGACGCTCGCCCGCGGTGCGGTTCTGCCTCGCCTGGATCGTGCCTGCATGGATCGTATTCGAACTCTCGGGCACCAAGCTGCCGCATTACACCCTGCCGTTGCTGCCGGCCGTCGCCATGCTGAGCGCGGCGGCGCTGGCGGAGGCGGACGGCCGCAAGTGGCTAGGCCGGCCGCGCCTCTTTGCGGGGGCGGCGATCGTGTGGACGATCATGGCGCTGGTGTTCACCATCGGCATCCCAGGCATGCGCCTCGGCCTCGAACAGGACGGCTCCTACGGCGAGCTTCTGCTCGGCGGCCTCGCCTTCGTGCTTGCGGCGATCACGCTGGCGCTGGCGGCGGACGGGCGCACGCGCGCCGCGCTGGCGGCCATGGTCGCGACGGCGTTTCTCACCTGGATGAACATCTTCGGGTTCGTCTTCGGCAAGCTCGACCACGTGCTGCTGTCGCCGCCGGTCATGGCGTTGATCGAACACACGAAGCCGTGCCCGACATCGCAGCTCGCGCTTCTCGAATACCACGAACCGAGCCTCGTGTTCCTCAACGGCTCCGACACGAAACTCACGTTCACGCCGGCGGAGCTTGCCGCGCATCTGAAATCCGACCCCGCCTGCGCGATCGGCCTTGTCGGCGAGGGCAAGCGCGCGGCCTTCCTCGAAGCGGCGACGACGGAAGGCGTGACGCCCGTCGAACTCGGCGCGGTGGAAGGCGTCAACGTCAACGAGCGCGCCGAACGCAACCGGCTGACGCTCTACCGCGCGGAATAGAGCACACGCGATCAAGCGCGCACGACATGGATGCGGCAGTCTTCACACGCCAAGTGAGGAACAGATGGACCCGGTGAACAAGGCGCTCTGGCTGGTGGAGACGCGGCTCGGCGATGAACCGACGGTGGAGGAAATCGCCGCCGTGGCCGGCCTTTCGCGGTTCCATCTGTCGCGCCTGTTCTCGCTCTGCGTCGGCCAGTCGATCATGCGTTACGCGCGCGGTCGTCGACTGACCGAGGCGGCGCGGACGCTTGCGAAGGGCGCGCCGGACATTCTCGCCGTCGCGCTCGACGCGGGCTACGGTTCCCACGAGGCGTTCACCCGCGCCTTCCGCGACCAGTTCGGCGTCACGCCGGAATCGGTGCGCGCGCAAGGCGCAATCGATGACCTCGAACGCGTGGAGCCGTTCCGCATGACCACATCATCCGACGTCGCGCCGAAGCCGCGCATCGAGACAGCCCCGGCCCTGACCATCGTCGGCATCCGTCAACGCCACGCCATGGCCGGCGCCGCCGCCATATCCCAGCAGTGGGTGCGCTTTGCGCAGCACATCGGCTCCATTCACGGCGAAAAACCCGGCGTCACCTTCGGCGTCTGCACGAACTACGATGACGACGGGGGCTACGACTACCTCGCGGGCGTCGCGGTGGACCGCATCGCAGATCTGCCGGCTGACTTCACGACGCAGCATATCCCCGCGCGCCGCTATGCCGTCTTCACCCACACAGGGCATGTGGCGACGATCTCCGCCACGTTCAAGCACGCGTGGGGCGTCTGGCTGCCGGCCTCCGGCGAGACTGCGGCCGACGCGCCCATGTTCGAACGCTACGATCACCGCTTCAATCCGATGACCGGCGCGGGCGAGATGGAAGTGTGGCTGCCGCTGGAGAACTGATTTCCGTTAGCGGCATCCGCCCGTGTAGCTCGATTCGCCCAGCATGTTTTCGACGCGCCAGTGGAGTTCGCCGGTCACGCGGTTGAGCGTCATCGGCGCGCCGTCGGTCATGGCCAGCGTCACGGTCGATCCGTCCTCGGCGACGAAATCGCGCTGCACGTCAGGAAGGAACGCAAGCCACGGGTCGAAGCCTTGCGCGTCTGGCAGCGGATGGACCACCTCGACCACGAGCACCTTCCATCCCCTTCCGCCAACGCCGTTCTCGATGACGACGTTTACGCGCGCATCCGATTGCGCCGCGATCGGTCCGTGCTGGGTGCTGTAGGTGACGTGGCAGTGCAACTCGCGGCCCGGCGCGGTCGGCTGCACAAGCGTCTCCACCTCGGGCGTCTCCGGCGCTTTCGGCTGGTTGCAGGCGACGAGCAAAGCTGCGCACGCGAGCGCCGTGAATATCTGTCTCATGTGTGGGTCCTATTGCGCCGCCCATTTATTGCGGGATTGGCGTCCACGGCGTGAAGCCTGAAGGGGCGGCGCCCGGATCAGGAGCGAGCCCCGGCGTGAAATGCGCCCGCGCCGCCAGCAATGCCTGCACGGCGAGCGAGGGATCGAGATTGCGATCGCGCCAGCGCATCCGCCAGCACAGGTGCGGCCCCGTCGTCCGCCCGCTGCGGCCCACCGCGCCGATCACCTGCCCTTGAGTGACCGTCTGCCCCTCGGCGACATCGAGGCGGCTCATGTGCAGGTAGTAGGAAATGAGGCCCTGCCCGTGATCGATCATCACGAGGCCGCCCTCGAAATGCATGTCCGGGTTGGCGAGCGCGATGACGCCGCCGGCGGGCGCGCGGATCGGCGTGCCGATGGGGGCGGCGATATCGAATCCGTAGTGCGGCGATTTCGGCACGCCGTTCAGGACGCGCTGGTTGCCCCATGCGCCGCTCATGCGTCCCTGCGTCGGCCAGAGGAAGGCGTCGGTGAAGCCATGCAGCGTCGCGCGGCTTTCACGCGCGCGGTTCTTGATCGCGGTCTCGCGTTCGATGCGCGCGAGCACGGCGGGATCTGTCGGCGTGACGGTTTCCGGCGGCAGACCGTCGACGCGCTGGATGGAGAAGGTGCGCGGCGCGACGGCGACTGTCCGCGCTGTCTGCGATTGCGCGCCGCGCACGAGGATGTCGGCGCTCGCGCCTGCATCCCTGTCGAAGCCCAGCACGATCCAGCCGCCGGCGTCCGCGACGCCGCGGTCCGCGCCATCGACCTGCAGCGCAGCGCCCGGCTCCGTCCGGCAGACCACGACGCCGCCCTGCGCGAAGGCGCCGGCGCAGTCGAGGGGAACAGGCGCCACGACAGGAACCGACACAGGCGCGGGCGCTGGCGCCGGGACCGGCAATGTGGGCTGCGCGGCGGTCGGCGCGCTGCAGGCGGCGGACGCCAGCACGAGACCGGCGATGATCCAGGCGCGCATGGCGGCGTTTCCCCTCAGGCCTTCTTGTTCAGCTCGCGCCAGCGGGCGGTCGCCTCGGCGGCGCTGCGGTAGGCCTCCTGCAGCTCCACGTTCCAGTAGCGCAGCTCGTCGAGCGCGATGAGCGCCCCCGACACCGCGCAGCGCACGAAGCGCCCCGGCGAAAGGACCGTGAACTCGGCGTCGCCGTAGCGGAGGCGGGCGATGTCGCCGGTGGGTTCGTCTCTCTTCAACATGGGGCGACCATAGCGGGATTTGGGGGAAGGGAAAATGGGCGGGCGTCTGCTGAATCGGCGGAGAGTAGGACCGCGGGCCTATGGCCCGCATACGCCAGCGGCGCCAGACTCCGTCAGAATCTCGCGTGACTTGAACATGGGTATGCGGGCCATAGGCCCGCGGTCCTGTTTCGGCGGTCATGATGTGTCGGCGCCTTCGGCGGCAGGTGTGGGGGCGGTGAAGCCGGACACGGGAGCCGGCGCCGCGATGAGGACGAGCCGTCCCGTCGAAATTCCCTTGGGCACGCGGGCGATGGCGCTTGTGACGATGGCGTCGAGATCATCCAGCGCCCGTCGCATCTCGGCGAAGGATTTGAGTGCAATCCCGCGCGTGTAAAGCCGCACGGCGTCGAGACGCTTGCATGCATAGCGAAAACCGAGCGGCGTCGAGGGCGGACGCATCCAGCGTCGACGTGTGTCCGGTCTGTGAAAGCGCATCCGCTGACACATCATCATGAAAATGAGTTGGCGCAGTTCGCGCCGTGCCTCGACGCGCATGCCGTTCAGCGCAATGCGCCCTTCCCTGAACCCGATCGCCTCCACCAGCCAGACAGCAATCTCCAGCAGCCAGAGTCTGAGACTCTGGGCGTGTGCTTGAAGATCGGTGCGTGTGACGGGGGTGAAGATCTGCATGGGGTACGACCGTGGCTCCATCGGGCCTGTTGAAAACAGGGCGATGATCTCACGGCCGGGAATCCGGTCGGATAGATTCACGTGCGTTTGTTGGCGGCCACGGGCTGGAGCGGGAAAAAATGTGGCGATCGACGAAATCTATCCCTGCATTTTCACCCGTTCCCTGACGCGCCGCTCCCGCGTCGATCCGGGGGAAGGTACAGTGTTTTCTCCGAAATCTGGGGCTCACTTCCGTGCTTCCCCTCACGGGGAAGCACGGCGTTGAGGGTCAACACGCGAGACCCGTGTGGCGGGCCGTCGGATTCGTTCACTCGCCGCGATGAAATTGCTGAAGCTCGCGGAAAGTAAGACGTCCGTCGTCGTCAGTGTCGGCGTCGAGATAGTTGAGTTCGCCGAAATTCATGTACTCGCTCCGGGTCACGACGCCGTTGCCGTCGCCGTCCATGAGCCGGAAGCGCTCGGTCTTGCGCAACAGGGCGCGTTCTTCGACGCGTTGACGGTTGCGACCAGCGCCCTGAGGACCGGGACCGAGACGGACCCGCTGGAACTCCTGCAGTGTAAAGCCGCCGCTGTTGTCGCTGTCGATCGTCGCGAATGCGTTGTCGTGCCATTGACGGAACTCGCCTTGGCTGATGCGCCCGTCGCGATCCTGGTCGTGCTGACGCAGACGATCCTGCGCGCCCAGATACAGTCGATCCTGATCGCGCAACTGGTCGCGATCCTGATCGGGCGTGCGGAGACGATCCTGATCGCGCAGCCGATCGCGGTCCGGCTGACTGACGCTCGGCGAAGGCGCCGGCGGCCCGCCCTGGTTTCCACCGCCGTGCTGAGCCAGCACTGGCGAGATCGTAGCGGCAGTCAAAAGAGCGACTGCGACGAGGTTCTTGACGACTTTTTGCATGATGCGGTCTCCGCGCCCCAGCACGCACTTTTCGCGCAGGATGGGAACGCAGAGGTTGCGACAGGTCAAAGAACGCCCGCGACATATTAGGCGTTTCGAATATTACTCCGAGGCAACACTGTCCCGCCACTGAACGACATGTCGCCGCATCGTCGCGTCACCGCCGCGACGCATAAACCTTCGTCAGCTCGTGCAGGAAATCCCGCCCCTCATACACCGAGCGCACGCGGATGCGTTCGTTGAGGCCGTGGGCGCCGTTGCCGTCGGGGTCGCCGAACATGGCGCTGAAACCGTAGGTCGCGATGCCGGCGTGGTTGAGGAAGCGCCCGTCGGTGGCGCCGGTGGCCATGGTCGGGACCACGGGCACGCCCGGCCACATGCGGGCGGCGATCTGTTCGATGGGCGCAAGGATCGCGGGCGTGAGTTGCGGCGGCGGCGACACGGGATCGGGATCGGCGGCGACGCTGACGGCGATTTGCGGATCGGCGATGACGCGTTCGAGATCGGCCTTCACTTCGCCCGCTGTGTGACCCGGCAGGATGCGGCAGTTGACGTTGGCGCGCGCGCGCTGCGGCAGCGCGTTCGGCGCGTGGCCCGCGTTGACCATGGTGGCGACGCATGTGGTGCGCAGCATCGAGTTGTACGACGGATCGCGCGAGACGCTGGCGACGGCGGCCGCGTCCGCCGGGTTGGCGACGAGCGCACGCATGGCCGCGCCCATGTCGCCGCCGGTGATCGCGGCGTTGCGCGTGAAGAAGAGCCGCGTGGCGTCGTTCAGCTCCACCGGGAAATCGTGCGCCTGGATTTTCGCGAGCGCCGCGGAGAGCCGGTAGATCGCGTTTTCCTTGTACGGCCGCGAGCTGTGGCCGCCGGGATTGGTCGTCTCGAACGTGAAGTCCTGGTAGATCTTCTCGCCCGCCTGCACGCCGAGCGCGACGCGGTTGCCCTGCGCATCGAGACGCCCGCCGGCGCCTTCGTTCAGCGCAAAACCCGCCTGCAGCAGCGGACGATGATTTTCCAGAAGCCATTCCACGCCGTTGTGCGTGTCGGAGGTTTCCTCCCCGCAGGTCAGCGCGAGCTTGATGTCGCGGCGCGGACGATAGCCCTCGCGACGGAAGCGCGCCATCGAGTCCGTGAACACCGCCGCCATCGCCTTGTCGTCGGCGACGCCGCGCGCGTAGAAATAGCCGTTCTCCTCGATGAAGGTGAAGGGATCGCGGGTCCAGTCCTCGCGCCGGGCCTCGACGACATCGATGTGCGCGAGCAGCAGCAGCGCAGGCAGGCGCCGGTTAGACCCGCGCAGCACCGCCACGAGATTGCCGTCCTTCGGCCGGTCCGCGGGCGCGAGCACCTGCACGTCCGCCGCCGGATAACCCGCCGCCCGCAGGCGCGCGCCCATCGCCTCGGCCGCGCGCGTGCACGAGCCGTTCGACAGCGTCGTGTCGATCTCGACGAGTTCCTTGTAGAGCGCGCGGAATTCAAGCTGGTCGGCGCGCGCCGGGGGACCGGCGATCGGCTGGGTGGGGGTCGTCTGCGCCCATGAAGACCCGAGGGGGGCAGCGCCGGCCAGAACCGTCAAAGCTGCAAGGGCGCCGAACATCGTCTTCATGAGTTTCTCCCGCTTGCCATTTGGCTAGACGGGGCGGCGGACCGAGGCAAGCGCAGAAGCCTAGTGCGCCATCAGCAGCGGGACGGTGGCGATCGACAGGAGATCGCGCGTGGCGCCGCCGAACACCATCTCCCTGAGGCGCGAGTGCGCGTAGGCGCCCATGACGAGCAGATCGCCGCCGAGCGCCTCGGTCTCCTCCATCAGCACCCGCGCGATCGGGCGGCCGGCGCCGTCGGCGTTGCGCACCTCCACGTTCACGCCGCGCCGCGCGAGATGGGCGGCGATGTTGAGGCCCGGCTGATCGCCGTGGCCGAAAGCCTTGGGCTTGGCGTCCACGGTGAGCACGGTCGCGAGTTTGCAGCGGCTGAGGAAGGTGCGCGCCTCGGCGAGCGCGCGCGTCGCTTCGCGGCTTGCATCCCAGGCGATCACGATGTGCTCGGCAAACGAGGCAGGCGTCCACTTCGGCGGCGCCACAAGCACCGGCCGGCCGGCGTGATAGAGCACGCCCTCGATGGTTTCCAGGCGCATGTCCCCGCCTGAATCGTCACGCGGGCGCGCGAGCACGGTGAGATCGGAGTAGCGCGCGTGCACCGCCGCGATGCGCCCGAGATCGCGGCCCAGCGCCTCGATGGTGCGGAACTCGACCTCGCGCCCGCCCTCCTTCAGGCGCGCCTCGACGCGCTTGCGCTCCACTTCGGCTTCGGCGCGCGCGCGGCCGAGAAGCTCCGCCCACACGCCCGCGACCACCGTCGGCTCGTAGGCGAGCGGTTCGTCGGGCAGCGCCGTGAGGAATGTCGCCGACAGCACCGCCTGGTGTACGTCGGCGAGGTGTTCGGCGAGCGCGATGGCCGGATCGTCGGCCTCGGCGCCCAGCACGATGGCGAGAATGTCCTTCAGGCTCATGGCAAACGCTCCAGTTCACCGAACCCCAGAACCCTACGCCCTTCACCGGCGCCGAACAACACGCATCACGTCACGCCGCCGACAGATGCCTGCGGGACGCGACATGGACCATCACGGAGAGCGCCGCGAGCGCGGCCGCGGCGTAGAACGGCGCACGCGGCCCGATCTCCCCCACGAGCCCACGATGGCGGGCCTAATGATGAAGCCGAGGCCGACTGAGTCGATCAGCACCGTCAGCAACGCGCCGCTCTTCTTCCGCCTGCTCGTGGGCCGCGGCGGCCTCGACCGGAAGTTCGTCGACGCCGCGCCCGATCACGCGCTTGACGGACTCAAGGCTTGACGGACATCGCGCGCGCCGTCATATCGGCGCGCCTATGACGAACGAGATTGCATAAGCCCGCAGGCGGACTGAGACAGTCGAGCCTGCATTGATCCGGGAGCGCGCCGCAAGGGCGCGCGCACAGCAACGGGCGTTCGCGCCTACCCGATCGGGCTTCTCACTTGAACATTTCGAAGCAGGAGCAGCGGACGCTGCACGCCCTCGCGCAGGGCGGAAAAATCGCGCACCACAAGGACGACCGCGGCGACATCGTGGAGATCGACTGTCTCAACCGGGACGGCTGGCGCCTCGATGACTGCACGCTCACGGTGTTCCGCAAGCTGAAGCGTCGCGGCTTCATCATGAGCCGGAACGGTCAGCCCTACCGCATCACGCGGGCAGGCCTCGATGCGGTGCGCGCGCAGCTGGACAATCGCTAGGCTGCGTCTACGCCGCGCACTTGCCGCCGCCGAGGACGCAGAACTTCGCGCAGTGCGGGTGATTGAGCGCGACCTCGCGGGGGCTCTCCGCGAGGCTCGCGCCCAGTTCGAACTGGGGATCGTACGGCAGCAGCGTGCACGCAACCACCGCGGCGCGATCGGCGCCTGCACGCCGCACGACCATGCGGCTCGACGCGCACATGACATCCTGCGGGTCCTTGTGAAGGATGCTCCAGCAGGCGGTCGTGATCTCCGGCACGTCGGCGGCCTCATCCATCTCGGGAAACAGCACGAGCTGCGGCGCGGCGGCGGCGTCGAGGCTCCAGCCGCGCGCGGCGTAGAGCGCCGCATACCGCGCGCGCAGCGTCGCCTCGTCCTCGTCCCACAGCCGCCCCGCGATGTGCACGGAAAATCCTTCGCCAAGCAGCCAGTCGAGGCCGACAAGCGTTTCGTCGTAGGCGCCGGCGCCGCGCTCGCCGTCATGCGGGGCCGCATCGGGGTGGTCGAGACTGACGCGCAGCGTCAGGCGGTCGCCGTGGCGCGCGCGCAGCGCCAGCAGTCCCTCGCGCACGCGCGGCCGCATCATCGGCTTCATCGCGTTGGTGAGCACGATCACGGGACGTCCTGACGCGAGCGCCATCTCCAGCAACTCGATGATGTGCGGATTCATGAACGGTTCGCCGCCAGTAAAGCCCACTTCCACGTCCGGCCCGATCTCAGCGAGGAAGGGCGCTGCGTCGGCGGGCATGAGGTAGGCGAGCCGGTCGTTGGTGGGCGAACTCTCGATGTAGCAGCCCGCGCAGGCGATGTTGCAGAGCGTGCCGGTGTTCAGCCAGAGCGTGCGCAGTGCGCCGAGCGTCACGGTCGCGCGGGTTTCGCCCCGGGCAGTGACGCGCGGATCGCGGAATTTCTGGTGGCGGAGGGTCGCTGTATCGGCCAAGGGCGGTCTTCCTGCTTGCCGACGGCATACGGCCGGAGGCCCGACCCGGTTACGCACATCATCGATTTCAGGAAGATTTCTGGCCTTCCGGTCGGGAAAAATCTACAGCCGCGCCAGTCCGAGGGCGGCGAAGCGGTCGTCGGCGGTCGCCCGCGGCGCTTCGCCCTCGATATCCCAGGCGGCGTTGCAGGGTGCGCAGTACGCCACATCGCCGTCGGTCGCGCGGAAAAGTGAGGCCCGTCGTCGACGGATCAGTATCGCCGCGCATTTCGGACAAGGTTCGCCGATGAATTTGCCGGGCATATGCACCCCCGACCAAACGGGCCTCACTCATGAAAGAGTGCGCCTGCAGGGTTAACGGAAGATTATACGCACGCGGCGCGCCTTCTTCTTCTTCTTCGGCGGCGGCGCGTTCGCACGCGCATGCGCGGCGAGCAGCGCGCTCTTCAGCGTCGCCGCATCGACCTTCTTCAGATCGCACCGCGTGACGCCCTGCCTGCCCCACGCATTGTCGAGCGGCGCGAACGCCTCCGGCGCCATCGCGCAGTAGTGCGCCTGCAGGTCGGGATCGAACATGAGGTTCAGATCGTGCGCGCCGCCCAGCGTCGCGAAGATACGCTTGGGCGTGCGGAACGCGGCGCGGTCGAAGTGCGGCTTCTCGCTCGCCTCAGGCAATGCGAGGGCGTATTCACGGGCGCGCTGGGATGTGACCGGCAAAGGAACGCTCCCTGAAGGTGCGGCCCACTTGGGGCGCTGCGCGAATTACCATAGTGTCCCCGCCTCATGACGCCAATCGACATTGTTTCCGCCGCGACCTTCACGCTGTGCTGGCTGTTCTACGAAGCCCTGCTGCGGCGCGTGTCCGGCGCGCGCGGCAGCCTGAACCAGGACATGGGGGTGATCCGCGTCGCGTGGATGCGACGTCTGCTCGAGCGCGACAATCGCATCGCGGACTCAAGCCTCGTCGGACACCTGCTCAATTCGGGCAGCTTCTTCGCCTCGACGAACCTGCTCGTCATTGCAGCCGTCATGGGCGTGCTCTTCGGCGGCGAGGCGATGCTGGCAAACTTGCGCGACATTTCCATCTTCGGCGCCGCGCCCGACTGGCTTCTGGAGGTCAAGATCGGGCTGGTGGCGGTGACGCTGACGCGAGGCCTGCTCGATTTCATCTGGGCGATCCGCCAGCTGAACTACTGCGTGGCGCTCATTGGCGCTGCGCCCAACGCCGGCGCGCCGCAGAGCGCGGCCTATGCGGAAGCGCTGGGCGAGGTGCTGACGCCGGCGCTCTCGGCGTTCAATCGCGGCGTGCGCGCCTATTATTTCGCGCTGGGCGCGGCGGCGTGGCTGGTGAGCCCGTGGGCGATGGGGCTCGCCGCGATCGCCGCCTTCGCGCTGCTCGCGCGGCGCCAGATCGCCAGCGGCGCGGCCCACGGCGTGCGCAAGGCGCGCAACATCCTGGCGCAAGACTGACCGTCCCGTGTTCCCCTCAACGCCGGGTAACCCGCATGCCTACCCCAGCCACTTCGGCCGCACATACGGTTTGCCCAGATCGTGCGCGCCGCCCAGAGTCGCAAAGATGCGCTTCGGCGTGCGGAACGCGGCGCGGTCGAAGTGCCGCTTTTCGGCGGCATCAGGCAAGGTGAGCGCGGCGCGGAGGGCATTTGAGGAGAGCGCACTCTAGAATTGAGTTCATCAATCAGATGTTAATTTGAGTCTCGCGGCCCCCAGACTTTTTTACTGTAGAGCATTCGCGCAGCGTCGACGATTTGATCGCTAAGTTGAGGGTATGGCCACGCAGGATCGTCGTCCAAGTAGTTGTTCGGTTCGTGGTCAGGGTCTGGGTTGAGCAATCGCTCGAAGGCATCATGCCACCAACGGCTCTCTTTGCTTACGTCTTCACAGTGAGAGAGCCAAAGCTCGCGAGCGTCACCCGACAGGCTATAGACTCCGCCGAGATCCGTGACACGCCCATCGTGAGTCAGCTTCGAAAGGGCGCGACGCAGTTCGGCCCCACAGACTCCTAAGTGGCGAACCCCATCATGCCACTCCACCACATCCAGCAATGTCGCCGAATTTTTCCGACGCGCGCAGGCGAAGGCAATTGCAAGCAAGACCCATACGTCTGACGGCGTGTAGACGGGTTCCTGAGTTGATGTTGCACCGCTCACATCACCGCCCTCCGTCCGTCAGTCCATCGATACTCGAACTACCCCAACCACTTCGGCCGCACGTACGGCTTGCCCAGATCGTGCGCGACGGCTTCGTGCGCGATGGCGCCCTCGTAGACGTTGAGGCCGTTCGCCAGGTGCGGATCGTCCTGCAACGCTTTCTGGCAACCCTTGTTGGCGAGCGCGAGCGTGAACGGCAGCGTGGCGTTGTTGAGCGCAAACGCGCTCGTGCGCGCGACCGCGCCAGGCATGTTGGCGACGCAATAGTGGATGATATCGTCGACGACGAAGACGGGATCGTCGTGGGTGGTGGCCTTGGAGGTCTCGAAGCAGCCGCCCTGGTCGATGGAGATGTCGACGAGCACCGCGCCCGGGCGCATTGTCTTCAACATCGCGCGCGAGATGAGCTTGGGCGCCGCAGCCCCCGCCACGAGCACCGCGCCGATGACGAGATCGGCTTCCTTCACCGCCTCCTCCACCGCCGCGCGCGTGGAGTAGACCGTCTCGAGCCGTCCGTTGAATTCGCGATCGAGCTCTTCGAGCCGCGCGGGGTTTTTATCGAACACCGTCACGCGCGCGCGCATGCCGACGGCGATCTGCGCCGCGTTATAGCCCGCCACGCCCGCGCCGAGGATGACCACGTCCGCCGGCCTGACGCCCGGCACGCCGCCCATCAGCACGCCGCGCCCGCCATGGGTCTTTTCAAGGAAGTTCGCGCCGACCTGGATGGACATGCGACCGGCCACTTCGCTCATCGGCTTCAGCAGCGGCAGACGGCCCGCTGCGTCGGTCACCGTCTCGTAGGCGATGCACGCGGCGCCGGACTTCATCAGCCCCTCGGCCTGCGCGGGATCGGGCGCGAGGTGGAGGTAGGTGAACAGCGTGTGGCGCGGTTTCAGACGCGCGATCTCGACGGCCTGCGGCTCCTTGACCTTCACGATCATGTCCGCGGTCTCGAACACGGCGTCCGCGTCCGGCACGATCTTGGCGCCGATCTTTTCGTAGCGCGCATCTTCCGCGCCGATGCCGAGGCCCGCGCCCTTCTCGATCAGGACCTCGTGACCCGCGCGGACAAGTTCCGCCGCGCTCTCGGGCGTCAGCCCGACGCGATATTCCCTGATCTTGATCTCTTTCGGACATCCGACGCGCATAATCCGCCCTCTATGGTGATTTCAGACACCATAGAGGGCGTTGCGGGGCTTGTCTTGCCCCCGCCGGGCGGCGACGACGACCTATTCGATCATGCACTGGTTGGCGCCGCCGTCGGCGCCTGCGCGCGAAACGCCGACGCGCGCGGTGTCGGCGCGACAGGCGCAGGGTTCGCCGGCGGGCTTGCGCGTGCGGCACATCGGCTGGCCTGCCGGCTCGGATGCGGGAGCCGGCGTCGCGGTAGGCGCCGGGCGGGTGGTCGGCTGCGGCGCGACCGGCTGTGTTGCGGCGGGCCCAACGGGCGGCTGTTTCTGTGCCGCGGCGGGCGGTGTTGCGGGCGGCGCAGTCTGCGCGAACGCGAGCGGTGCGGCGAGCGACAGGAACATCACCGCGGCGAATCCGAGTGAAGTCTTCATGTGTACTGCTCCGGTTGCGACACGGTCATGCCGTGACAGCGGAAACAATACACCAGCATGGCGCGGAATTTTCATTTCGCTTTGGAAGTGTACAGTTGGCATTTTGCTGTAGCTTATTTCATGATCACTTGTTCATGATTTCGGCGCGCAAGGTCTGCGGGCGCGCCGCGCCGCTCTTGCCGCGGACGCACGCGCCGCCCACAACATCGCGCGGGAAGGCGTGCGGGGAGTGTCGCCATGGAACGCGTTGATCCGGCGACGGTCAGCCTCTTCATCGTCGTCTACGTGGCGATCCAGATCGGCATCGGACTGTGGGTCGCGCGCGGGGTGAAGACCGAGGAGGACTTCTTCCTCGCCGGGCGCAAGCTCGGCCTCATTCCCATCGGCCTTTCAATCTTCGCCACCTGGTTCGGCGCCGAGACCATCATGGGCTCCGCCGGCGCGATCGCCTCGGAGGGCCTCTCCGGCGCGCGCGCCGAGCCGTTCGGCTACGCGATCTGCCTGCTGGTCATGGCTTTCGCGATCTCCGGCGTGTTCCGCGAACGCGGCTATCGCAACCTCGCCGACTTCTTCGCCGCGCGTTTCGGTCACCGCAGCGAACTCGCCACAGCAATCATCACCATCGTCGTCTCGACCATCTGGGCGGCGGCGCAGTTGCTGGCGCTGGCGGCGCTGCTGGAAAGCGCGCTCGGCGTGCCGGCGCAATTCACGCTGATCGGCGCGACGGTCGTGGTCGTGCTCTACACTTCGTTCGCGGGCATCGCCGGCGACATCTACACCGACATGATCCAGGCGGTGGTGCTCATCGTCGGGCTGCTGTTCGTGCTGTTTGCGCTGGCGGCGCGGATGGGCGGCTTCGGACCGATGCTGGCGACCATCGAACCCGCGCAGCTGAAGCTTCTCGGCACGGGCGAGACCTGGCTCGGCCAGCTCGATGCGTGGGCCATCCCCGTGCTCGGCAGCCTCGTGACGCAGGAGGCCATCGCGCGCTTCCTTTCCACGCGCACGCCGAAGCTGGCCCGCGATTCAACGCTCGCGGCGGCCGCGCTCTATCTTCTGCTCGGGATGGTTCCGGTGATCATCGCGCTGGCAGGCGTGCATTATCATCCCGTAGGCGAGGACTCCGACGCCTTCCTGCCCGCGCTCGCCTCCGAGATCCTCACGCCGGCGCTGTACATCCTCTTCGCCGGCGCGCTCCTGTCGGCGGTGATGTCGACGACGAATTCCAACGTGCTCTCGGTGTCGTCGATGATGAGCCTGAACGTGCTCACGCGCCTGCACGACCGCGCCAGCGACCGGCTGCGCGTGCAGGTGGCGCGCTGGACGACGGTGGGCGCGGGCGTCGCCGCGTACGCGATCGCCTCCAGCGGGCAGACCATCTACGAGCTCATCGCGCTCACATCCGTGTGGGGACAGGCGGGCATTCTCGTGGCAGTGCTCATCGGCCTGTGGTCGCCGTACGGCGGCGTGCGCGCGGCGCTGTGGGCGATCCTCGTGTGCGTGGCGGTGAACCTGTGGACGCTCGCCATCGCGCCGGTGCTCGTGCTGCTCGGCGACGGCGCGACGTTCGGCGCGGCGATGGGCAAGCTCGTCGCCGGCGAGGCGCCGACGATGGAGGGCTATTTCCTCGTCTCGCTCGCCGCCTCGCTCATCGCCTATGTCGCCGGCGCGGAAGTGGACAAGGCAACAGCGCGAAGATCATCGGCCGCTGGCCCCGCGCGATAGCCGGGTACGGTCAGCGACTTCCCTCCGCTGCGTCAGGCGTTGCTCCAATGGCCCTGTCGCGAGCGTGGGCAGCGCTACCCCGGCATGGTCGGCGACACGAGACGTGCGACGCGACGCGCGAAATCCGGGGCAAGCGCGCGCGCATTCCCGGTGGCCGAATAGGCGCCCAGGACGTTGCCCCTCTTTGCGCCCCGCGCCCAGGTCATCGCCGCCACCCGCTCACCGCTGGTCGCATCGACGACTTCGACTTCCATCGCGAGCGACCCGTAGTCCACTGCGCCGATCACCGCCGTGGCCAGCGCATTGAGAGCCACGTTGGAGGTTTCCACCTCCGTGATCGCGTATCGCAGGCGCAACGCGCCCGCCATGGGCGCCGCCACGATCATGCGCTCGACACCCAGCTCCCGCGTCAGGGCCTCCGCAAGCGCCCCGCGCATGGCTGCTTCCTGCGGGGGCGTCAGGCGCGTGTCGATCAACGTCGCCGACTCGATCATGATGGCGGAGTATCCAGCGAGCGTCTCCTTCGACGCGGTGACGATTTTCACCGCCCCGCTCTCGTCGGAGACCCTTAGCGCCTCATACGATGTCAGGAAGCCCGAATTCGCCACCTTTGGCGTTGCGCATGCCGCGAGAACGCTAGCCGCAAGCAGGACGGACGCGACGGGATGGACGGTGCGCGCCTTCGCGCTCGGGCGGTGACTCATCGACGGCGCTCCTTGAATGGTGCGGACAAGCGTGCGCGGCCCTCGATCGCCGTGACCGCATGACACGGTACTTCGTGCGGAGGGAGGCCTCGGTTACCGGCGCGCCAAATATTCCGCCGCCGGAGCAAGCAGATGGTCCCGACGCATATCGATCCCTTGCTGGCGGGATCTCGTCGCCGTCCGGCGGAGCCTATGGTTCGGCGTCAGCGGCGCTGCCGCGATCAAGATCCCAGATGTCCTCGTGCGAGAGCACGACATCGACCGAGCCGAGCAGTTCCTTGAGCTGCGCAGCGCTCGTGGCGCTGGCGATGGGCGCGGCGATGGCGGGGCGCGTCATCAGCCAGGCGAGCGCGACCTGCCCCATGGTCGCGTCATGGCGCCTGGCCACCGTGTCGAGGGCGTCAAGCACGGCGAGCCCGCGCGCGTTGAGGTGCTTTTGCACACGGGGACCGCGCGCGCTCTTCGTCAGGTCGGCCTCAGTGCGGTACTTGCCGGTGAGAAAGCCGCTCGCCAGCCCGAAGTACGGAATGACCGAGACCTTGTTCTCCACGCACCACGCCTGCGGGCCGGATTCGAAATCCACCCGCGAGACGAGGTTATATTCCGGCTGCAGCGTGTCGTAGCGCGGCAGGCCCGTTTCGGCGGCGATCTTCTGCGCGCTGGCGAGACGATCGGTGGTGAAGTTCGAGACGCCGATGGCGCGCACCTTGCCCGCCTCCACCAGCGAAGCAAACGCCTCCAGCGTTTCGTCTTGCGCGACGGCGAGGTCGTCCTGATGGGCCTGGTAGAGGTCGATGTAGTCCGTGCGCAGGCGCGTGAGCGAGCCTTCGCAGGCGGTGATGATGTTGGCCTTCGTGAGCCCCGGCTGCTTCGGCCACATGCCGACCTTGGTGGCGATCACCACGTCGTCGCGGCGCCCGCGCGCCGACAGCCACGCGCCGATCACCTTTTCGGAATCCCCGCCAGTGTTGTTCGGAACCCAGGCTGAATAGACATCCGCCGTGTCGATGGCGTTGAAGCCCGCAGCCGTGAACTGGTCGAGCAGCAGGTGCGAGGTGCGCAGGTCCGCCGTCCAGCCGAACACGTTGCCGCCGAACATGAGCGGAGCGATGGTCAGGCCGGACAGGCCGAGGGGACGTTGTTGCATGGGCGAGCCTCCGGGAAAGGCCATGCTAGGCCCCTCCCGCGCCCGCGCCAATCACTCCGCGCGGTCATCCAGCGGATGCGGCGCGCGGGGCGCGGCGGCCGTACCGAGCACGCGGTGGCGCACGCGGCGGGCCGCGAGGGTCAGACGTCCGCCGAGCGCGACGGCGTCATGGTGCTTCAGAAACTCCGCGACGCGGCGCGGCTGGTTGGCGCGGCGCGAGAACGTGGAAAACCGCGCCGACAGCGCTGCGCGATGCGCGCCGGCGCGTCCCTCCGCGACATGCGCCTTCACACGCGCGGCCCAGCGCTCCTTTTCACTGGCCCACCAGCCGAGCACCTCGCCCTGCAGCCGGTCGAGCGCGGCGGGATCGGCGGCGAGCGCCGACAGGAAACCGGCGGCCTGCGACCACGTGCGGAACGTCGGGACCGGATTGGGACCGAGCAGATTGGCGTAATAGTCGAACCCGAGATTGCGCGGCGCAATCGGAATCGCGCCGTATTCGAGCGCCTCCCAGAAACGCCACGTCTCGATCACCACATTGCCCATCGGCGCCGGGGCGAACGCGGAATTGGTCATCACCTCGACGTAGCGCGTTCGGGGCAGGAGCGTCTCGCCCTTGCGCGCATCGGGCAGCGAGACGAACCCGCGCGGGGTGTCGCGCAGCGCGCGCACGAGATCGGCCCGCGCAGGATTGCGCACGCCGAGGAAGCACCAGAGGTGCTCGCGCCGGGAGGCGGGCGCCGGCGCAGAGGAACGCAGCAGACCGGGCGGATAGCCGAGCGGGAACGTCAGCACGCCGTCGCCGTCGAGCCACGCCGCATGATAGTTGCGCAGCGCATAGGCGAACGACGCGTACACGCGGTAATCGCCACGCAGGAACTCGTCGCCGAAGTGCGCGATCCCGCAATCGCCCGCCGCTTCGATCTGTCGGAGATAGCGGTCCGGGATGGCAGGCAGGCCGTGGGACCCCGGCATGAGATAGAGCGCGCCCGGCGTCACGCGCTCAAACCCCGGATCGTCGCGCCACGTAATGCGCATCGGCGCGAGGAGGCGACAGACCCACTCCTCCTCGACGAGCCTGCCCGGATAGCATCGCACCAGTTCGATCGCGTCGCCGTTCATGGATCGATCCCGAGGCCGTCTTGGTTGCGTCACACATGCCGACGTTAGAGCGAAAGAGGCCGCGACGGACGCAATTCAGGGGTCCTTGTCAAGCGGGCTTTCTTGTCGAGGGAACCTGCTTGTGCGGCGGGCGCGACAGGTGCTTGTGCTCGGACTTGCCATCCACTGGGCGTCGGTTTCACCGACTTGGGGGAACGATGCATCGTCAACAACGCGTCCTAGTGACGGGCGGCGCGGGCTTCATCGGCTCGCACCTGTGCGAACGCCTTCTCGCTGCCGGCGCGGACGTGCTGTGCGTCGACAACTTCTTCACCGGCGCACGGACCAATGTGGCGCATCTCATGGGCAATCCGCGCTTTGAACTCGTGCGGCACGACGTGACGTTTCCGCTGTATGTGGAAGTGGACGAGATCTACAATCTCGCCTGCCCCGCGTCGCCGATCCACTACCAGCACGACCCGGTGCAGACGACGAAAACAAGCGTCCACGGCGCGATCAACATGCTCGGCCTCGCCAAGCGCACGCGCGCGAAGATCCTGCAAGCGTCCACTTCGGAAGTGTACGGCGATCCTGCAGTGCATCCGCAGCCGGAAGAGTACTGGGGCAACGTGAACCCCATCGGCCCGCGCTCGTGCTACGATGAAGGCAAGCGCTGCGCGGAGACGCTCTTCTTCGACTATCACCGACAGCACAGCTTGCGCATCAAGGTCGCGCGCATCTTCAACACCTACGGTCCGCGCATGCACCCGAACGACGGGCGCGTGGTGTCGAACTTCATCGTCCAGGCGCTGCGCAACGAGCCGATCACCATCTATGGCGACGGCCGGCAGACGCGCTCCTTCTGCTACGTGGCGGATATGGTCGACGGCCTCGTCCGCCTGATGGCGACGCCCGATGCGGTCACCGGCCCCATCAATCTCGGCAATCCCGTCGAGGTGACGATGCTCGATCTTGCGCAACGCATCATCGATCTGACCGGTGCGGGTTCGAAGCTCGTGTCGCTGCCGGCGCCGCAGGACGATCCGCGCCAGCGCCAGCCGGTCATCGACAAGGCGCGCGCGCACCTCGGCTGGACGCCGACGACGCCGCTCGCCGAGGGGCTGAAACGCACGATCGCATACTTTGAAGGCGTTTTGCGCGCCGACAGGTCCGCCCAGAACGCCGCCCGCCTGCCCGGCGCGTGATCTGAGAGGCCGCCCGCCGCGACAATCCAGCCGCGCCGCCCTTTACGAGCGGGGTTCCCTCAGTCTGTAGTGCGCGTCATCTTACAAAGGCGCCCACCCTGTGTCCGACATCTTCCTGTCCTACAATCGCGGCGACCAGGCTTTCGCGGCGAAAGTCGCTCATGGCCTCGAGGCCGCCGGTTATGAAGTGTGGTGGGATACAGCGCTGCGCGCGGGGCAGACCTACGACGAAGTCACCGAAGGCAAGCTGCGCGCCGCGCGCGCGGTGGTCGTGCTGTGGTCGCACCGTTCGGTGAAGTCCAAGTGGGTGCGCGCGGAAGCGACGATGGCGGAAAACCGCTCGCGTCTCGTGCCGATCATGATCGAGGATTGCGAACGGCCGCTGCGCTTCGAACTGATCCAGACCGCCGACCTCATCGGCTGGACGGGCGATCGCGAGGACCAGCGCTGGAAGGATTTCGTCGAGGACGTCCACACGTTTGTCGCCGAAACGGCGCCGCAGCCCGCGTCTGCGGGACCCACGATCGCGGAAACGGCGATCGCCGAGGAAGAGGATGACGAGGCCGAGGCGGCCGAAAGCGTGGTTGCGCCTTCGCCGTCTCCTCCGCCCGAACCGGAACAAGAACCCCAACCGGAACCGGAGCCCGAACCAGAACCCGTCGTCGTCCAGGAGGCGGAGCCGGCGCCAGCGCCTGTCGCGCCGCCGGAACCGCCTCCTCCGCCGGAACCGCCGCCGATTGCGGAAGCGCCGCCGCCCGAGCCTCTGCCCGAACCCCCGCCGCCGCCGCCAGCGCCGCCGCCAGAACCGCCGCGCCAATTCCCGCGCCCCGAAGATCTCGCCGCGACTCCGCCGCCGCGCGCCGCCGCGGAACCGCCGCGCGCGCCTGTCTACGCGCCGCCGCCGCCCCGGCCCTCTCCCCAGCAGCCATCACCGCGCGCCGCCGCATCGGGCGGCATGTCGCCCCTGCTGCTCGGCGCCATCGCCATCGGCGCCGTTTTGCTCATCGGCGGAATCTTCATGCAGACCCAGGGCGACAAGCCCGCGCCGGAAGTCGCGCGCGTCGAGGCGCCCCCGGTCGCCGAGCCCGCGCCCGTCGCGCCGCCCGCAGTGGAAACGCCGCGCGCCGAAGAGAAAAGCGCCGCGGCGCCTGCAAGCGGAGGACCGTTCCGCGATTGCGATCTGTGTCCGCAGATGGTCCCGGTTCCGGCAGGTTCATTCCTGCTGGGCTCGCCCGACAACGAACCGCAGCGCAAACCCTATGAAGGGCCGCAACAGCAGGTGACGCTCGCCGCGTTCGCGATCGGCGAAAGCGAAGTGACGTTCGCACAATGGGATGCGTGCGTCGCCGACGGCGGCTGCGGCGGTTACGCGCCCGCGGACAAGGGCTGGGGACGCGGCGAGCGGCCGGTGATGTCGGTGAACTGGCGCGATGCGCAAGCTTTCGTGACGTGGCTCTCGCGCAAGACCGGACGCGCCTATCGCTTGCCGACGGAAGCGGAATGGGAATACGCCGCGCGCGGCGGCGCGACGACCGCCTACTGGTGGGGCCCCGCATACGATCCTTCGCGCACGCCGCTCGGCAAGACCGCCGACGCCGCAAGCGATCCCGCCAACGCGTTCGGCCTGCACCATGTGGCGGGCAATGTGCGCGAGTGGGTGCAGGACTGCTACGTCAGCGGCTATTCCGCCGCCAACCAGTCGGGGGCGGCGATCGCCAGCGGCAACTGCAACCTGCGCGTCGTGCGCGGCGGCGGCTGGCGCGACCGCGCGCCGGAAATGCGCATCGCCAACCGCGGCCGCAACGCGCAGACCGTGCGCGATTCAACCGTGGGATTCCGCGTGGCGGCGGCGCTGT
Source organism: uncultured Caulobacteraceae bacterium (assembly GCA_964530695.1). Classification (GTDB taxonomy): domain Bacteria; phylum Pseudomonadota; class Alphaproteobacteria; order Caulobacterales; family Aquidulcibacteraceae; genus VFBF01. The sequence goes on from CAZGYQ010000029.1 coordinate 30,466, forward strand.
AGCGCCGGCGCGTCAGCCTTTCGCGAGCATCTTCGCGATCTCGTCGAGAATGACGAGGCGGCGCTTTTCCAGCACTTCGAGCGTCTGGTCGTCGGCCGGCGCGATACCGCTCTGGATGTGCTGGATTTCCTTCCACAGCGCATGGTTGCGTTCCATGAGCGTGCGGAAATGCGCGTTCGACGCCTTCAGCGCGTGAACCGCCGCGATCTGGCTGCCGAATTCCTCGGAAAGCGCGTGATCAAGATGCTCTTCGGCCATCGGGGCTCCTTGGTGGGGGATGTGGGGCCCACTGAGCCGATGTCGCCCGGCGATTCATTGATCTGCGGCAAGGAGGCCGCAACCCGCGGAACCGCTACAGGTACATCACCTCATCCTCTTCCGCCTCGCGGACGAGTTCGATGCCGGCGAGCATCTTGTCGAATTCCTGCAGGATGTCCTGCGCCTCTTCGGCGTCCAGCCGCAGCGTCGACTGCGCCGGGAAGCGATAGCCCCAGAACGAGTGGATGTGCTTGACCGCGCCGATCGCCTCGCCGAGCGGCGCAAAGCGCGCCGGCGCTTCCAGCAGGAATCCGCGGAAAACGTTGGCTTCCCCGCGGGCGAACGCCGCGAACGCGCCGCTATACTCGGTCATCGCCACGCCCGCGCGACGCAGCACGAGATCGGCCCGGCGCAGTACGTCGCGGCGCAGCTTCTCGATCTCGGCGCGCACCCCGCGATCGCTTGCAGCAACGGAGCACCCCTCGAAACTCGTCGTAAACTCCACGTGGCGGCCCGCCATGTCCTGCAGCAGCCAGCGATAGTAGAGGAAGCCCTTCCACGCGAAGACGCCCTCGCGGTATTCGGCCGGCCCGAGCCGCAGCGTCTCGCGCAGCGGATCGAGGAGCTGGGCGTTCTCGTCGGTCATCAGTTTTTCCGACAGCCGCATCGAGAGCTTTTCCGCACGCCGCCCCGTCGCGCCGAACGCAAGATTGGTCAGCGGCTCGATTTCCGCGGCGACGAACTTCAACATGCGCGCGATGTCGGCGGCCGAGATGTCGAAGAAGCAGCGCGCGGGTTCGCGGCCGATGCGGCGCAGGTGTTCGCGCAGCAGGAACGGATCGAACGACGGCGCCTCGTGCAGCACGCACAGCAGTTCGAAGTCCGACGCGTAGTCCTCCTCGTCGAGGCTCTCGCCGACGGCCTTGCGGAACACCGCGTCGAAGTGCTTTTCCCCGAACATCACCGACGCGCCGCCGATGCCGAGTTCGGTCGGCGAGAACGGAAACACGATCTTGGTGGTGTGCGGCTCCGGCCGTTCGAACAGCGCGCGTTCGTGCGGGCGCAGCGCGTGCTTGAGGATGAGCGCCCGGTTGAGCCGCTGGCAGCGGAACATGGGGCCGGCGGCGAACTCCTCGGACGCCCCGAACCGTTCATAGACGAGCGCGAGGTTCAGCACGCGCGCGGTCGAACCGCTCGCGCGGATCAACGCGAGGTTGCGCCGGCCATCGGAGAACTGGGACTTCGCCACATCCGACTTCTACCCGAAGGGGCCTCCCCAATAGTTAACGCCGCCCTAGGCCCATCGACCATTTCCGGCCGCTGGGAGTCCGGCGCTTGCCTGCGCAAAATCCGTGCACCATGCTGATCGGGTTCAGGAATTCCGCAATCCGGAGACGACGTATGGCCAGGTTCGCCGGCATGAAGACATTGACGGTTGCGGCCTGCGCCGCGGGCGCCCTGCTGGTCGCCGCCCCCGCGCACGCGCAGCGTCCCGACCAGACCGCGTTCCGCGCGCTCTACGAAGAACTCGTCGAGATCGATTCCTCCGCCGCCACTGGCTCGTGCACCCGCGCTGTCAACGCGATGGCCGCCCGCTTGCGCGCCGCTGGGTTCGCCGAAGGCGATGTGCGCGTGATCGTGCCCGAAGGCGCGCCCGAGGACGGCAACATGGTTGCGGTGCTGCGCGGCTCGAACCGGCGTGCGCCGGCGGTGCTGCTGCTCGCGCACATCGACGTCGTCAACGCGCGCCGCGAGGACTGGGAGCGCGATCCCTTCACGCTCGTCGAGGAGAACGGCTTCTTCTACGGACGCGGCGTCGCCGACGACAAGGCGATGGCGGCGGTGTTCACCGACATGCTCATCCGCATGCGCCGGGAGAATTTCCGCCCGCGCCGCGACATCAAGCTCGCGCTCACCTGCGGCGAGGAGACCTCAAACCGCGTCAACGGCGTCGACTATCTCCTGAAGAACCATCGCGATCTCATGCAGGCGGGTTTCGCCATCAACGAAGGCGCCGGCGGCGCGCTGTCGGCGGACGGCAAGCCCGTGGCGCTCGAAGTGCAGGCGGGCGAAAAGATCCACCAGGTGATGGCGCTCGAAGTCGCCAATCCCGGCGGCCACTCCTCGCGCCCGCGCCCCGACAACGCCATCACGCAGCTGAGCGCCGGGCTCGGACGGCTCGCGCAGCACAGCTTTCCCGTCGAACTCACGCCCGTCACGCGCACCTTCTTCGAACGCATGGCGCCGATCGTCGGCGGCGAGATGGGCGCGGCGATGACCGCGCTTTCGGCCAACCCCGCCGATGAAGTCGCCGCAACGCGCGTCGCGCGCGATCCCTCGTTCAACGCCATCATGCGCACCACCTGCGTCGTCACCCAGATCGAGGGCGGGCACGCGCCGAACGCGTTGCCGCAGAGCGCGAAGGCGACGTTGTCGTGTCGCGTGCTGCAGGGCCATACGCCAGAAGAAGTCCAGGTGGAGCTGCAGCGCGTTGTCGCCGATCCCGCGATCAAGGTGAACATCGTGCGCCGCCGCGACGGCTCATCGCCGCCCCAGCTCACGCGCCAGATCATGGGGCCCGTGGAACGCACCGCCGCGCGCATGTGGCCGGGCGTGCCGATCATCCCGTCGATGACGCCCGGCGCTACCGATGGCCGCTTCCTCAACACCGCCGGCATTCCCACCTACGGGATGAGCGGCATGTTCGCCGTCCCCGGCGAAGTGAACGCCCACGGTCTCAACGAAAAGATCCGCGTGCGCTCGGTCTACGAGGGCCGCGATTTTCTCGACGCCATCGTGCGGGAGTATGCGCGGGCGCGGTGAATTTGCGTGCGCATCAGGTGTTCGCCGGGAGCGGCCGCTGCGTCCACCTCACAACACTCAGTCATTCCGGGGCGCGCGCAGCGCGAACCCGGAACCCAGGGGACTGGACTCAAGTGCTTCGACCGGTTCGTTCGTTCCACACTTGAACCCCTGGGTTCCGGGTTCGGCCTCCGGCCGCCCCGGAATGACTGAGTCTAGGGGG